>JANWVM010000052.1 GCA_025056115.1 Gloeomargarita sp. SKYG116
CTGTGCTGTAAGGCATAGACATCACTCCGTAACCTATCAGCCTTATTCTACGTCAGACTAAATGTTTTTAGCTATAGCTGACCGAGGACTCCCTGCGCTGAATTGCAGGTGTAGGGGGTATTTTTTTCAACAACCAGAAGGGAAAAGTCTGGGTTGGTTCCAAGCGCACCCCCTGAACGTCTTTACGGGCAAACACAAACCCGCGGTTCTGCCACAGGGGGATGTAGGGTACGTCTTGGGCCAGCAACTTTTGCAATTCCCCAAGTAATACCAGGCGTTGTTGAGGGTCGGTGGTGCGACGACTACGGGCGATCAAATCATTGGCCTTGGCGCTGTAGTAAAACGACCCAAAGGTGCGGCTCGACCCCTCTAGACAACCCTGCGCTTCGCTGCCTTTGGCGCAACTCAAGAAAGGTTCGAGATAGTTATCGGCGTCTAAAAAGTCGGGATACCAGTCCAGCAAAAACACGGGGTAAATACCCTTTTCCAAGTTCTGGTAGGCAGTCGTGGAGTCCACAGGTTGGAGATTGAGGCGCACTGGCAAATCCCGCTCCAGCACCGCCTTAATCGTACTCACCACCTGGATTTGGCTAGGGATGTTGCTGCGATACCAGAGGTCGAGTTGCAGGGGTTGCGTGGGGTTAAAGCCAGCTTGCGCTAGGAGGGTTCTGGCCCGTTCGATGGGGGATGGGTTGCCAGTGATACGAAACACTGGTTGATACCCTGGCAAGGTGCTAGGTACGAGACTGAAGGCCGGTTCCACCAAATTCTGAAACACCCGTTGTTGGATGAGTTCGCGGGGCATGGCCAAAGCCAGGGCCTGTCGCACTTCCCGGCGGTCCAAGGGTGGTTGGTTGCGATTGAGGGTTAGGTAATTGATGCCCGTGCCAGCGCTACTGATGACTTGAATATCATCACGCTTTTGTAACTCCAGAATTTGAGTCGGCTCCAAAAACTGGTAGGCTACATCAATCGCTCCTGTCTGCAAGGCATTGTACAAATTGGCACTACTAGTCAGAAATTGGATGTCCAACTGGGCGCTAGCAGGCGGCGGCCCCCAGTAGCGAGGAAAGCGTTTGAGCTTCAGGAAATCACTCCCAAAATGTACCAACTGGTATGGACCAGTACCCACAAATGTCCGCGGTTGAAATTGCCCCGGCCCGATGCTATAAGCCTTAGGGGAAACGGCACACAGCCCCGAAAATGCCAGTAGCCGAGGAAATGGTGCAAAGGGTTTTTGTAAACGGATAGTGAGTTCGTAGGGGCCCGTTGCTTGAATATCCGCCACGATGTTTTTGAGTAAGAACGATGGCCGCCCCCCATTTTCCATAAATCGCCGTAGGGAAAAGACCATAGCTGCCGCGTTAAACGGCTCCCCATCGTGGAACACCACTCCCTGGCGCAGGGAAATCCGGTAGGTCAGGCCGTCAGCGCTGATATTAGGAAGAGCTGTTGCCAGTTGGGGCTGCAACTCCGTCGTACCCGGCTTATAGGTGTACAACCGGTCCCCCAACGCCATTAACACATTGCCGGCAAATACGGTGTAGGCATCTGCCGGGTCAAGTGTGCTAACTTTGGCCGTCGTGCCGATGATAATTTGGTTCGGGTCACGCGCTTCGACAAAAGGAGGAGGTTCGGGTGGACGACAACCCACGACTAGGAATAACAACACCCACCCAAACCATTGCCAGCTACTTCCGCCCTGGGGCATACATTGCTCGGCCTACCGGGCCTGTACCGCCACAACCAGGATTGTCGGTATTTAGCACGCGCACCCGCATCCGCTCCAGAGCTTGGACAATAGGCACAGAGAATTTCAACCCCTCGACAGGAGCACCAAAAATACCCGAAGTGTTAACAGCTACTACTGCACCTCGGTTGTTGAGTAAGGGACCTCCACTGTTACCTCCGAGGATTTGGGTGTCAGTTTGGATGATATGCCCCGCCTCAAAGGAATGAATCACACTGATAATGCCCTTTGTAATCGTATTTTGCTGCCCCAAGGGCGTCCCCATGGCAATAACTTGATCCCCTACCCGCATCTTACCGCACAAGGGTACGACGCCTAAGTCACTTACATCACCAACAACCTGCAGTAGAGCAATGTCTAGTGGGTCATGGGGAGGAATAACTCCTCCAGCCATTGCTGCTAGTCCTCCCTCCATGATGCGCAAAACACGGGCTGGTCGCCGGGTTCGGTCATACAGCCGTATCGTCAGGGGAATCGTGCGGTCCTCAAAAATTCGCCGGTCAAATGCCCGCGCCTCTTGAGCCACATGCAGGTTGGTAATGATGTAGCCCTCGCCGATGTGAAAGCCGCTGCCCACCACACTCCGCGTTGGTTCTACCCGCACCGCCGCCGGGAGATAACGATTGACAATCTGCGCTGGCGTTAACACTTGATTGGGCACAGGCACACCCCGGATCACAATCTCCCGTGCAAAAATACCTCGCGTTCCTGGCAAAAGATTCGCGCTAGCAACCCGCCGTCCACCAGGAACATCATCGGCTTCCGCATCTCCCTCTTCCTGTAGCTGTTGCTGGTAGTAACGCCGCATCCGGGCCGTCTGTTCGTCTTGGGGCGCCTTGTCCAGCATTGCCAGCGCCTTGCGCCATTTGGAACGCACGACTTCCCAGTCCGCGGGTGTCACTGCTGTTTGGGCAAAAGCGGCTGCGCTTTCCGCTTCTAAACGTGCTGCGGCCCGCCAGTCCGTTTCTGTCACTTCCGACTGGATCGTTGGAGCTGGTTCCGGCGGTGTTTCTGCAATCTCCGTCTGCTGCGGTTGCGAGCGCACCACCCGCCCTGTATAGGCCACCGCTGCCGTTAAAACTGTTGCTGCCCCTACCGGCGCTACCAACCAATACCACCGTCGCCAATTCATTTCAGTGCCCTCCCCGCGCTGCCAGATTTAATCGTTGCAAGACTGTGCCAATCGGTACGGCAAAGCCGATGTTCTGAGTTCCCAAGAGCGAACCGGCCAGTTGGAAAGCCGTTGGGTTCTTGAGGGTAATCACGCCAACCACTGCGCCCCGTTCATCCAAAACTGGTCCCCCCTGGGAACCTTCACTGGTGGCCGCATCAATTTGCAGGAGGGTCAGTCGTCCGTAGGGTCGAATGCCCACTATCATTCCCTCCGTCGCTGTTACTGGTAATACCCCAATGGGATAGCTGACCGTCAACACCCGCTGGCCGATCCGAGGCAACCCCATTGCCACTGGTAAAGCTGCCAAACGCCGGGTGTCGCCCTTAACCGCTAGCAGGGCTGTATCTGTTGTCGGGTCGAAATACACCAGCCGTGCCTGCCGTACCGATCCATCGGCCATTTCCACCCGCAGCCGCATATTGTTGGCATTGGCACCCTCGATTGTCACAATGGTTCCATCGCTGCTGATGGCCGTGGGAATGCCGCCGAGAGACGTCAAATTGGTGATGATCAAGCCATTGCCAATGTGGAACCCGCTGCTCTGGCGCACATCGTACAGTCGTTGTTCAGGAAATGTGGCAAATGTGGGATTGCTAGGAATATTGCCTGGTGCGGGTTGAGGCTGTCCAATCCCGTCATATACCGAGAGAATCACCGATACTGTTGCCCGCCGCGCCCGTTCAATCAAATCAAAGTTGGACAAAGGCGACCGCCGACCCACTGTTTGCGCTACCGCTACTCGCCGTCCCGTCGCCCGGCCACAGATGAGCTGCACATCCGTCAAGGTCAAATCATCCCGCCCCGTCAACTCCCGCAGCGAACGCAGGTCAATCGGGTTACGCGGGTAGGGACAAACATTTTCGGCGATGAACGTGTAAACATCTTGCACATTCTGGGGAGTTAACCGTTGGGCCACCGCCGGCAACGCCAAGGTCAACACAAGCCCCACTGTCATCGGTACGGATCGCATAAGCAACTCCCTCACATAGCGCTTAACGAACGGGAGGAGCGGGTGGCAGCACAATTGTCGGCTGTGCCGCTGGCGTCGGAGAAACAGGCGCTTGACTTTGCCGGGGCATTGGCGGAGCTGCAGGAGTAGATGATGCCGGTGGCGTCCCTGTAGGTGCTGCCATCATCCCCGGTGAAGAAGGCGGGCTTTGGCTCTGGAGACTAGGAACCCGCGCCCCAATCGTAAAGGGATTCACCGGGAAATCGGGTTCTTGACCGACTGCCCGGGCCACCTGCACCCCATCTTGTTCAAATACCACCACCGGTTGCAGACCCCGTGCATCGATGCGTTTCACCAGCACTAGACCCCCCTCCAGTCGTTGGCCTGCCCGCACATAGCGTGCTGACGTTTCATTTGGGGTTTTGACAATCGCTTGCACCTGATTCCCCACCTGCACCACCCCATGCACCATGATCATATTGGCAATATCCGGCCCGCGTCCGGGAAAATCAGCCAAAGTCGAAGCGCTGGGGTCAAAGGGCGGTAACGGTGCATTCTGAACTTGCGGTAAGGGACCAGGCGGCGGCGCAATGTCAAACGGCGGCGGCGGAATTTCCACAACTTCGCCAGGCCGAGTACCTGCCGTCCCTGGCGGCGCAAAAGGGTCATTCCGTCCGGGCATCAACTCATCCCGGCGCTTGTCAGGGTCTTCCGAAGGAATTAAGCCATTTGAGGCAACTGGTGTCGGCGTTGGAATAGCGATGGGAGTCGCCGTTGCTACCGGAGTGCGGGGCGCTGTCGGCGTAGGTCGTTTGTCTGATTGCGGAATTGGTGAGGGCGTGGGTGCATTATCTGTCTGGTCAACCGCAGCCGTACACCCCCCAAGGATCAACGCTGCTAACCCTGTCCACGTCACATAAGTCTTGGTTCGCATCATAGGAGTTTCGCAACCTCACACCATCTTTGGGCCTTACGACTAATGAACCCTTGGCGAGCGAACCTGAACTAGAAAAGCAGTGATTGGCTATTTGCTTTGAGTATCTCATGAATCTTTTCCCGTTGCAACCATCTTGTCACTGGCTCCCTCGCGCAACTGGCGAAATTTCACGGCGACCCAACGTGCGGTTTGCTATAGTGAGGGTGGTGCCAGAATCACACCGTCATGCCAGGGGTCAGACAAGTCGGCAGGGGGTTTAGCGTTAGGGGAGTAACAGTTGTAACGCTTAGCTTGTTACTGCTTCTAAGTTGCTACGAGATTGCACCAGTTTTTGCCCGTCCCCGCCTATCATCAATCCTGCCAGTACCAGAGTGGGTTCCTGAAGACCCTCTCCAGAGCGCCTATCCCATACCCTGGCGATGGGTGTGGGCCATACAAACCCAGGCGCAACAACGACGGCGACCGGTACGGGGCATGCTTCGGAGTTCGCTACTCATTTCCCCAGACGGGCGTTATGCTGCCTTTAGTCAAGTAGAGGTCTTGGCGCACCAGCAGGATTATACCCGCACTCGCATCAGCAGCACCTTGCACATCCGCCGGCCAGGAACCACTTTACCCCTCATGCTTCGACCCATTGGGCAACCCCCCGTTCTCGAACCGGGACAAATCTGGGTGCTAGTGCCAGTTTCCTGGTCCGCTGATAGTCGGCAGTTGCTCGTGCGACAAGTGGTCGGCTGGTTTGGTTCGTCCGAAATTACCGACCGAGCCTTGGTGTGGGACGACACAGGGGTGCGCCTAGTTGGTCCGCAAGCCGTGGCCCAGACCCATGCGCTACTATTGGGTTGGAGTCGCGAAGACCCGAGCAGTATTCTTTTTAGAACCTATATCATCGGATTGGAACGACCGTCCCAATGGCAGGTAGCTCTAGACGGGTTAACCCTGGCGGCCCAAGCCGATGAACCCGTTATCTATGGTCGCTCTCAAGGAGAAAGCTGGCGACTGCTGAACTACCGGTCTCTACGACGCTAGTTCCCCAACCGCGACAAACTGTAGGCTGCCGCCGCCCGCACCTGCGGATGAGAATCCTTAGCCAAGTACTGCAATGCTGCCCGGGTTTTGGGGTGGGGAAGATGACCAAGCGCTTCTGCCAGTCGTTGCCGGACTAACCAGTCTTCCGATTGCACGAACGTCAGTAGTCGTTCCACTGCTGCAACTGCCCCAATTTCCCCGAGCGCCGCGATGGCCGCCTGCTGAATTACCGGCTCCGGGGCATCTAGCGCTTGTACCAACACGTCATAGGCGCGGGGGTCGCCCAAATTCCCCAAGGACACAGCCGCACTAAAACGCACCAGCCAGTCCGTATCTTCATATAGGGCGTGAATCAACGGCTCTACAGCGCGCGGGTCGCGGAGATACCCCAAAGCTCCCGCTGCATCGGCGCGAATGCCATAGTCGGGGTCATTTTGCAGCAAGTGAACCAGTAGAGGAAAACACTCCGGCGTGGGCTTGACCCCTAACCCAAACACCGCCATCGAGCGAATCTGTAAACTTTCATCCGCTAGCGCCTTCTTCAAAAGGGGAAAGGCAGCCGCTGGTTCCACATCCCGCAACGCAACCAACGCCAGTAACCGGTCTTTCAAGTTGGGACTCTCTAACTGCCGCTCTAACTGCGCTAAATCCACCATGGCCCACCCCTTTTGTAACATTTCTTAACACTAGTAGGTATGATAGCCCAAGCGATAGGAGTTTGGCGAGGGGGGAATTGCTTGCGAAATGAAGTTGTGGGCTTCATCATAGGAAGTGTGAAGACCCCATCGAGAGAGTGCTGACATGTTTAAGTTTCTCAACAAGGTCGCAGCGTACGGTCGGGATGCGTTGCAGGCAGCGCGTTACATCGGTCAGGGTTTATCGGTGACGTTTGACCACATGCAGCGGCGGCCCGTGACGATTCAGTATCCTTACGAAAAACTCATTCCATCCGAGCGGTTCCGGGGCCGGATTCACTTTGAGTTCGATAAATGCATTGCTTGTGAAGTCTGTGTGCGCGTCTGCCCGATCAACCTGCCGGTGGTGGATTGGGAATACAACAAGGAAATCAAGAAGAAGGAGCTGAAGCACTACAGTATCGACTTCGGGGTGTGTATTTTCTGCGGCAACTGTGTGGAATACTGCCCCACCAACTGTTTGTCTATGACCGAGGAGTATGAATTATCTACCTACGACCGGCACGAATTGAACTACGACAGCCAAGCGCTGGGGCGTTTGCCGCTGAATGTGACTCAAGACCCGATGGTGCAGCCAATTCGGGGGTTGGCCTACCTACCCAAGGGGGTCATGGACGGTCACGAGGTACCCCACACGGAACGGCGGGCGGGCCTGCGACCGGAAGAAATTCTCGAACAGGCGCAAAACTAGGCCATACAATACAAAAGGGCAGTTGCAGAGGGAGGAACCGCCGTGACCTTAGCGCAAGGGGTACAACTGGTTAGTTTTATCGTGCTGGGCGGGATGATGTTGCTGGCAGCCTTGGGGGTGGTGCTGCTGGACAACATTGTCTATTCGGCGTTTTTGCTGGGGGGCGTGTTTATCAGCCTGGCGGGGATGTATATCCTGTTAAATGCCGATTTTGTAGCGGCTGCCCAGGTGCTGATTTACGTGGGGTCGGTAAACGTGCTCATCCTGTTTGCCATCATGCTGGTCAACAAGCGAGAGCGGTTTGCGCCGGTGCCCCGGAGTGGTCTGCGTCAAGTCCTGACAACGGTTGTGTGTTTTGGGTTGCTGGCGTTACTAGGCACCATGGTTTTCACGACGCCGTGGGCAGTCAAGGTTGCTCCCCATCCGGCCAGCTCGATTGTCCGTATCGGCCAGCATTTCTTTAGCGGTTTTCTCTTGCCCTTTGAACTGGCGTCGGTGTTGTTATTGATGGCCTTGATTGGGGCGGTGGTGCTGGCTCGCCGGGAATTGCTGCCGTCTTCGGAAGTGCCGGAGGTGCCGCCTTTGAGCCTACCGGAGCGTCCCCGTCCCGAGGTGCCTACGTTGACTGGTCGCGCCGAGCAGTAGTCTGATTGCGGGTCGGCATGGTATATTAAATAACCTATTGCGGCGGGGTCGAGCGCAAACCCACCATGTTTGACCGTTCCCTTTTGTTGATTCCTGGGCCAACGCTGGTGCCTGAATCGGTCTTGCGGGCGATGGCGCAGCACCCGATTGGGCATCGCAGTAGCGAGTTCAGCCACTTGATGGGAGAGGTGACGGCGGGCCTCAAGTGGTTGCACCAAACACAAAACGATGTCCTGATCCTGACGGCTTCGGGTACGGGAGCGATGGAGGCAGGCATCATTAATTTCCTCAGTCCGGGCGACCGGGTGTTGTGCGGTTGCAATGGCAAATTTGGGGAACGGTGGGCCGACCTATGCCGGGCGTTTCAGTTACAGGTGGAGACGATTTCCGCGCCTTGGGGGCAACCCTTGAATCCCGATGAGTTTGGGGCGAGATTGGCCGCTGACACAGACAAAACCATCAAGGCAGTGATCGTCACCCACAGTGAGACGTCCACTGGGGTCATCAACGACTTGGCAGCCATTAATCGGCATGTGCAGGCCCATGGGCAAGCCTTGATCATGGTGGATGCAGTGACGAGTTTGGGGGCTACACCGGTGCCGATGGATGAGTGGGGGTTGGATGTCGTTGTCTCTGGGTCGCAAAAGGGGTACATGATCCCGCCAGGATTGGGGTTTGTCGCGGTGAGTGAACGGGCTTGGCGGGCTTATGAGACGGCAAAACTCCCCAGGTTTTATTTCGACCTAGGCAAGTATCGCCGGGATGCTGCTAAAAACACAACGCCCTTTACACCGCCGGTAAATTTATTTTTTGCCCTGCGCCAGAGCTTGCAGTTGATGCAACAGGAAGGATTACCCCAGATTTTTGCGCGACACCGGCGCACCTCTCAGATGATGCGAGCAGCAGCAGCGGCTATGAATTTACCTCTATTAGGACCGGCTGAGTGTGCGAGTCCAGCCGTCACAGCCATCGCACCAACAACGGTAGAAGCCGAAGCTGTACGTAGTCTCTTGAAAAAGCAATTTGGTATTGCGGTGGCGGGGGGGCAAGATCATTTGAAGGGCAAGATTTTTCGGATTGGCCACCTGGGGTTTGCTGGCGAGCGAGAAATGTTGACGGTGATCAGCGCCCTGGAAGCTGTGTTGCAGCAGTTGGGCCATCCGGTGACGCCAGGGAGTGGGGTGGCAGCGGCACTAAAGGTACTAGAGGCGGCAGCGTAAAAAACTCACGGATTCCACGTGGTGGGTCTGGGGGAAAAAGTCAAAGGGAATGACTTGCTCTAAAACATAGGGGCCGTCAGTACACAACAACCGTAAATCGCGGGCCAAGGTAGCGGGATTGCAACTGACATAGACGAGACGCGGGATGGGATTCTGCCGCAAAAACTCCACCACTTGGGGGTCACAACCTTTACGCGGGGGGTCGAGTAACAAAACATCAGGTTTTAACGATAGCTGGGGAAGCAAAGTTTCCACCGTGCCGCAGTGAAATTGGGCATTGGTGATACGGTTGTGCTGGGCGTTGAATTGGGCTTGGGCAATCGCCTGGGGATGAACTTCGATACCGACAATCTGACGCACGCAATGTGCTAGGGGCAAACTGAGTGTACCAATCCCACAATAGGCATCTATTAAACACTCCGTACCCTGTAAATTCAGGTTCTTTTGAATCGTGTAAACCAGTTGCTCTGCTTGCTCGGTATTCACCTGAAAAAAGGTGTCCGGTCGGATTTGCCAGCGCAGGCCGCAAAAGGTTTCCCACAAATAATCCCGCCCCCAGATACAGTGCGTCTCGCCGGCAAAAATGGCATTCCCTGGCTTGGGATTCACATGCACACAGACGCCTACCACCTGGGGCCATTGCGCTTGCCATTGCCGCGCCTGTTCCTGGAGATGGGGAAGTTTAGCCGTTGTAGACACCAGCGTGATTAGCGCTTCCCCTGTCCGGCGACCAATACGCAAGCTCAAATGGCGTAAAGCACCCGTATGGGTCATTTCGTTGTAGATGGACCAGCCGCGTTTTTGAATGTCTTTTTTGAGTTGCGGTAATAGCGCATCAAATAGCGAATCCTGTACGGGGCATTGATTGATGTTGACAATTTTGTGGGTGTTTTTTTGATAGAAACCGGCTTGAATTTCTCCCCCTTGATTCACGCCCAAGGGATAGGTGACTTTATTGCGATAGGCGAAGGGTTTTTGCACCGATTGGACAGGGGCGACAAGTGGATTTGTCATGCCGCCAATCCGTACCAACGCTTGCTCTACCTGGTGCTTTTTCGCTGCTAATTGCTGCTCGTAACGAATATGTTGCCATTGACAACCGCCACACTCGCTGGCGACGATACAAGCGGGTTGGACGCGATGGGGTGAAGGCGTGTAGATAGTTTGTAATTTCCCGTAGGCATAATTTGGTTTCACCCAAACCAATCGCACGAGCACTTGATCCCCTGGCGCAGTATCCGGCACAAAAACGACTCGTTCCCGCCAGCGCCCCACACCTTCGCCCTGGTCATTCAAGTCGGTGATAGTGAGGCTTACGTCGGCTCCCTGTCGCCAGTAGGTTTCATCCATGCCGGTCTCTCCCCTTCTCTCTCTACGGTAATTTCTCCGGTACAATACAAGCGGGCATGGGCAAGCGGAGGGATAGCCATGGACATCACAACCCAATGGGTGCAGGTGCCGAACCAAGACTTGCGGATTGATAGCTATCTGGCCCGACCGACCGAAACCGGCACATACCCAGGCATCATCGTGATTCAGGAAATTTTTGGGGTCAATGCCCACATTCGCGATGTCACCGAACGCATTGCCCGACTGGGATACATCGCCATTGCCCCTAGTATTTATCAACGCTACGCGCCGGGGTTTGAGGTAGGTTACACGCCAGCGGATATGGAGCTGGGACGTAAATACAAAGACATGACCAAAGCAGACGAATTGCTGAGCGACATCCAGGCGACCATTGACTACCTGAAACGGGAATTCGGCGTCACCCGCTTTGGAACCATCGGATTTTGTTTCGGCGGGCATGTGGTGTACTTGGCGGCGACGTTGCCAGATGTGCAGGTGACGGCTTCGTTCTATGGCGGCGGCATTGCCACAATGACACCGGGCGGCGGTCCCCCCACCATCACCCGCACCAAGGACATCAAGGGCACTATCTGGTGTTTCTTTGGCACCCGTGACCCGCTGATTCCCAATGAACAGGCCGACGCAATTGAACAAGAATTGAAAAAGCACAACATCGACCACCAAGTTTTCCGCTACGACGCCGACCACGGCTTTTTCTGCAACGAGCGAGATAGCTACGACCCCCAAGCGGCAGCCGATAGCTGGGAAAAAGTTCAGCAGTTGTTCAGCCGGTTGCGGGCATGAAAACCGCCTGGGTGTTTCCGGGACAGGGTTCCCAGACCGCCGGCATGGGCCTGGATTTGCAGCGACATCCCCACGCCCAAAACCGGTTTGAGGAAGCGGCGGCAATTCTTGGCTGGTCAGTTGTCGAGTGTTGCACGCCCCCAGCGGAAAAATTATCGCAAACCCGCTACACTCAACCTTGCCTGTACGTGGTTGAAACCATCTTGGCCGACCTTTACACAGCACCCATGCCCGATTACGTGGCTGGACATAGTTTGGGGGAATTTGTGGCGCTGTACCGGGCGGGGGTTTATGACTTTGGGACGGGATTACGGCTGGTGAAATTGCGGGCGGAATTGATGGACCAGGCCAGCGGCGGGCAAATGGTGGCGCTGTTAGAGCCAGACCGGGAGCAATTAGACCAAGTGCTCGCGCAGACATCAGAAGTGGTGCTGGCCAACGACAACCACCCAGGACAAGTGGTCATCTCCGGAACGCCGGCGGGCATTGCGACGGTGCTCGATAAGGTGCAGGTCAAACGAGCTGTGCCCCTAGCAGTCAGTGGGGCGTTTCATTCTCCCTTCATGGCCGAGGCAGCGGCTCAGTTCAACGCCTATCTCGCCACCGTCCCCTTCGCCGATGCACAAATTCCGGTACTTTCCAACACCGACCCGACGCCGAGCACTGATGGCGCCTTGCTCAAACAGCGATTGTTGACCCAGATGACGACGGGCGTGCGCTGGCGCGAGATTGTTTTGCAGTTGGCGGCGCTGGGGGTCACACGGGTGGTGGAACTGGGGCCAGGCAAAGTGCTAACGAGCTTGATCAAACGCACTGTGCCGGAGATAGAACTGCTCAACGTGGCGACGCTATAGCGATGGGGTACACGTTTGCGCTGGCGCCGATGGATAGGTGGATGCAGGTACTTACTTGGGGATGGGTGGGAATGCCCTTACTTTTGCTGGTGCTAGCGTTTGTGGTGCCGCACGGGGGTGGGCTGTTTTGGTTAGCGTTGCTGGTGTTGGTGGTTAACGGCCTGACTTGGTGCCGCTGGCGACCCACAGCCTTTGTGGTGCATGAAGACAACCGCTTGGAAATTCGGTTCCCCACGCGGCGGCGGTGGATTGACCTGCAACCGGAGCGTCAGGTGCGACAGGTGACCCCAGCGGAATTGACCCAGGAAGTGGGCTGGCAATGGCCGTTCCTAGGGGGCTTTGGCTGGCTCTGGACACAACGGCGGGGGTGGGTGGAGGCCTACATCTCGCGCTGGGATGGGTTGGTATTGTTGCAACAACCAGGGCGTTTCCCGTTGCTACTCACCCCTAGTCAACCAGAGCGCTTTGTCGAACTGTTGCAGCAGAGATATTGCTAAGCGGCTTCAGTTTGTCGGAATATCTAGAGCTGGGCCATCTATGGTTGACAGCCCTGGGGTCGCAGGGCACAGTCCTGTTGTTGGTGCCCTTTGTAACAACCTAAGGTAGTTTGGCTATAAAAACATTTAGTCCGACGTAAAATAAAACTGATGGATTACAGAGCGGTTCCGTGTCTAGACCTTACAGTGCTGATCTACGTCAGAAGGCCATTGAAGCCGTCTTAAGCGGCGCGAAGTTGGTTGAAGTTAGCCAGATGCTGGACATTGGGTATCGCACCCTACAACGTTGGCTGAAGCAATGGTCAGAAACAGGCGATTGCACCCCTAAGACAGGCTACCAAAAGGGGCATAGT
>JANWVM010000053.1 GCA_025056115.1 Gloeomargarita sp. SKYG116
ATCAGTCAGATGTTCCAGCTCTGTTACTGCTTGACCAACCGCATCCTCATCTAGATATAACTCCATCAGTACAGCATCCAAATCGGAAACTGTGGTAATTTCTGGCGCAGCGCCGTTGACAATCACTGACCGCAACTGCCCCCGATACTTACTCAAAATCTTGCGGACAACATATTTGCAAAAGACAGACAGCTTTTTCATCTGCCTTGACCTGCTGTGTCATTTCACCTCAATTTTAGGTAAATTTAATATTTAAAAATCAGCAATTTTTACAAAATTTTACATTTCTACAACCGAGCCATCGTGGTTTGTCGGAGCAATAATTAGGAAGGTCAAAAATGGGGCTCTGCCCTGCGACCCAGGCGATAAAAAAGACAGATGACCTGGCTATAGACTGCGCTAAAATAGCCCCTCAGTTTCCCGATGAAGGGGAGACTTGCAGAGGGTGGCAGAGGCAATAAAACGGTCAATCGCCTAGCATATCAGCAGTAATTTGAACGATAGGGCGTACCAGTTCAAACTCCTGAGGGGTAAGTTTCTCCTTGAGAATTTCACCCATCACCTCGTAAGTTTGGCGAGCGGCTCTTTGGTCTTGAAAAGACCGGGCAATTGTTTGCAACCAGCACAATAGGCGTTGTTTGTAAGCAGTAATGTCGCCAGTTAGCAAGGTAGCGCAAATGTAGCGTAAAACATCAGCCCGGTCGCGGCGGCAAATGGCACTCATGTCCTGTGAACCTTTGTAGAAAAAACGAGGTGAACGCATCAGTAATCGCCGTTCCACTTCTTGTAGGATTTGCTCAGCAGCGCTCTGAATTTTACTGTAGGCGCTGAAGCGTTGCCGAAGTTGGGCCAGGTACGTTTGGACAGGTTGCCACTCTTCCGGCGTGACATAGCGACCGTCGGCTTGCAGGGTGATGTGGTTCAGTTCGGTTAACATGGTTGTCCTCCTATTGAGTCTGATTTAGTCCGAAAAACTTGCTTCGCGGGTTTGTCTGAGATACTCGCTGACCTGGATGCGGGTGGCCCGGAGCTGGTCCACGATGGAACGGGTGATGAGTTTACCGGTTTCCACTAGCACTTCCCCCGTAATCGGATGCACCAGGTCTTGCTCCGTACGCCGGCCAATCAGGGCTTCAATATCCTCCATCACGTCTAGGTACATCCCCTGGGGCACCCGCACCACCACGCCGTTGCCTAGCACCTTGGTTTGACAAGCCAGGCGGGAATGGGGTTGGGCGGTGGTCACGACAGCGAGGGTGCGTTCTTCCCGGCGATTTTTGGGACTCAGTTGCGCCATGCCCTGCTCGATATAGACGTGACAGGTAGCGCACATTCCCCGGCGACCACACTCCTGCAACACGTGCAACCCGTGATCCACCAGCGCCTCAATCAAGGGTTGACCGTCGGCGAGCGTGGCAGTAACCCCAATCGGTTCCAGGCGCACCGTCCAGGTCATGGGTTATCCCCCTAGCTGGGCCAGAATGGTTGCTGCATCCACCCCAGCGGCCACCTGCTCTTGCACGGTTCTTAACCGCTCCGGCAGGCCAATCAGGAATTGATTCGCGCCATGCCCCAGGGAAATGCAGGCGATTTGTACGCAGGCTACCTCCCGCCCGGTCAGTTGTCGAAATAGGGTCTCCAGCAATCCCACCTCCACATGGGCGCTGGGTTGACCGTTGCCCCGCCCCGGCTGGACCCAAGGCGAATGTTGCACCTGCACATGGATAAAGCCGTGGGGGCGATAACGCCAGTCAAATTGCAACTGCCCCCAGCCATGCACCTGCCAGCAGCGGGTTAGGCAGTACACCAATTCCTGCATGGTGAGTTCGCCAATCGGCTTGCCGTAGTACTCCGCCAGTTCCTCCGCCAGGCGAGCGAACAAATGTTGCCCCCAGCGCCGGCCACAACGTTGCAAGACCAGCGGCGATGCTTTGCCAATTTCCTGCGCTAAACCCTGGTAAATCCCCTGCACTAGATACTCGGGAATGGCCAGCAGCCGATTGCCTCGGCGATTGCTCAGGGTGCCCAGTTCCAAATCCCCCTGTACGTAAACCCCTGGCGCAAAATAATCCCCTGGCACCGGTTGCTGGAGTAAGGCTTCGATGTTCATGGTTCCGTTCTCCTGCGTTCAATGGCTACTCAAACAACGGCGGGCTTGTTCCCAGTAGGGAGATAACAGCGACCACCCCTGCGCCCCCAGTACGGTTTTCAACTGGGCTTCCAACAGTTGCGCGACGGTGGCATGAAGCGGGTGCCGGGGACGGGATTGCAACCACTGGCCTACCCGCTGGTCAAAGGTCTCAGGACTGTCCAACACCATGGCGAGCGCTGCGCCGCGCAAGGCCCCTACCCAATCCCGCAGAACGCTGGTCGCAGTGGCCTCATCCACGGTGGGCATTTGCCGCGCCACTGGCCGAAAAATCTGCGCTTCTTGGCTGCGCAATTGCTCATAGACCGCCAAGCGCTGGCTCATCCCCTGCAACTGCTGCCATAACTGCTGCTGTTCCGCCGCATCCAAATACCGTTGTTCCGCCGTGTTCAGTAACGTCAAAACCGTTGCATTCATCGCGCTAGACCCCCAAGCACGTCATCCATTCCGCCAAAGTGGGCACCGTGGTTTCCGCCCAATCACCCCCGCCTTGCCAGGGCCATTGTTGCCAAAATTGGGTCACCGTCAGGTGCAAATCCAAGGGCAAGCTGGAGTGACCGTTGGCAATCGCAACCCCTTGCCAGGGAAACTGCTGGAAAAACAGCCGCACCGGTATGGTCAAGTCGTGGGACATAGCGCCTGTCCTCCCGCGAGCCGTTTTTCAATCTCGCGCACGCCCAAGCCCTGGCTGACCCAAGTGTGAACCGGTTGGATTGCAGCGGCTTTGCCCACCACAAACCGGCAATAAGTGGCGCCCATCGAGTAGCACTGGATTTCGGCGCACTCTAGCACTTGGCTCACCAGATGACTCAAAAACCCAGCAAACAGTCCCGCGTACAGATGACACACAGGCTTGCCAACCACCCCCAGCGTGCGAGCAATCGCCGAATCAAAGATATTCAGCAACAAAAACCCTTGCTTTTGCAGCGACAGGTCAATTTCCCAGCGACCCCAGCCCTGGGCTGTAAAGGGCCACCACCAGGTTTCCAGCAAAAACAATAGATTTGTCTGGCGCACCGGACGCTGAAATTCCTCGGTAAACCAACGGTCAAAGGCTTGCCCATCCAGCGCGCCCCATTGCCGCCCAATTTGATACAACACGACCGGCGCTGCGTCTCCCACTTCTTCCGTTAGCCCGTCCATGAGTCCGGTGATCAAATCTTCACTGGCAAAAAAATTCACCGCCCCATTCCAATCGGTGACCGTTCCTTGGGCTAAATCCCAACGGAAAAACGTGGTCAAGTCGTAATGATTGTGCCGGTTTTTATCAAATAGGGACGTTGGTGATGTCGGTTCCCCCCACAGGGCATTCAGTTCCGACGAACCTGCTGCTATTTTCGTCATACAACTATCTCCCCCATGCACGGGATATAAGTGAAATGAAAAATCATGGGGCCGAATCCCCACTGCGATCAGAAGCAAACGACTATGGCATTCTGATCGAACTGGGCATCCGATGATCCAGGCGTCAGCCTCATCAAAATGCCTGATTTTTCTACACACAAATTCTAAAAGCGTTATCTAAAAACCGGCTTAATTTGTGATATTTATTAAAAAATTATGTAATACCACGGGAAATGGGCATTATAAGAAATTTGGGATGGGTACTTTTTCGTAGTGTTCCCGATATCCGTAATCTTACGGAGAAGCTACGAGTCTCGGTGGGGAAACCGTGGTTCCTAGAGCGCTGTGCTAACATGGCATCTATTGATATATCGCCTTGATACATCCGATGTTAGAGTTGGCAACGCTGGGGTTATTGCGACGGGAACCGCTGCATGGCTATCGGCTAACCAAGCTGTTGGAGCTATTGATGGGCAGTTGCATCAGTGTCAATTACGGGGCGATTTACCCGCTGTTGCGGCGCCTGGAGCGACGGGGCGACATCAGCAGTCTTTCGATTCAGCGGGGAGAAGCGGGCCCCAGCCGGGTGATTTACCAGATCACGCCCCAGGGACAGGAGCGCTGGTTGCGGTTGATGCTGGCGGAGTATCGCGAAAGCTGGGTCAACAGCCGGGCGCGTTTCATGGTCATGCTGTGTTTTTTTGGTGACTTAACGCCCCAACAGCGACAAATCCTGTGGCAACGGCGCGTTCACCAATGCCAGCAGCGGTTGGCCCAACTGGAATCCTGGGAAACCCAAGCGTTGCTCAATGACCCCTACCAGCGGTTGGCTCTCCAACGGGCGGTGCAGATGGTGCAGCAGGAGCTGGCCTGGCTCCAGGAATTGGCGCAGCAGGAAGGGTTACAGCAGGTGCAGGCATGAGCAGGCGATTGACATGGCCCCGGCGCGGGTGGGTCTGGTGGGTGACGTTTCTAGTGCTGCTGGGGGCGGGCTGGTGGTTTTACAACCGGTTTGTGCGGGTATTTCTGGCCATCAGCCGGTTGCGACCTCAACCCACCGCTGTGGTCTTGACCACCCCCCAGGTGCAAACCGTGGCCGAAGCATCCGAGTTTGTAGCGCGGTTAGATTCTCGCCAGTCAGTGACCTTGCAACCCCAGGTGAGCGGGCGGGTACGGCGGATTCTGGTGCAGCCGGGGGCGACGGTACGAGCAGGACAATTGTTGATGCAATTGGATGCCCAGGAACAGCAAGCGCAGGTGCAAAGCCAGCAGGCCGCTGTCGAAAACGCCCGCGCCGCCGTGCAAGCCGCCCAAATGGATATCCAAGCGGAACAGGCCACCTTGAAATCGCTCCAGGCCAATCAACAGGCGCGGCGGGCCGATGTGGAATTGGCGCGGCGAGAAACCCAGCGATTGCAACAGCTTTACCGCGAAGGTGCGATCAGCCGCCAGGAACTGGACCGGCAAATTAATCAACAACAGGTAGCTCAAGCCCGCCTGGAAGAAGCCAACGCCCAAATTCGCACCCAACAGGCTACGATTGCCCGCTCCCAGGCCCGGTTCGTGCGCGCCCAAGCCGACTTACGCCAAGCCCAGGCCAATCTCGCTCGCGCCCGCGCCAACTTAGACCTCTACAACATTCGCGCGCCCTTTGCGGGGGAAGTCGGAGATATTCCCGTAAAAGTCGGGGATTTGGTCAATGCCAATACACCGTTGCTCACCTTGGCTCAGAATCGGGATTTGGAACTGAATTTGGACATCCCCCTCGAGCGCGCCACCGACCTGCGGCTGGGGTTGCCAGTGGAAATGCTGGACGGGCAGGGACGGGTGGTACAAACGGGGCGTATTGCCTTTATTTCGCCGACGGTGAACACCCAGAGCCAGACGGTGCAGGTCAAAGCCAACTTTGCCAATCCCCAGGGGCAATTGCGCAGCAACGAATTCGTGCGGGTGCGGGTGGTGTGGCAACGCCGACCGGGCGTTTTGGTGCCGGTAACCGCCATTTCTCGCTTAGGGGGGCAAAATTTTGTATTCGTCGCCAAACCCTTGGCGCAATCGGGGTGTCAAAACGTGGTGTCCACCAGTCCGGGACCGCCGCCGCCTGTCACGCCCGATGAATTGGTGGCCGTGCAGACACCCGTGCAATTGGGTAGAATCGTGGGGGATAAACAGGAAGTCTTGACGGGACTGACGCCGGCGGATCGCTTGGTGCCGACAGGTATTTTGCAACTGAATCACTGCGCTTGGATTGCTGAACAACGTCCACTTTCATCCCGGAAGCAGCCATGATTTTTTCTGTCTCTAATTTCTTTATCCGCCGTCCGGTGTTTGCCACGGTGTTGTCCCTGGTGATTGTGATTTTGGGAGCGGCATCAATTCCCACCTTGCCAGTGGCGCAATACCCCAACGTGACGCCGCCGCAAATTGTGGTGACCTCGCGCTATGTGGGGGCCAATGCGGAAGTGGTGGAATCCACCGTGACCAACATCCTGGAGCGAGAACTCAACGGCATTCAGGGGGTGCGTTACATCAAATCCACTAGCGCCAATGACGGCACCAGCAACATTGCCTTGACGTTTGAGTTGGGACGGGACCAGGACATTGCCGCCAACGAAGTGCAAAACCGGGTAGCCGCAGTACGGTCACGGTTGCCCGATGTGGTCAATCGCACGGGTATTCAGGTCAACAAAGCCAACAGCAGTTTTTTACTCGCTATCGGTTTGTATGCCGAACCTGATGAAACCGGTAAAGACCGCTACGACGATATCTATCTCAGTAACTACGCCGATTTGTATATCAATGACGCGCTGAAACGCATCAAAGGGGTCGAGAGCGTGCAGATTTTTGGGGAGCGGCAATATGCGATGCGTATCTGGTTGGACCCGCTCAAGTTGGCAGCACGCAATCTCACGCCTCAGGATGTAGTACGGGCGATTCGGGAGCAGAATTTACAGGTGGGCGCCGGGCAAATTGGTCAACCGCCGGTGCCAGAAGGCCAGCAGTATCAATACTCGGTCACGGCGCGGGGGCGATTCCAGAGCGCGGAAGAGTTTGGCAAGCTGGTGTTGCGCACTGAACCGAATGGCTCTCTGATTCGCTTGCAAGACGTCGCGCGGGTGGAACTCGGAGCAGAAAACTACAGTTCGGTGCTGCGGTTTACCTCTGAAGACGGCGTGTCGCACCGGGGTGTGGGCTTAGGCATTCGCCAGGAACTAGGGAGCAATGCGCTGGTGGTGGCCCGGCAAGTGAAAGAAAAAATGCAGGAATTGCAAAAGAGTTTCCCGCCGGGAATGAAATATGAAATTGCTTTTGACACCACAGCGTTTGTAGAAGCCGGCACCAAGGAAGTGATTGTTTCGTTGATCATGGCCATTGTTCTAGTGGTCACCATTATCTTTCTATTCCTACAAAACTGGCGGTCGGCGTTGATTACTTCGATTGCCATTCCGGTGGCGCTGGTGGGAACCTTTATTTTTGTGAAAGTCTTTGGGTTTTCCATCAATACGCTAACCCTGTTTGGGCTAACCCTCGCCACCGGTCTAGTGGTGGACGATGCAATTGTCATTGTTGAAGACATTACCAAGCGTATTCAGGAACAACGGATGGCGCCGTTGCCAGCAGCCATGGCTTCGATGGACGCCTTGTTCGGGGCGGTTATTGCCACATCCGTCGTTTTGATCACTGTATTTATCCCTGTGGCTTTTTTACCTGGTACAACGGGGCAACTCTATCGCCAATTTGCTTTAACCATCGCCTTTTCCATCACCATTTCAACCTTTAATGCCATCACGTTGACCCCGACCCTGGCCGCCCTGCTCATCCGTCCCAATCAGGCCCCCGACCATTGGGTATTTCGCACCATCAATCACTGGATCACTTCCCTGCGAGAACAATATGGCCGGCTCTTACCCAAACTGGTGCAACGCAAGCATTGGATTGTCGGGATATTTGCCCTGCTACTGGTGGCTACCTATGGCCTTTACAACCTGATGCCCAAAGCCTTTTTACCGGAAGAAGACCAGGGGTATTTCATTACGGTGGTGCGGGCGCCGGAAGGGGTATCGTTGGAATACACGGAAAAGGTTTTAGAAAAGGTCGAAAATATCCTAAAACAGCGACCGGAAGTACGCAATATTTTTGCAGTGGGGGGGTTTAGCTTCAGCGGCGCGACGCCAAATGTCGGCATTATTTTCACGACGCTACGTCCTTGGGCAGAACGCCCTCGACCTGAGCAATCCGTAAGCGGGATTATCGGGGGATTTTTCCCACCGCCCCCTCGGGGTTTATTCCCCCAGTTTCTCAGCATCAAAGAAGCGACTGTGGTTCCTTTTGCGCCGCCAGCGATTCCAGGGGTGGGCAACTTTGGCGGGTTTGAATTCCAGTTGCAAGACCGCATTGGTTTAGGGTTTCAAACGCTCGGGGAAACGTTAGAGCAATTTTTAACCGCTGTGCGCAATTTCCCCAGTCCTAATCGTCCGGCAGTCACTCGCCTGCGCGCTGAATTCAGTGGCAATACGCCCCAAATTGAAGTGCAGGTGAATCGGGACCGGGCGAATGCCTTGGGCGTCAAAATCACCGATATTTTCGATACGTTGCAGACGTTTCTGGGTTCGACCTACGTCAATGATTTTGAGCAGTTTCAACGCACCTACCGGGTGTATGTGCAGGCTGACGGCGCTTTTCGCGCGAATCCCGAAAGCATCAACCAGTTCTACGTCCGCTCCAGCAATAACCAGATGATTCCCCTGGGCAATTTGGTCACCATTCGGCAAATCACGGCGCCTTCGGTCATCAGTCACTACAACCTGTTTCGGGCGGTGGAAATTAACGGGGTTGCCAGTCCAGGAAAATCATCAGGGCAAGCGATTCAAGCATTAGAAACTGTCGCCAAGCAATCCCTCCCGCGCGGGTTTGGGTTTGAGTGGTCGGGGTTGTCGCTAGAAGAAGTGGAATCAGCAGGCCAGGCCGTGGGCATCTTTGCGCTGGGGGTGGTGTTTGTGTTTTTGACCTTAGCGGCTCAGTACGAAAACTACGTGGACCCCTTTATCATCATGCTGACGGTGCCGCTGGCGGTTTTGGGGGCTTTGATTGCCATTTTTCTGCGGGGCTTGACCGTTGATGTTTACACCCAAATCGGGTTTGTGATGTTAATCGGCATGGCTAGTAAAAACGCCATTCTGATTGTGGAATTTGCCAACCAGTTGGTGGCGGAAGGGTTTAGTATCACCAAGGCGGCGATGGAAGCCTGTCAGGAGCGGTTGCGTCCAATTTTGATGACCGCTTTGTCCACCATTATTGGGGCGTTTCCCTTGTGGATTGCCACAGGCGCCGGGGCAGCAGCACGACGTTCGCTGGGAACCTGTATCGTTGGCGGGATGGGCATTGCCAGTTTACTGAGCTTGTTCGTGGTGCCTGTGCTGTATATCGTGATTAAGAATCTGGAAGCTCGCTTTAGGAAGCACTCTCCCTCGGAGATCGTCTAGTTCTGGTATAATAGGGTTCCTGCGGGCGATTAGCACAGTGGTAGCGCACTTCCTTCACACGGAAGGGGTCACTGGTTCGAATCCAGTATCGCCCATCTATATTTTTGTCGATACCGCCTAGGTTTTACTGTTTTTGGCTATGGACTCTCTGCAAAGTGACTTAGCTGTAGGTTCCCGCTGAACCCTCATAGCGTTCATAGGCTTGGACAATCCGTTGGACCAGGGGATGGCGCACCACGTCGGCTGCCGTTAAATAACAGAATCCAATCCCTGGCACCCCCTGCAACACCTGCAACGCCACGAGCAAACCCGAATCCTGCCGCTGGTCTAAATCCACCTGGGTCGTATCGCCCGTAATGACCATCCGCGACCCAAATCCCAAGCGCGTGAGCAACATCTTCATTTGGCCCGGTGTGGTGTTTTGCGCCTCGTCCAGGATGATAAACGCCCGGTTGAGCGTCCGTCCCCGCATGTAGGCCAACGGTGCCACCTCAATAACTCCCCGCTCCAAAAGCTGGTTAATCCGCACTGGGTCAATCAGGTCGTACAGGGCATCGTACAGCGGTCGTAAGTACGGACTAATTTTCTGTTGCAAGTCTCCCGGTAGGAAACCGAGCTTTTCCCCTGCTTCAACTGCTGGTCGCGTCAGGATGAGGCGTTCGCACTCCTGGTTTTGGAGCGCCTGCACCGCCAACACCGCCGCCAAATAGGTTTTCCCAGTTCCCGCTGGTCCGACACCAAAGGTAATATCGTGGGTGCGAATGGTTTGCACGTATTGCCATTGTCCCAACGTTCGCGCACAGATTTCTTCGCCCCAGCGCGTGTGGGCCAGGACCTCCTGGTGCATTTGCGCCACCAAGGTCGGGTCGGGAGCCTGGAGCACCATTTCAATATCAGCTTCGGTGATGGGTTGCCCGCGTCGCCAGCGGTAGGCCAAGGCTTCCACCACCTGTACGCATTGGCCGATGGCCGGTTCCGTTCCCCGCAGATGCAATTCTTGCCCCCGCAGCACCACCTGCACTCCGGTCAATTCGCTCAGACGGCGTAAATTTTTCTCTTCGGCTCCCGCCAATGCGACGGCACTTGTCCGATCCGGCAACGGAAAGACCAACATCAACACGCGTTAGCCAATTTCAGCGTTGACCCCCACGCCGTTGTCGTGCAGGTGTTCGTTCAGAACGTTCCGGGCTAGAGCGCTCTGGCGTCGGGGGGTTGTTCAGACCGTAGATATCCAGGTGAAACGATTGGCCAGCCAACTGCGCTATAGCTTGTAACACGGTCAAGATGGCTTGCAACGTCCGACCGCCTCGGCCTAAGACCTTCCCCCGGTCCGCATCTGCCAGGGCCATGCGCAACCAAACACCGCTGGCAAGCACTTCCTGGTCCAGCCGCAACTCTTCTGGATGGCTCAGCATCGGGGTTAGCAAAAATCGCATTAGCCCTTCGTAATCAGGCATGGAGCTGGTCAAACACCTTCGCCTTTTCCAAGATACTGCGGACGGTAGGAGTTGGCTGCGCCCCTTGCTTCAACCACTTCACAATCGCTGGTACATTCAAACGGGTACGCTGCGTGGGGTCGGATAAACGGGGGTTGTAATAGCCCAACTCCTCCAGCGTTTTCCCATCGCGCCGGGACAACGCTGTAGCTGCCACAATCCGATACGACACCTGACCCTTGCGCCCAAACCGCTTTAACCGCAATTTCACCATGAATCAAACTGTACTCTCGAAAAACAAGGCACTCGCTAGAATATGTATCTTACCACAGGTGTTGCGATTGAACGATGCAGTTTATTGACCAGGCAGAAATCACCGTCCAGGCGGGCAAGGGCGGGGATGGAGTTGTGGCCTTTCGCCGGGAGAAGTATGTCCCTGCCGGTGGGCCGTCCGGGGGCAACGGCGGTAAAGGGGGCGATGTCATTTTACGGGCGGAAACGGGACGGCATACCCTCCTGGACTTTCGTTATCAACGGCATTTTCGCGCCCAAGATGGCCAGCGGGGCGGTCCCAACAACTGCACTGGCGCCAACGGTAAGGACCTAGTCATTCCCATTCCCTGCGGCACGGTGGTGATGGACGCCGACACCGGGGAAGTGCTCGCCGATGTGGTCACGCCTGGGCAAACGGTCGTGGTCGCCAAGGGGGGCAAAGGGGGCTTAGGCAATCGGCATTTCTTGAGCAATCACAATCGCGCGCCTGATTACGCCTTACCGGGGTTACCAGGGGAAGTGCGGCGCTTGCGGTTAGAACTCAAGCTTCTGGCGGAAGTTGGTATCATCGGCCTGCCCAACGCCGGCAAGTCTACGCTCATCAGTCGCATTTCTGCAGCCCGTCCCAAAATCGCCGATTATCCCTTTACGACGCTGGTACCCAACCTGGGCGTGGTGGCGAATCCCCAGGGTGATGGCACCGTATTTGCCGATATTCCGGGATTGATTGCCGGTGCGCACACCGGAGCCGGGCTAGGCATTGAATTCTTGCGCCACATTGAACGCACACGTTTGCTCATTCACCTGATTGACAGTACCTCGCCTGACCCTGTTGCCGACTACCACACGATACGCAATGAATTGGCCCACTACACCCCCCAACTAGGGCAACCGCTCACAGACCGGCCCGAACTGATTGTGTTGAATAAAATTGACGCCCTGCTTGATGGAAACGAGTTAAAAGACGTGGTGCGAACCCTATCGCAGTACAACCCTGTTTGTCTCATCTCTGCCGTCACAGGTGCGGGTATTCCC
>JANWVM010000054.1 GCA_025056115.1 Gloeomargarita sp. SKYG116
CCCTTGAAAATCGCCTGAAACCCCGATGGGGAGCCAGATCGAACGATTCCACGAAAATACGGGATTTTCCGGCTCTGGCCGAATCGTTCGCGTACACAAAACGTAACAATCATGGACCTTATCCTGGCCACACCCGTTGGAATTCCCCTTGCTGCTGCAAAAACCGCAAAAATTGCTGGCATTCGCGGGAATTATCAGGGAAGATTGTCAGCAGTTCGATGTATTGGCCAGTAGCTTTACTGGTGATTTGGTTGCTCTGGGAGTCTTTTTGATAGTGGCGATACATCCGGTGCCACAGCCGCCCAATGCGTCCGAGCTTGCCGGTGAGCGAACTGGCCTTAATACTCTGGCCCTGGGTGTAGGGACGGTGGAGCCACTCAATCGCTAGGGAATCATTCTGGTTTTCGGCCATGCGCCCCCACACCTGGACCTTGTCGCGGTGCCAGCTCTCCCGCCATTCCCGGGCGTATTCGTCATTCAGGCGCACCCCCTGCAACTCCAGCCACCTTTTGGCCGCCGGTAGCAACCGGTCATTGATGAATTTGCCCACGTGGCTAGGGCTGATGATTTGCACGTCCCGCTGGTGGTTGGCCATCCACTCCCAGTGACAACCAATATAGGGCCGCTTGTTTTTCTGGTAGTATTCGGGGAAAAATAATCGGTGGTCAGCCCGTCGCCAGGATTTGCCAAAGCCCCCCAAGATCATGGCAAATTGGGTCAGCCGCAGCAGCAATTGCTTGAGCGCCTCTCGCTGTTCCTCGGGAAGCGGTCGGGTCAGCAGCCAACTGAGTTGTCCCGTCACCTCGTAGGTTTCCACCCGATACTGGTCCTGCCCAAAGGGTTTGAGTATCAGACGCTCCGTGACAAATTTCATGCCCACCAGGCCCACGACAGGTTCTCGCCGTTCTCGCTGGCCTAGGCCCCCAAACAGCTGGTCCACCTCTCGTTCGGCTACACCCGCCGGCAACAGCCCCCCAAAAATCCGCAGCGCATGACCACGAATGGCCGCACGAAAGATATTGGGGCGAAATTCCGCGCCGTCAAGCGTTAGAGACGCCATGCCCCGCCCGTAGAGCTTGTGGGGGGGGATAGAGTTCATCGCCGCTGATGCTGGCTGGGTGACCATAGCCCGCACAGACCCGGCTCCCAATGCCTTTGGCCAGCGCTCGCTCCCAGATGCGCCAGATTTCTTCCCACTCCTCAGGGGGCAATGGTTCAGTACTGGAAATGCCGAACTTCAGTTCTGGCTGGTACAGAGAAATCATCATGAAAGCCGCATGGTGGGCATCTCCCCCTTTCACTTGGTAGTTCTGCTGGGGATGCACCAGGTCTAGGAGCCGGTCTTTCCACTTGTCGTTGACGGGATACCCGCCATGAAAACGCAAAATCCCCGGCGCCCAGTCGCCCCCTGGTAATGGTCGCCCGCAGTAACGCGCTTTTTGTTGGGGAGTACAGGCGCTCCGAAACAGCCCCTTCATGCTGCTGCCAGGGTAAAAGGGCCAGCCCCGCGCACCCACCACTGGCCGGATGATGCCGTCGTCCTGACCGCCGTTGGTCACAAATCGCCAACTGAGCTTGTAGGTGCGGGTCTGCACGCCGGGACCAAAATCCGGGGACTGGGGATAAGCGCGCTCAATCCACTCCTCCACCCAGCGCTGGGCATCCTGCTTGTCTGCCCTAGGGTGTAAGCGTTGCAGTTGACAGCGCCCATCTACTTGCGCGCGGTACATCAAGGGAATTTTGTTCAGCACGTTGGGAATTGGCGGCATGGTACACACTCCTTACTTGTAACGCTGGGTCCACCAGACAAGGCAATCGCATAACTGGGTGAGAATCGCTAAGGCAACCCGCTGGTCCTCCAGGGGCATACTCCAGAGCTTTTCCGACATGGCCCGGATTTGTTGCACGTTCCCGTTTCGGACTGGGTCATTGGGGAGCGTGATGTGGGCCTTGGCTAGGATGTGCGCCAGGGTATCCCACACGTCTTTCCAGTAACGCGCTTTATCCGGCTCCCTTTCCTGCAGGCGCAAATGCTCGCCCCAGAACCGTTCCAGCCCGTAGGCCACCGCCATTCGCATCTTGTAGCTCTGGTTAAGGGACTCGGGATTGCGCTGTTTCGCTGCTAGGACCAGTTTTTGCGCCTCCTGGTCCAGCCCATACGTTTGCCAAGCCATCAGCAGTACTCGCCTCCTAGCGTCACGCGACAACGACCAAAACCGATAGACTCCAACCCGCCGAAGTACATCTCGACCTGCTCTTGCCCGGCAAAGGGGTCCCAGCCCTTTTCCTTCAGGGCAATTGGGAATACAAACACGCTGCCTTCGGGGATGGCCTCCACGTTGAAGAAGGCACCACCCGCGACTTTTTTCATATCCTCCTGTAACTTCACCCGGCTCTGGCGATAGAGACCCATATCGTGCAACAGGCCAATGTCGTTGTCCCCGACCACCACCAGGCTCTGGGGTTGCAGGCTCGTGCCTTTGGGAATCCAGGCTTTCATATCCTGCTCGTGCTCAATCTCTAAAAACCCCAGGTTGAAAAACAACACCTTGCGGGTACTTTCCTGGTCGCTGAATTGCTTGGCCTGGAGCGTAGGGTCTGCGGTATAGGGCTTGGGCAAGGGCGCCTCCACACCCGTAATCATCTGGTAACGCCGCAGCAGGCGGGGACAGGAAATCCATACCACCGGCTGGCCTGGGCAAAACACCGGAAACCACACCAGCGACGCATATTCAAACTTGACCAGCGCTTCGGTCGTGCCGCCATCCGCCTGACCCTCGACCGCCTCGTGGCCGTACCATTTATTGACGTCGCCCTTGTAGGGGCTGCCCTCTCGCCGCATCTCCGCTCGGAAACGCCCGCGAATCGAACTTCCCGGAATGATCCCCGTTTGGGTGAACTGGTCCCGGAAGATGAGATTCAAGTTGCCTGTTTCTTCCCCAGCGCTCGCTCCCACATGCAACGGCGCCAGCGTCTCGATAATGCCGTAGGCTTTGGTGTACATACATCCTCCACTAGGAAACTGCGAACTGCGGTTGGTCAACGGATAAAGGCAACGCCAGGCCACATCCCCAGCGTTTGAAGGAATAACCCTCCTGGGGAAACCACTCGTCCGGCCACGCTTGCCAAGGTGCGAGTGCTTCCTCCAGCACATAGACACTTCCCGCTGGGACGGCATAGCGCCCCCGGGAGAGCCGTCGCCCCGTGCCAGTGCCCCCCAGCCGGTAGCGGTAGGGATGCGGACGCTCGGTTAACAACGCTGTCACCGGCCACAACGGCTTACCCTCCTGATTCACTGGCCAGCGATAGGACAAGCGGTTCGACCCCCACACCCCCGCCGTAATCGTGGCAAAGGTCTGGCCCACCGGCTGGTTGAGCAACTCTTGGATGGACTTGTCTAGCTCCTGGCACTGGACCTGCACCAGGTGACCTTCCCCCCCAAACCGGTACCAGCCCGCGTCGAGTGGATGGCTACTCAAATAGGCCAAACACACCCCTGGCTGGAGCGCCACTGCATTTTCTAGGAACAAACTCCCGCGTTGTCTGGTTTCATCAACCCACACCCGCCGCTGCTCCGGTTGCAAGCGGGGATGCAAATGCGGGCAGAACGTCCAAGGGTCCGCAGTGACGGCTTGCCCAGGCTTTAACTGCCTCCAAGCGCTGATAGGTATCCAACCCCGCTTATCAAACTTTTCTTCCGTCTCCGGCTGCCAGCCTTGGCCGTTCCAGCGCAGGAGATGTCGCACTTGGCCCTCTTTCACCAGGCAATGCATGGGCGTCGGCACGTAGAAGTCTTGGGGGTTGTCAACGTGGCTCCAAAACGGCCCCGCAAACTGCCAGCCTTTATCAGCCCTCATGGTGTCGGCGCCGTAACGGGCGGCAAAAAGACCGGATACGGTTGGCGCTTGGGGCGGAAAACTCATCCCCGCGCGACCCACCAGATTCTCCGGCGACAAAAACCGCCCCGCACTGCCGTAGAGAAACCCCAGCGGTTCCAAGGTAATCAGGTATCGGAACATAGCTGAAACCCCACTTGCGCGAGACTGCTGACCCAATCCCCCAGCCGCTCGTTGCCGGTGTAGTACTGGATATTCCGCTCCAGGGTTTGCCGGTTCTGGGGGCCAAAGTACACCTCAAACAGCGCCAGCGCCACCTGGTCACTCTCCAACCCCCGCCGGGCCTGTAACACCGCCACGTCATTATATATATGGGTCCAGTTTTGTCCCCCTTCCCGGTCGCGGTAGCTGCGAAACAGGGGTTGCAAAAACTCCCAGGGGCACACCCACTCGATGCAATTGCCGCTATTGAAAAGCACCCGCAGCGCCAAGCGATTGCGTCCCTGGCGTTTAGCCGACTTTTCCGCTTCTCGCACCTGCTGGAGAATTTCCCGCTGGGGCACTTGATTCCCGGCCAGCACCGCCCCTACGCTGACTGTAATTTGCTGACCGTGTCGCTTCCAGATGGTGGGGAACGCTTCCGACAGCCACGCCAGCGCCGCCCGGGGAGAAAACGTCCATCGCTCTGTGGAGTACAACACCCCCAGGAAGTCGTCGCCGCCAGCGTAGATCACGCGCCCCAGGTGGTCGTCCACCGCCTTTTTCAGGTGCTCCTGACCCCAGGTCATCATGGCGTGGCTAAAGTCCCGCAAAGCCTTAGCTTCGTCTTCCCCCTGCTCTTTTAGTCGGCGCAGGTGTTGCCCAATGCTATCGCCATCCCCCGCAAACCAGAGCGAGCGTTGCTGGTCGGGAATTTCTCGAAATGTCTCTGGGACTTCCCTTTGCAGCCCCAAGCGCCGAGCGACTGGGTAATAGGTCACCAGGCGTTTGATTAACTCTGGAATGCTTAGTTGTTCGTTTGCATCTACAAACGCTTCGCCCAGCAGGTCTTGTAGCTTCTGGTAAAACGCCCGAATCTCGCGGTCGTCGTCACTCAGGCGCACTGTGCGGCTATCCCGCTGGCGGCCCATTCCCGGCCAGGCAATGCCATCTGCCCCCGATAAGGTGGAGCTTTCTCCCTGCCAATTGACGCCGACCCAGTCCCGGCTGCGCTTGCTTTGGTTGATGGCCCGCCGAGCTTCCGTAATCGTTTTCCCTTGGCCCCAGAAAAACTCCCAAGCGTGTTCCGCCCAGTGATTCCAGTGCCGCTGCCAGGTATAGTCCAACTCGGGCAATTGCTCTTCTATCCATGCCCGGCAGGTATGCGCCAGTTGCTGCCACGTCTCCTTCAAGACCTCCTGACCCTTCTTTGGAGGAAAACTCCCAGCCAGGACAATCTGGTTTGGCGTTCCTTGGGTCACGTTAATCAACGCCGGCGACACCAGCGCCTTGTCATCCTGGAGTTCCGCTTGCCCCGCCTCACACAAGGCTCGCGCCAAGTGGGACAGGATAAATGAACCGCCGTACAAATCGCGCAATTTCCGAGAGCGCTCGATAAACCCCTGCACTGGGGCAAAGGTCATTACTGTAAACGTCATGAGACCGGCCATCAAACAAACGTCCTTGAGTATATAAACTTACTGGAAGAATTTAGTTCAAGTCAGACATCTACCATTCCACCCTTCACAGAAGTTTTACATCTTCCATCATGACCAGGCTTTTGAAGGTTTATCTTCTAAACGGCGATATGCTGGGCGAAAGGATTTTAGGAGTGCGCATGATGACGCGGCGGGGTGCTTGGTTAATTCTGCATGTGCGGCAACTGCAGGTGCGCAATGTCATCCTAGCGGTGGTTAACGGGGGCATTACCCTCGTCATTCTCTTGATTGCGCCGCTGGGATTAGCAGCTGTTATCATCAATACACTTTTAGTTGCCGGGGCAACCTGGTTAACAGCAACAGTGATGGACGGGGTGTGCTTTTGGCTTATGCCCCAGACGCTACCACGACCTTCCCACTCCCAACAGCCTGTTTCATCCGCCATTGAGCCAATTTCAGAATCTATCCGTCGGCCTGACGCTTAGGTTCTCTAGGCTCATCATCCGTTGGGTTGCAGGACACAGCCCCTGTTTCAGCTACCAGGAGTGACCTGATGAACTACTACGAGATTTTGGGAGTCAAACCCACTGCCACCGCTGAAGAAATCCGGGCTGCCTACATCGCCCTGTGTAAGGATTTGCACCCGGACAAATTGGCTGGTTTGAATGAAAATCGACGTAAGCTGGCAGAAGAACGTTTGAAGCTCATCAACCAGGCTTATGAAACCCTCAAGGATGAACAAGCCCGCGCTGCTTACGACCGGGAACTAGCCCACCAGTCAGCTACTACAGACTCGACGCTCGATGAGCTTTTATCATCAGCCGTGTTGGACACAGGGTTCCAAACATTTGTGCAAGAAGAAGAAAAACTTTGGCAAGATTTTACCCGGGAATTGCAACGCCTTCGGGAAAGATACAACATTGCCGAAAGCCCTCATCCTGATGAGCATCTCTTTCCTGACGACCTAACAGCTAAGGTATCCCGTATGCTTTCGCTGATCTTTTCGGGGATACTTGGTACAGGCATCGCCATCATTATTTTTGCCATTATTGCCGGTATTATTGCTTTTGTCATTGCCTTTGTGATTAACCTGTTTTTGCCGCCTCTGGGCCTGTTGGTCATGTGGCTATATTTCTATATTGGCCTACCCTTTTTGGCGCTCGCTTATGTGGGCCTGGTTCTGTCGGCAATTTTTAGCAAAGACGAAGTGACCGATGAAGATTGTCGTCAACGGGAAAAAACAGAATGTATCTTCTCCCGCCGGACTCACCGCTACTGGCAACAGACTGAGGAACTTGGCGCTCACTTTAGAGCCTATAAGATTTTCAGTCGCCTATACCCAAGCCGCTACGTTAAAGCCGTTGCCCAGCGCCGGGAAGAATTTAGTAAAAACCTGAAGGAACTGCTCAATCGGCGTAAAGATCGGGTTAAGTTTTTCAAAGAGCTGCATCCGCGTGCGCTAACTAAGGAGTTTGTGGCTGGTCTCTCCGCCTGCGAGCGGTTGCTACTGATGAAGGCGCTACAACAAAAAGCGGATGAATTGCAACAGCAACAGCAAAACGAAGCTTGGGCTAATTTTTTCCGCGTAGCTGGTACGGTGGTGTTACTGGGTATCATCCTGGGGGGCGGCGGTAGATTTTGAGTGGTGGGCCTTGATGATGCTGGTCATCCCAGTAGTTTAGCTATGGTGGCGGGATTTACGATTTACTGAGGCGTTGGACAAATTCCTGGTGCTCTGGGGAATTCAAGCCAGCCTGTAGTGTTTCCAGCACCTGCAACATTTCGCCGCTGAGCAACGCTGGGATGTTTAACCACAGCCCTGGAAAGGTGGAACTTTGAATAATCCCCTGCTGGTCCGGCGGCTGGCAGACGTAAATCTGATGGTCTAACCGAAACCAGTGAAAAATTTGCTCTGGCACCACCCACACCAGATATTCCTTGACCCCACAACGGCAATAGACATCTTTTTTATCGTGTAAATCGTAGGATGCACTACTTGCGGCAATTTCGGCAATTAATTCCGGCGCACCTTCAATGTAATCATCGTCACTGATACGGGATTGACCACCTTCTTGGTACCTTAGGAAAATATCCGGCTGGGTCTCATTCTTGGCATCCAAACGAACCGTGCCGTCATTGCCCATCATGACACCCGGTGTGGCCAGACAGTAGGTTTTTGCCCAGAAGATAAGATCGCTGTGGGGTTGGGCATGGTATCGAATCCTGACCGGCGACGCCACGTAAACGACTCCCTCAATCAGTTCAGCTTTCTTAATATGGGGACATTGCCCATACCGGCGCTCAAATTCATCCCGACTGAGACGGTCGCCGCTCTCTAAAGTCACGATGGGTACGCCCAGCCTTGCCATCGTTTACCCCGTCAAAAACAGGGACTTGATCAGATACAGGATCGAACCAAAGAACAACACGTGGTTCATCCAGTCATCAAAGGTCCAGTTGCGAAACCAGCGCATGAGCTTTATACGCTAAAGGATTTACCACACCCGCAGGTTTGCGTGGCATTGGGATTGGTGAATTGAAACCCGCCGCCAATCAACGCATCGCTATAATCCAACGCCATGCCATAGATATACAGCAAACTGCGGCGGTCACACACAATTTTTAACCCCTCTTGCTCGAACACCTCGTCATCAGGACGGATGTTTTCAGGCCGTTCAAAATCCATCATGTAGGACATGCCAGAGCAACCGCCTTGCCGCACACCCACCCGCAGGCATAGGTCCTCGCCTTTTTGCGCCCGCAAGTTCTGTAGATGCTTCATCGCCGCTGGTGTAATCAAAATTCCCCGTTGTGCCGGCGTCGTTGCCATAGACCCTCCCATAGCGCTCTGTCTCTTATTCTAAGCTAGCCACCAAACGCGGCAGGAAACGCCAGTTTCAACGCTGCTGTCAATAGGAGATTCGCCAATCCCACCGGCAGGAGAAACTTCCACCCCAAATCCAACAACTGGTCAATCCGCACCCGTGGCACGGTCCAGCGTAATAGGATCGCCAAGAACAACATGAAATACGCCTTGATGAGGGTCATGGTGATCCCAATCATGCCAGCGATAACCTGCACCAGGGGATTCTCCAAACTCAGGTTCAACCAGCTTGCCAACGTCTCAATCGGAATCGGCGACTCCCAGCCCCCCAAGTACAGCACCGCCACCAGTAAGCAGGACAACACCAGATTCAAGTAAGAAGCGGCATAAAACAACATGAAGTTCACTGCCGAATACTCAGTTTGATAACCCGCTACCAGTTCCTCTTCCGCCTCTGGCAGGTCAAAGGGCAACCGCTCACACTCGGCCAGGGCCGCAATCCAGAAAATCACAAACCCCACCGGCTGCCGCCACACATTCCAGCTCAAAATACCGTAACCGGTTTGCTGCTCGACAATGTCCACCGTGCTCAAACTGTTAGACATCATCGCCACCGCCAGCACCGCCAGCGCCAGAGGCACTTCATAACTAATCGATTGGGCCGCTGCTCGCAATCCCCCCAACAATGAATACTTGTTGTTTGACCCGTACCCTGCCATCAACAGACCGATGGGAGCAATGCTGGAGATAGCAATCCACAGGAAAATACCTACTCCCAAATCGGTAATCACCAAATTCTGGCCAAACGGCACGATAAGATAGGCCAGCAGCACCGACATTACCACCACCACCGGCCCCATCGTGAACAACCAGCGGTCGGCTCTACCGGGACGGACATTCTCCTTGACCAGCAACTTCACCACGTCGGCGATGGGAATCAACATCCCTAGCGGCCCTGCATATTCCGGCCCGATCCGCTGCTGCACCGCCGCCGAGATTTTCCGCTCTAGCCATGTCGCCACCAGCGCCCAAATCGTTGCAAAGGTTAGTACCGCCACCATGGGCAACGGCATCCACAACGCCCTTGCGGCCCCTGGCGCCAGTCCCACCCCCTCCAAAAACTGCACAAAGGATTGCTGCAAATCAAGTCCCGTTGTCATTAGCGGTCTACCTCACCCATGATGATGTCAATGCTGCCCAGAATCGCCATAATATCAGCAACCTTCATCCCCCGCACTAACTGGGGCAACACTTGCAGGTTGATAAACCCCGGTGGCCGAATCTTCCAGCGCCAGGGGAAGGGGCTATCATCGCCAATGATGTAAACTCCTAATTCTCCCTTGGGCGCCTCCACCCGCACATAGTGCTCACCCTTGGGAATCTTGAACGTCGGCGACGGCTTTTTGCTCACAAATTGGTAGTCAAACCCATTCCACTCCGACTTCGGCCCCTCGGCCATGCGTTTGGCTTCCAAATTCTCATACGGCCCGCCCGGCAGCCCCTTGAGCGCCTGCAAGATAATTTTGGCCGATTCCCGCATTTCTCCTAAACGCACCATATAGCGGGCAAAGCAATCTCCATCGGTGGCCCACTGCACCTCCCAATCAAAATCGTCATAGCATTCGTAGTGGTCCACCTTGCGCAGGTCCCACTTCACCCCAGAGGCCCGCAGCATCGGCCCCGACATGCCCCAGTTAATGGCATCTTCCCGCGACAGCACGCCCACCCCCTGCACCCGCTTGCGGAAGATGGGGTTATCCGTAATCAAGCGCTCGTACTCATCCACCTTGGGCAGGAAATAGCGGCAAAAGTCTTCGCACTTATCCACCCAACCATAGGGTAAATCGGCTGCTACACCCCCCACCCGGAAGTAGTTGTGCATCATGCGCATCCCGGTAGCCGCCTCGAACAGGTCGTAGATCATTTCCCGCTCGCGGAAGATGTAGAAAAATGGCGTTTGCGCCCCAATATCCGCCAGAAACGGCCCCAGCCACAGCAAATGCGACGCGATCCGGCTCAACTCCAGCATGATGACCCGGATATAGCTAGCCCGCTTAGGCACCGGAATATCGGCCAGTTTCTCCGGCGCATTCACCGTGATCGCTTCTGTAAACATCGTTGCCAGGTAGTCCCAGCGGGTCACATAAGGCAAGTACTGCACGACCGTCCGGTTTTCGGCAATTTTTTCCATTGAACGGTGCAAATATCCCAACACCGGTTCGCAGTCAATCACATTCTCCCCGTCCAAGGTGACCATCAACCGCAAGACCCCGTGCATGGAAGGGTGATGCGGCCCGAAGTTAATCACCATTGGTTCGGTGCGGGTTTCGATCATCGTCATAGGCCAGACCTCCCGGGCTACCACATCCCAGTATAGACAGGTTGCGGGCTAATTCCCAGGAAAAAGTTGTAGCTAAGCCACTTTAGTCTGTTGGAGAACTCAACTGTTGCGCCAACCAAGCAGCAGCCGTCATGTTAGTGCCACTTGGGCTTGGGCGATAGCCGCCTGTAGGAGCACAGTAGTCAAACTAGGTAGTGTTTGGGAGTCATCCACGCGGCGATAGGTCTGCGCTTGCAGGGTAAACATGAACACGCGCCCACCTTGAGCGTCAATCACCCAGTATTCCCGGACACCTAATTCGGCGTAGAGATGCTTTTTCTGGTCCAAGTCCGAATCAAGTGTCGTCTCGGCCACTTCCACAACCAAAGCCGGCGGTGGGAACTGGTTCAGGTCAATCCGGCGCGACTGTTGGTGCTGCGGTAAGTTCTCTCCCAGATAAACAGCAATATCAGGAGCCACCGCTTGCAGTCCTATTTTCTCCCAGGAGTTGATTGCGATAGAAAAATAGCTGCACCCGCTCGCTGGATGCATCATCCCGAAGCTGTTGATAGTCGTCCCAGGTGGCAAGTTGCCATTGGGGATAGGAAGGGATTGATTTTTTCTCGACAGAAATCATCCAGACGCTGCTTTCTTTTTAACTCAGCCACTTGCGTTGGTTAGAGGGACGACAATCGTGGATGACTTAGCTGTAGGGGCGCAACGTGTAGGACGA
>JANWVM010000055.1 GCA_025056115.1 Gloeomargarita sp. SKYG116
CCAGAATCTATTGGCACAAGTGCCTGTACCGCGTTAATGCCATCAAGGCGTAAAATATTTCGCTTCGGGGTGATAGCAAATCAACGCCGTTGTGGACTGTTCGGGGTGCAATTGTTCGGCTTCGTCCATGTGTAAACCAATCCGCTGAGCGCCTAGCAAATCCAACAACGCATATTGGTCATGCAAATTGGGACAGGCGGGATACCCAAAGCTGTACCGCGACCCCTGATACCGCTGCGCCAAAATGTCATGGAGATTGTCAGGTTCCTGGGCCTGATACCCTAATTCCCGGCGCATACGGGCATGATTCCATTCCGCCAGCGCTTCCGCCATTTGCACGGCAATCCCGTGGAAATAGAGATAATCGCTGTACTGGTTTTGGCTGTAGAGCTTTTGTGCGTATTCTGTTGCAATGTGTCCCATCGTCACCGCCTGCAAGCCAATCACATCCAAGTAGGGCGAACCTACCGGCAGGAAAAAGTCAGCAATACACAGGCGTTTACCAGTGCGCTGGCGGGGAAAACGAAAACTGGCAATTGGTGTTAAATCTGGGCGGTAAGGCACAGGTTGACCGGTAAAAGGCTTGGCATATTCAGGGTCATAAATATGTAAAGTATTGCCCTCCGATTGACAAGGAAAATAGCCATAGACAAGCTGGGGTTCCAAGCAAAATTCCCGCTCAATGCGCGCTTGCCATTCCTGCAGGATGGGATGCACCTTTTCAGTGAGAAATGCCTGGTATTCCGCCTTGGTTTGCTCCTTGGGTTTACGGAATTGCCACTGTCCCGCAATCAACGCCTGCTGGTCCAAATACCCCCACACTTCCGCCAAGGGAATTTCCGCGCTGGTCAACACACACGTCCCCCAGAACGGTGGCTGCGGGCGGGGAATCTCTAGAGCAACTTGTGGCGGAATCACTTCATCAACTGATGGCAAGTTGGCCGCCTGTGATTCTGAATTGTCGCTCGTTGCTGTTGCCTGGATAGATGTCGCCGTCTCGTCTTCTAAAAACCCACGCCGGTCATCCCATTTCCCTGCTGCTTTCGCCGCCATCAATCGGTCCATAAAATGCAAATCAGTAAACGCATCTTTGCCATAAATCACCCGGCCTTGATAGACTTGTTGACAGTCCTGTTCCACAAATTTCCGCGTCAGAGCAGCGCCCCCCAAAATCACCGGTACTGTAATACCCTTTTGATTAAACACTTCCAAATTCTCGCGCATAAATGCGGTGGACTTCACTAGCAACCCGCTCATGGCAATGCAGTCTGGTTGATATTGCTCATAGGCGGCAATGATATTAGTGACTTCCTGCTTAATTCCCAAATTGATGACCCGGTAGCCGTTATTGCTCAAGATAATATCTACTAGATTTTTGCCAATGTCGTGAACATCCCCCTTGACTGTGGCAATCACCACCACCCCTTTGCAACTGTCGGCTGCTTGCTTTTCCATGTAGGGTTCGAGAAAAGCTACTGCCGCTTTCATAGTTTCTGCCGACTGCAACACAAACGGCAATTGCATTTGACCACTGGCGAATAAATCCCCCACCGTTTTCATACCGTCGAGCAAGTGGTCGTTGATGATTTCTAGGGGTGAATAGCGTTCGAGCGCTGCTTTTAAAGTTGCCTCTAAACCCAGCCGTTCCCCGTCAATAATGTGGCGGCGTAATCGTTCTTCCAATGTCAACGATTCAGTCGGTGTCGTGCTTTTTTCGATAGTGACTTCACTGAAATAGCGCGTTAATTCCGCCAGCGGGTCATAGACGCAGATATCCCCCTCAAACCGGCGCTCATCGTAAATCAATTGCCGGCATAAGGTTTGTACGTCATCGGGAATCTTATGCAGGGGAAGAATTTTACTAGCGCTGACAATGGCAGCATCCATTCCTGCTTCCCGCGCCAGGTGTAAAAAGACGGAATTGAGCGCAACGCGGGCCGCCGGTTTCAGGCCAAATGACAGGTTGGAAACTCCCAAGATAATGTGGCAGTCCGGTAAATGGGTGCGAATTAATCGAATTGCTTCCAGAGTTTCAGCGCCATTGCGTCTGTCCTCTTCAATGCCCGTGGAAATGGGCAACACCAGCGGGTCAAAAAATAGTTCGTGGGGGGGAATGCCAAATTCCAGCGCTTGACGATACGCCCGCTGAGCAATAGCAAATTTCTTCGCCGCTGTCCGGGCCATGCCCTCTTCATCAATAGTGCCAATGACAACGCCTGCCCCATAAGTTTTCGCTAGTTGCAACACTTGGAAAAACCGGGGTTCACCATCTTCGTAATTGGTGGAGTTCAAAATACATTTACCCCCCGCTACTTTTAACCCCGCTTCCATCTTTGTCCACTCGGTAGAATCAAGCATCAGGGGCAACGAAACCTGGGTGACTAAACGGGAGACCAACTCGCGCATATCCCGCTCGCCATCGCGTCCCACGTAGTCCACATTCACATCTAAAACATGGGCGCCTTCCCGTACTTGCTCCCGCGCCATCGCCACCAAACCATCCCAATCTTCGGCGAGCAATAACTCCCGGCACTTTTTGGAACCACTGGCGTTGAGCCGTTCCCCCACAATCAAAAACGAATTGTCCTGGGTGTAGGGTTGAGCGCTGTAAATGGAAGCCGCCGCCGGAATGTAATGAACCTGGCGGGGTTTGGGCTTGAGATGCTGAGAAAGTTCCACCAGCCGACGAATGTGAGCTGGCCGCGTACCGCAACAACCCCCAATAATTTGCACACCCAAATCTTCCACAAAATGTCGGAGTGCAGCAGCAAAATCCGGGGGTTCTAACCGATAGACCGCTTTGCCATTGACATTCTCTGGTAAACCCGCATTAGGGATGCAGGAAATCACAAACGGCGAGTGCTCTGATAAATAGCGAATATGGGACTCCATCAAGTCAGGGCCGGTAGCACAATTCAACCCCAAAATATCAATGGGATAGGGAGCCAGAATGGCCACCACAGCGCTGATATCTGAACCCACCAGCATCGTCCCCTGTTGCTCCATCGTGACTGACACCATTAGGGGAACCCGCTCGCCGCGTGCTTGACAGACTTTTTCAATCGCCTGCAACCCGGCTTTGATTTGCAATACATCCTGGCAGGTTTCTAACAGTAATACATCCACCCCGCCGTCAACCAATCCCCGCACTTGTTCCTGATAACTGGCGACTAATGTATCGAAGTCAATGTGGCCTAGGGTGGGCAATTTAGTTCCCGGACCAATGGAACCGGCGACAAAGCGGGGTTTTTCCGGCGTGCTAAATTCCTGAGCTAATTGCTTGGCTAGTTGGGCAGCTTTCAAGTTGATTTCATAGGTGCGTTCCGCCAAATCATACTCGCTCAAAACTACCCGGTTGGCCCCAAACGTGTTGGTTTCAATGACATCAGCGCCAGCGCTCAAAAAATCGCGGTGTACCTTGGCAACGGCTTCCGGTTTGCTGATGACCAAATACTCGTTACAACCTTCGTACTGCGCTCCCCCAAAGTCCGCCGCTGTTAGATTTTGGGCTTGCAGATTCGTTCCCATGGCCCCATCAAACACCAGCACTGGCCGCCGGGGGTCATGGAGCCGTTCTAAAAATGCCGAAGCCATCGCACGTTTCCCACACCAAGGCACATTCTATTGTAGGGAGAAGGCGGGAATCAGGGGACCAAGCGCACAAACTTGCTCTTGCCCAGTTTCAGCACCCGTCCCACCAACTGCGCCGGGTCGTCGCATTGCCAGTCCACGTCAGTGATGCGTTGGTCATCCAGTCGCACTGCACCCCCTTGCATCTGCCGGCGGGCTTCGCTGCTGCTGCGACACAATCCACTGGCCGCCAGTAAATAAAACAATTTCACCGGAAACTGCACCCCTTGCAAGGAAAATTCGGGAATTTTACCGGCCTCGGCCAAAGCGGCTTGCTCAGCGGCTTCCTTGCCGTGATAAAACGCCGTGACGGTATAGGCCAACAATTTTTGTTGTTCCCTGGGATTGGGCGGCAATTGCTCTAGCGGTAAATCGGTCAACAGTTCAAAGTACTGGGGCAACAGGTGGTCGGGAATCTTTTGCAGTTTTTGGTACATGACGCTGGGGTGGTCTTGTAAGGCAATGTAATTCTCCAGGGATTTAGACATTTTTTGGACCCCGTCCGTTCCTATCAAAATGGGCACCAGCACACCGAATTGCGGGGGTTGACCAAAATGGCGTTGCAAATCTCGGCCTACGGCAATGTTGAATTTTTGGTCTGTCCCCCCAATCTCCACATCGGCCTGCACCGCCACCGAGTCGTACCCCTGCAACAAGGGATAGAGAAATTCGTGCAAAAAAATGGGGTGGTTCTGGCTATAGCGCTCGGCAAATCCTTCTTTGGCCAGCATTTGCCCCACCGTCATGGTGCTGAGCAGGTTGATAATTTCCTTTAAGTCCAATCGCGCCAACCAGGTGGAGTTGTAGTGAATTTCCAGGCGGCCCGGCGTCTCGAAATCCAAAATCGGGCGAATCTGGTCGAGATAGGTCTGGGCATTGGCCTGCACCTGTTCAGCCGTCAGCGGGGGACGCGCTTCACTCCGGCCCGTGGGGTCGCCAATTTGCGCCGTAAAATCCCCGATAATCAAAACGGCAATATGGCCAGCATCCTGAAACGCCCGCAATTTCCGCAAGGGAATACTGTGCCCCAGGTGCAACAGGCTGCCTGTGGGGTCCACGCCCAGTTTCACGCGCAAGGGCCGGTCGGTGGTTTGCAGCAAACGGGTCAAGCATTGGCGGGGGTCTTCACTCTCCGGCTGGTGGGGGAACACTTCGACCACACCCCGCGTCATCAGGCCCGCCGAGTCTGCTATGCTCACAGATAGTTCCCTCATTCACCGTGTGTTGATCTTAACAAGCCGGTTTTCCGCCTGTGTCCAGTAAAGCGTTAAGTTCAAGTCGGCGGCGTTCATCCCTAGCGCTGGTTCTGGGGGCTGGGCGCGCTTTGTTGCAATGGACGGGCGTGACGCTGATGGGGGTGGCGTTGGTGGGGACGGCGGGCGCGGCTGGCTTGATGGCTGGGTTGGCTTACAGCTTTCGCAATTTACCGGATGTGCGCCTGTTAAAAACCTACGTGCCTCCCCAGACCAGCTACATCTACGACATCAAGGGCAAGGAACTGGCGGCGGTCCACGGGGAAGCCAACCGGGAAGTAGTGCCGTTGGAACACATTGCCCACCCGTTGAAACTGGCGGTGCTGGCCATTGAAGACAGTCATTTCTATAGCCACCCCGGGATCAACCTCACTAGCATCATCCGGGCGGTCATTGCCAACTGGCGCTCGGGGCAGGTGGTGGAAGGGGGTTCGACCCTGACCATGCAGTTAGCCAAAAATCTACTGCTGTCGCCGGAACAGGTCCTCAGCCGCAAGGTGGCCGAAGCCGTGCTGGCGATGCGCATGGAGCAGGTGTTTACCAAGGACGAACTGCTGGAACTGTACCTCAACCAGGTGTATTGGGGACATAACAATTACGGCGCTGAAACGGCGGCCCAAAGTTATTTCGGCAAATCGGCGCGGGAACTTACCCTGGCCGAAGGCGCGCTCATGGCTGGGCTGATCCAAGCGCCCGAGTTTTATAGTCCCTTCGCTCCGGCCAATCAACCCCTGTGTCGCGACCGGCCCCTGGGCAATGCTTGTCCGGCCAAGCAACGGCAACTGCTGGTGCTCGAGCGACTGGAAGAACTGGGATGGGTCACGCCGGAAGAAGCCAAAGCCGCGCGATTAGAACCCATCTACCTCAACCAAATCACTTCCTTTCGTCCCAGCAAGTTGCCCTACGTGACCGACATGGCCCTGCAAACCCTCTACGACAAATTCGGGCAGGAACTGGTGCAACGGGGGGGCTTGCGGGTGCAGACCAGTGTGGACCAGGAATTACAACTGACGGCGGAAAAAATCGTGCGGGAGAACTATGCCCGGTTACGCGCCCAAGGGTGGGGGTCGTCCCAGTTGCAAATGGCATTGGTAGCGGTGGACCCGCGCACCCACTACATCAAAGCCATCGTCGGCGGGGTGGATTACAAAAAAAGCCAGTTCAATCGCGCCTATCAAGCCCAACGGCAACCGGGGTCGGCTTTCAAGCCCTTTGTGTACTACGCCGCCTTTGCCTCTGGGCGCTACACGCCCGAATCCTACGTCAGCGATAGTCCGGTGAGTTACCGGGATGGGGCGGGCTGGTATTCCCCCCGCAACTACGACGGGTCGTTCTGGGGCGACATCACCCTGCGGCAAGCGATGGCGGCGTCCCGCAATGTCCCAGCCGTCCGGTTGGGGAAAGAGGTGGGTATGGAGCGGGTGGTGCAAGTCTGTCGCACGCTGGGGATTACCAGTCCCATGTTGCCAGTGACCTCGTTGCCTTTGGGAGCGGTGGACCTGACGCCCTTGGAAATGGCCAATGCCTACGCCACCTTTGCCAGTAATGGTTGGTATGCGCCCGCCTCCATCATTGTCCAGGTGCAGGACCAGAGCGGCCAGATTGACTGGAAAAACATTCCCCAGCCCAAATTGGTGCTCGACCCCTGGGCGGCAGCGGCCTTGAACAGCATTCTGCAAACGGTGATTGAAAGCGGCACTGGCACGGCAGCCCAGATTGGCCGTCCAGCGGCGGGGAAAACCGGCACCACCAGTTCCGAGCGGGACATCTGGTTCGTGGGGTATGTGCCGCAACTGGCAGCAGCGGTGTGGATTGGCAACGACGATTACCGGCCTTTAGGGGGCGGCGCAACTGGTGGGACATTGGTGGCCCCGATTTGGCGGCAATTTATGCTGGCAGCGCTCAAGGGGGTACCAGTGGAGAAATTTACGCCTCCTTCCCATTTTGTCCGCCCTCGCCCCAACCGGTCGTGACATCCCTACCTGTCACCCGTGGAAGAAGCCTGTTAAGCTGAAAGAAGGTTTGTGAGTGCTATGGCGGATTACTACGAAATTCTAGGGGTCTCACGTAACGCCGACCTGGAAGAGATTAAGCGTTCGTACCGGCGGTTGGCGCGTAAATATCACCCGGACGTGAACAAGGAGCCGGGGGCGGAAGAACGTTTTAAGGAAATCAACCGGGCCTACGAAGTGCTGTCGGACCCGGAAGCCCGCGCCCGCTATGACCGGTTTGGGGAAGCCGCCTTTACCGGTGTGCCAGGGGGCGGTAGCTACCAGGACTTTGGCGATATTGGTGGCATTGCTGACATCTTTGAGCAATTTTTTGGCGGGTTTGGCGGTTCAACGGCGGGAACGCGGCGACGCAGTGGCCCAGTGCGGGGCGATGACCTGCGCTTGGATTTAGAACTGGAATTTCGGGAAGCCATCACCGGTACGGAGAAACAAATCCGGCTGACCCACCTGGAAACCTGCAACGCTTGTCATGGGTCGGGGGCCAAGCCAGGGACCCATCCCAAAACCTGTCCAACCTGTGGCGGCACAGGACAAGTACGGCGGGCAGCGCGGACGCCCTTTGGGAGTTTCACACAAATCACCACCTGTCCCACCTGTGGGGGTGTAGGTCAAGTCATTGATGAACTCTGCTCGGCCTGCGGCGGTAAGGGTGTTAACCAGGTCACCAAGAAGCTGAAAATCACCATTCCGCCGGGGGTGGATACGGGGACGCGGCTGCGGGTTGCCGGTGAAGGGGATGCCGGACCCAACGGTGGGCCACCAGGCGACCTGTACGTTTATCTCACGGTGAAACCAGACCCCCACTTCCGGCGCGACGGCATCAACCTTTACTCCGAAGTCAAAATCAGTTACCTGCAAGCAATTTTGGGGTGTCAGATTGAAGTGCCGACGGTGGACGGGAGCCACACCCTGAAAATTCCGGCTGGGACGCAACCAGGTACCGAGTTTCGCCTCGAAGGGTTGGGGGTGCCGCGCTTAGGCAATTCCGTCAGCCGGGGCGACCATTTTGTGACAGTGAAGGTCGAAATCCCGACCCACATCAGCCACGAAGAGCGGGAGCTGCTGGAAAAGCTGGCGCGCATTCGCCATGAAAAAACCAGCCGACATGGCTTGGGTGACCTGTTCGGTGGAATTTTCGGATGAGTGCCCCTCTGGATTTGCGTGGGACGCCTTGTCCGTTGAACTTTGTCCGCACCCGCCTGAAGTTGGAACAATTGCCGCCGGGAACCCTGCTGGAAGTCTGGCTTGACGCCGGGGAACCCATCCAGCAAGTGCCCGATAGCCTGCGGCAAAGCGGTTATGAAGTTGTGGACATTCAGCCTAAAGACGATTACTTTGTCCTTACGGTGAAAGCCTGATGGAGCAGCCACTTATCGGCCAAGTGCGGGCAGCGCAGGCGAACTTCTACCGGGTCATCACACCCGCGTATGGTGAATTACTTTGTACGGCTAGGGCGCGACTGAAAAAAACGGGCCAGTGGGTACTGGTTGGGGATTGGGTCTGTATTGAAGAAGTGGATGAACTGGGTTGCCGGGGGGCGATTGCCGAAATTTTACCCCGCCGCAGTGTGTTAGACCAGCCGCCGGTGGCCAATGTGGACCAGTTATTGCTGGTGTTGGCGTTGGCGGACCCCCCTTTGGAGACCCCTATGCTCAGCCGGTTTTTGGTGAAGGCAGAATCCACCGGTTTGCCGTTTTTACTGGTGCTGAACAAGGCTGATTTGTGTGCGCCGGAGCAGGTGGATTTCTGGCGTGAAAAAGTCCATGCCTGGGGCTATTCACCCTTTATTGTCAGCACAACAACTGGCCAGGGCCTTGCTGAACTCACCCCGCATTTAGTGGATAAAGTGACGGTGCTAGCCGGGCCGTCGGGTGTGGGCAAATCCAGCTTGATTAACTGCTTGGTGCCGGGGGCGCAGTTGGCGACAGGGTCGGTAGCGGCCAAAACCGGTCGGGGGCGTCATACCACACGCCATGTGCAATTGTTGCCCTTGCCCCAGGGTGGGATGCTGGCCGATACACCGGGATTTAGTCAACCCACCTTGGATATCGAACCCGCGCAATTAGCCCGTTGTTTTCCCGAAATCCGGCGGCAGCAGGGGGAATGTGAATTTAGCGACTGTACCCATCAAGACGAACCAGGCTGTGCCCTTGCCAAGGATTGGGAACGTTATGAACATTACGTCGAATGGCGCCAGGAACTGGAAGAGTTAGCCGCATGGAAGCAAGCCCAGGGCCGGTCGGATATAGGGGTGAAATATAAGCCAGACCGCACGGAACCAAAATTGGCTCTGCACAAATACCGCACTGTTTCCCGCCGGCGGCAGCATCAAGAATTGGACTTGCTAACCATTGAAGATGAATAGTGCCACGGTCATTTTCCCCGACCAATTGTTTCGGCACCACCCAGGGTTGGCTCGTGACCGGTTGGTGTTTTTGGTCGAAGAGCAATTATTCTTTCGGGATTACTTTTATCCAGCGCGATTTCACCAGAAAAAACTGGTGTTACACCGGGCCAGCCTACAAGCCTATCGCCAATTTTTAGCACAACAGGGATACACCGTCATCTACATCCCTTATCAACAGGACCGGCAGATGAATTATCTCTTCCAGCCTTTAATAAAGCACCAAGTGGGCGTGATCTACATCTGTGCGTTGGTGGACGATATTTTAACCAAGCGACTACAGAAATGGTGTGCTTATCACGGCATAAAAATTGTTGAGCTAGACACACCTAAATTTCTTACCCCGCCTGATTGGTGGCAACAAATTCTCCCAGCCGAACCGCCCTACTCTCTCACCCAGTTCTATATTGCCCAGCGCAAACGGCTCAATGTACTGGTTAAGGACAACAAACCAGTGGGAGGCAAGTGGAGTTTTGACCCAGCCAATCGCAAAAAATTACCCAAGCAGGTGGTGGTTCCTACAGTTGTGTGGCCAGAGCAAAACGACTATGTTTTAGAAGCCCAAGCCTATGTCCAAAAACACTTTCGCGACCACTGGGGGTCTGTAGAGCACTTTTCCTATCCCATTACCCATACTGACGCGGAAAAATGGCTGGCCGATTTTCTCCAGCAACGCCTAGCCAACTTTGGCGACTACGAAGATGCCATGAGTGTCAAATATCCTATCCTTTTTCACAGCGTTTTGACCCCCATGCTCAACATTGGATTACTAACGCCGGTACAGGTTCTACAAGCCACATTGGACTATGCGCAAGACCATGTGGTTCCCCTGAACAGCCTGGAAGGATTTATCCGGCAAATCATTGGCTGGCGAGAGTTTATGGCGGTCATGTATCTGCGAATGGGCACGCCCCAGCGCCATCAAAACTTTTGGCAACACGCCCGTTCCATGCCCCCCTGTTTTTACACGGGAACGACGGGGATTTTGCCAGTGGACCACGTTATTCAAAAGGTACTTAAAACTGCCTATTGCCATCACATTGAGCGCCTGATGGTGCTGGGTAATTTTATGCTCCTATGTGAAATTCATCCCCAGGCGGTTTACCAGTGGTTTATGGAGCTATTCATTGACAGTTATGACTGGGTGATGGTGCCCAATGTGTACGGGATGAGCCAGTACAGCGATGGCGGCTGGATGACCACCAAACCCTATTTGAGTGGTTCCAATTACATCCGTAAAATGAGTGATTTTCCAGCCGGGGACTGGTGTGAGATTTGGGACGGGCTATACTGGCGATTTATTGATAAACATCAGGATTTTTTCCGCCGTAACCCGCGTTTGAGTACGATGACTGCCATGCTAGGGAAAATGGACCCTAGACGGCGGCAAACCCTATGGCAACGGGCAGAGGCTTTCCTATCGTCGCTTCATTGACCCATCTCGGTAATGGCCGTGCCGTACAGACTGGCAATGCAGCCAATGCTGACAATCCACGCCAAACCTCGCAGCAGCGCAACTCCGGCAATGTAAGCCATGCTATGAACCAAACGCGCCACCAGGTAGGTCAAGGCAACGGCATTGGTGTAGGGCGAAGCGCCTTGGGCCAGTAGAACCAAAATCGCCGCCGGTGCAAATAGGGTTACACTTTCAAACGCGTTCTGGTGGGCCCAGGTGGCGCGTTGGGCGTAGGGGGGAAGTTTATCGAAAATGGCACGGGGCGCGCGAGGATCAAAGCCGCTTTTTACCCGTCCGTAGGCAACTATCAGGTAAGAAGGGACATAAACCAAGGCTGCTGCAATGGCAATAGCCCACGTCAGAAAGAGTGAAGGAGAAATCGGTAAAT
>JANWVM010000056.1 GCA_025056115.1 Gloeomargarita sp. SKYG116
TTAACCAAACGGAACCTACGTTCTCTCGTGGATGAAGCTATCCGTTTTATATGTCAACCTTTGTCAGCTTAGCTATATAAACTGTTGGTGCTAACTACTGATGACATCAAAACCAGCCTAGAAGTAAGGACGAATCGCTGGCAGCACTGGCGGGTGTTTCACGAAGTGACGCGATGGTTATTCGGATAAGGGACAATCGCACCAGCCCATTGCAACTTCTCGCGCAGGATGCGGTAGTAGGAATAGTTCTCTTGCAGGATGATGAAATGGGCATCCCGAGGCGCGCGCCGCACATCCACCCGTTGCCCTGGCCAGATGCTCGTAGCTAAAACCCCGTCCATCCATAACTTGGTGCTTAAATCTCGGTCCTGCAACGGCCAAATGCTGACCACAAACGCTGGCGGCAGGACAATCGGACGGCTAGAGAGGCTCAACGGACAGATGGGGACAACGGCCATGGCTTCCATGCCAGGGTGCAAGATGGAGCCGCCGGCTGACAGGGTGTAGGATGTAGAGCCAGTCGGTGTGGCAACAATTAACCCATCCCCTTGGTACTGGTCCACGATTTCCCCATCCACTTCCACTTCCAGCACACAGGTTGGCAGCCGGTCCACACTCGCTGGTTTGACAGCCATTTCATTCAATGCCCAGAAAACGTCACTGGCTGGTTCTCCCGGTCGCTGGTTGCCTTCAAATAGCTGGGCCTGCACCATCATCCGCTTCTGCACTGCGTATTGGTCGGCGCGCAATCGCTCCCACACCTGCTGGGTATCTCGCAACACGTCTGCTGGTTCCGTGAGAAACCCCAATCGCCCACCAATGTTGACCGCCAGGATCGGAATCCCTTCGCTAGCCAAATGCCGCGCTGCTCCCAACGCTGTCCCATCCCCCCCCAAAACCAATGCCAAGTCAATCCCTTGGGTGGCGGAAGCCAAGAACACGGGATAGGGATTGTCCTTCGGCCCACTTGGCCCTAGCATCACCCGCACACCCTGGGCCGTCAATTCCTGTTCACAACGAATCGCCCAGCGCTTACTTTCGGGGTCGTGGGCCTTATAGGTGATAATGACTTGCTTTAACTGCACGGGTCATCACTCCACTCCCTCTCCCATCATGACATGCTGCTCAACCCATGCCATTAATTCGGGCGCTGGCAACGGCGGGGCAAACAAATAGCCCTGGTAGGCACAACACCCCTGGGTTGCTAAAAACGCCCGCTGTTTTTCCTGTTCGACCCCCTCAGCCAGGACATCCAAATTCAAGGTTTCCGCCAGTGCAATAATCATGCGGGCAATCGCCTGGTCATTCGTATCTTCCGGCAGATGGCGCACAAAACAGCGGTCAATCTTTAGTTGGCTCAGAGGTAAGCGTTTCAAGTAACGCAGTGCCGAATATCCCAAACCAAAATCATCTAACGCCAGGCGCACACCCACTTCTGTCAATTGATACATCTTTTGGATTACGCGGTCGAAATCGTCGAGCATGACACTCTCGGTTAACTCCAACACCAAGCGGCGGGGATCAACGCCAGTATGTTCGAGAATGGTTAACACCTGGGCCACAAAATCGGGCTGATGGACTTGGCGCGCACTGACATTTACGGCCAGATCAACCTTGCCCAGCACTGGATGTTCAGCCCAGCGAGCTAACTGGGTACAGGCGGTTGTTAAAACCCAGTTTCCTAGGAGTGTGATCAAACCAGTTTCTTCTGCCAAAGCCACAAATTCTGCCGGCGATACCCACCCCCGTTGCGGATGCCACCAGCGCGCCAGGGCTTCAACGCCCACCAGCCTGTTATCAAAAGTCACTTGCGGTTGGTAGTAAACTTCCAGTTGCCCTGTCTGAAGCGCTGCCGTTAAATCATGTTCCAAATCAGCCCGCTGCTGTATTTGTACTTGTAATTGGGGGTGGAATAGACAAAACTGATTGCGCCCAGCCATTTTGCTGCGATACATCGCTAAATCCGCCTGCTGCAACAATTCATGCACATCGGTCACAGGCGCCCGAAACAGAGTTATACCGATACTGGCGGTAATGCCGTCCTCTCCGTAAGGACAACAAAACGGTTGAGATAAGGCATCGAGAATTTGCTGAGCCGTCTGTTGGGCAATCATTTCCGCGGCTGCCACTGCCTGGGCCACTTCCGGTACGACCACCACAAATTCATCCCCACCTAGGCGAGCGACGAGTGATTCCCCTGGCACTGTATCCCTCAGGCGATGCCCAACGGCAATCAACAATTCATCCCCCCGTAGATGACCATTGGCGTCGTTCATTTTTTTGAAATGGTCCAGGTCCAAGAGCATGAGCAGGTTCACGGCTGGACTCGCTGGTAGGTGCGTGAGGTAGTCAAATAGAAGCCGCCGGTTGGCTAAACCTGTCAAGCTGTCGTAATAGGCTACTTGCTGTAATTCAAATTGCCGTTGCGCCAGAGTCGCCTGCAGTTGATTCAACGCCGTTGCTAAATGGTCTAACTCGTCATCTCCCTGTACTGGCCAGCGGATTGTGTAATCTTGGGTTTCGCGTACGGCAATTGCTCGACTGGCAAACAACTGTAACCGACCCAACACCTGTTTTTGCAAAATCCAGCGCGTTCCGCCCAGACATATCAAGAACAACAACAAGCCATTTCCAATGAGCAAGAGACTCGTGATACGCCGTTCATATAGTAAGCGGGTTTTCCCTTGCACACGAATTCCCATTCCGGGGGCAATTGCTTGCTGGGCCACCCACTGATCCCCCTGCCGACTGACCCGTAAAGCCGGCGTCTTTTCTGCTGTAAAAACAAACGCTGTGTGGGTTAAATTCTGAATCAATTCCTGATAATTGCCGTTTAAGTAACGAATGAAATAAAGCCGAGCATTGCTACGTTTTTGGTTCTGGGTGTCCGTAATGGGTGCAACAGCAATTGACACTGGGCGTTGGTCTAACCAGAGGAAATAGTAAGCGGCTGGTTTGCCAGCGTGACTCTGGGCTTCGTGGATGATCCATTGCAAAATCGGAGCGGCTAAGGCTTGGGGCTGTTCACTGTTTCGCCATTCCAAAGCCATCCAAACTCGACCGGTATGCTCTACTACAGCCACCCCATGCAACTGGAGCTTGGTCAGTGTGGAAAAAGTAAAATTTCTCGAAACAAATTCGGGATTCCGGCCGTGGACATAGTCATAGGCATCATCCCAGGTAGCAAAATCCACGACAAATCCCCGCATGAAGTCAGCATCCCGTTGCAGGATAGTACTAACCCGCCGCACATCCTGTTCATACTGGGCCGCATCAAAGACATCGAATTGATGGGAAACAACCCGCCAACCGAAAAACGAAAATAGACAGCCTGCCCCAATCAGAATGACGCCAATCCGTCCCAGAGTAACCGTTGCGAGGCTGCTCCTGCGCTTGCCGGGAAAAAGTTGCTTGCATGCCTTGAGGAACTGCCAGCGACGCACAGGCATCACAGACCTCGGTCAGAGGGAACCGCTATCTACAAGTTTACACTTTCCCCACCCAATACCCTGGTAAAACTACTTACTCATCACCGATCCTGCCACTCCAGCAACTTCCGCTAGCAGCGCTGCACAGTTCTGAATCATGGTTTGGGGTTGGAAGTGAACTAGTGATTGTTGGGCATTCTGACGATACTGTTGCCGGCGTTCGGTCTGGGCTAGACATTCCCAGAGTACTTGGCGTAACACATCAGGGCGATGCGGGGGAATCAGACGACCATTGTGACCGTCCTGGATGAGTTCTGGCGTTCCCCCAACCGCTGTAGCAATGACCGGCACGCCCATCGCCATGGCTTCTAGCACGACATGGGGCAGTCCCTCATAGGTGGAATTCAGGACAAAGACATCACAGGTTCGCATCAGCGCCAGCAGTGCCGGTAGGCCCATTTGACCGGCAAAATAAACCCGTTGGGTCAATCCCAACGCCTCTACCTGCTGCCTCAACCGTTCCCGCTCCGGCCCCTCGCCCACTATCACCAAACCAACATCAGCTAACGGAGCAATCGCGGTGATTATTTCATCCACTTGCTTCCATGGCACCAAGCGCCCAGCAGTCATGACCCGATAGCGGGTTGTGAGCGGATTGGTCACTGTTGGGGTGGGGGCAGGTAGAGCAATCGCATTGTAGATCACCACAATTTTTTCCGGCGGCACTCCCCATCCCTGCACCATGCGAGCCAGGTAACGACTGGGGACAATCACCCGGTGGGCTTGCTGTATCGCGCGATTGCGCCAGTATCGAAATAAACGAATACGGATATCGTTCTGGGGGGACTGAAAGGACTCGAGGTCGGTTTGGGTCCAGCCCCGGCGCACGGCTCGTTCCCAGGTGCTATCCCCCACCACTTTCGCCACCCACGGTTTTCTCAACCGCCGACACACCTGAGCGGCTTCCCACAACAAGCCATTCACATAAACCACATCCGCCGCCGCGATGTAGCGAGCCAGGGCGTGTTGGTAGTAAAAGCTGCGCCAGGCCCAGGGCACCCGCCGGTTGAGTCGCGCCACGGGAAAGGGCCAGTGTTGATCCTGACTGGTTAAATGAGCCGGCTCACTGCTGGTCACGACTTGGACGTGATAACCCAACTGCTGGAACCCCTGGGCAACGGTCGGTACGTAAGTCGCAGGTCCCCCAACATCCGGCGGGAAAATCCCTGTAACGATACACACTCGCATCAACTACGCAAAGTCACCGGATAGGTTTGGGTCAACGCCTGCCGCACCTGCTCCTGCATCGCATCCACTTCCGCATCGGTTAACGTCCGGTCTGGCGCGCGATAAACCAGCCGAAACGCCAAACTGCGTTGTCCCGGCGGCACCCCCTCACCTCGATACTCATCAAACAACCACACCTTCTGGAGTAACTCCCCGCCCGCCTGGTAAATCACGCGCAGTAGGTCCGCCACTGGCAACGACGCATCGGCAAAGAGGGCCAAATCCCGGTCTGCCGCCGGATAGGGAGAATAGGGTTGAAAACGGGGCAAGGTCATCCGTAAGGCCGCCTGGGTCAAACATTCCATATCCAGCAAAAGGACATACACCGGCTCTGGAATTTCCTGCACTTGGCATACCTGCGGGTGCAATTGCCCAAATATGCCCAGCCGTTGCTCACCAAGCAGCAAAAGCGCCGTCCGGCCTGGATGAAAACGTTGATCTTCACTGTACTTTGTCCATACGGGTTCCACCTGTAATCCTGCCAGTATCCCTTCAACCAGGCCTTTCGCTTCGTACCAAGTCACGGGTTCTTTGCGCAACCAGTGTTCGCGTGTCCCGCCCCAGATAGCGCCCAACTGTTCAAATTCCCGTTCCGTTTCCCCTTGTTTTACAAACACGCGTCCCAACTCAAATCCCCACAGCGGGCCATTTTTCTGTTGGATGTTGTAGGTGTAGGCATGCAGCAAGCCTTCTAGCAAATCCACGCGCAACGCGCTGTACTCAGCCAGTAGGGGGTTGCTAAGACGGATGTCGCCCGCTCTCACCAACGAATAGTGCATGAGTTCGTTCAAGCCATAGCCGCGGCAGAACTCGCGCACGCGCCAGCGCACCTGTTCCTCGGGGGGATAGCCACCCACTTGACTCGTTCCCGGCAAGGTATTGGCAAAGGCATCGTAGCCCACTAGCCGGGCAATTTCCTCGATCAAGTCCGTCTCCTGTTCCACGTCCCGTAGCCGGTGAGAGGGAACCGTCACCTGCCAGCCTGTTGAGTTCCGTTCCAGGCAAAAACCCAGCGCCGTTAGTGTTTTCTCCACGTGGGCATCACTCAATTCACCAGTTGTGAGTTTCCCCAGTACGTCCTGCACCCGTTGCCGACGCAGCGCGATGACACGGGGTTGGGTTTCCCGGTGGTCCCATTGAGCGACGCCGACTACCTGCGCCCCAGCGTATTCCTGGAGCAACTGCACGGCTCGCCCCCATGCCAGCTCCAAATCGGCTGGGTTGACCCCCCGCTCGTAACGCGCTGCCGCTTCTGTCCGCAATCCCACCGACCGCGCTGACCGCCGCACCGTTGCTGGGTCAAAAATAGCGGCTTCCAAAATCACGTTTTGCGTTTGGTCGGTTACCTCGGTATCGGCGCCACCCATGACCCCTGCAAGAGCCACCGGCCGGTCGTTGGCGGTAATCACCAGCGTTTGTGGCGTGAGCGAGCGCATTTGGTCATCCAGGGTTTTCAACGTCTCTCCCACCTGCGCCAACCGCACTCCCAGGGTCAAGGTTTTTTTCTCGCCCTCCCGCCGCAACGCATCGGCATCAAACGCATGGAGTGGCTGTCCCCATTCCAGGAGTACGTAGTTGGTGATGTCCACCACGTTATTCAACGAGCGAATACCGGCTTTTTCCAGGCGCTGGCGCAACCACAAGGGTGCAGGTTTGATGGCGACGCCCTGCAACTCAGTCCCCCAGTACACCGGACATTGAGAGCCATCAGCAATCGCCAACTGGAGCTTGCCAGGCGGTTTCGGGATGGCGGGGACTTCTGGCAAACGGACATTCACCCCCAACAAAGCCGCCACTTCTCGCGCCATTCCCACCATACTCAGGGCATCCGCTCGGTTGGCTGTCGAGGCCACTTCTAAAATCACATCGTCCAACCCTAGCAGCGGTCGCACGTCCTGCCCCACAGTCACACCGGGTTCTGTGAAGATATGAATCCCCGCTGAGCTTTTTTCTAAACCCAGTTCCGCTAGCGAACAGATCATGCCTGCAGACTCGACGCCGCGCTTGTTGGCCCGTTCGATTTTTAAGTCAATACAAGGTAAATATGTTCCCACCAAGGCGACAGGCACCAGGGCATCCGCGCGCACATTGGCCGCCCCGCACACAATCGTCAAGGGTTCCTTTTGACCCACATCGACCTGGCAGACGCTCAGCTTATCGGCGTGGGGGTGGGCGTCCCGTTGCAAGACACGACCGACAACGACCCCTTCTGCCCAGGTGCGCCGGTCTTCAATGTGTTCGACTTCAAATCCAGCAATCGTCAGCCGTTCCGCCAACTCAGTGACCGTTACGTCTGCTGGCAAGTCCACCAATTCCCGCAACCAGTTCAGGGAAATGCGCATACTTTCGCTCTGCCCAAGGCCATTGCTTATTATAGGATTCAAATTTTGGCGGGAGCGCAGTGGACATTCAACGCTGGTTAAAGCAACGGGAAGCCGACTGGCAGGAACTGCAGCAATTCCTAAGCCGCATCGAAAAACAAGGCTGGGCGGCATTATCGGCGGCAGACATCCGGCGCTTCAGCAGCTTGTATCGCGTTGTTTCTGGGGATTTGGCTCGCGCCCGCAGCTTTGGTTTGCCACCCTTGCTGATTCAGGATTTGCAGGATTTGACCAGTCGCAGTTATAGCCAGATTTACCAAGGTAGCCGGCGTCAGGAGTGGCAAGCCATCGCCCGGTTCTATCGCTGGGGACTGCCGCAGGTGATTCGCCAAACCTGGCCTTACTGGACGACAGCAGCGGCAATTTTCGCACTGGGAGGGCTAGTTGGCTGGTGGTACGGCTGGCGGGACGATGAGTTTCTGGGGGTGCTGCTGCCAGCAAGGCTCATTGAGCAAGTCCGAGAGCGGGGTGAACTCTGGACGGGTAGCATCTTGGGCATTGAACCCTGGGCCGCTAGCAACATCATGGTGAATAACCTGACCGTTACGTTTAGGGTTGTCGGTGGTGGGATCACGGGCGGTTTATTGACAGCCTATGTGCTCTTTTTCAACGGTTTACTGCTCGGTGTCATCGGGGCGCTGGTTGGGGGCAGTGGATTGGCCTATCCTTTTTGGGCGTTTGTGGCTCCGCACGGGGCGCTGGAATTGCCGGCGATTTTTTGGGCAGGGGGAGCGGGATTGTTGATTGGCCGGGCGGTTTTGTGGCCGGGGCGATGGGGTCGTGGTAGCGCGTTACGGCAGTACGGGAGGCAGGCCGTGCAACTGGTGTATGGAGTCGTCCCGTTACTGGTCATTGCCGGCGTGATTGAGGGCTTTTTTTCCCCTAGTGAAACGTTCACACCGGCGCTGAAATATCTGGTGGGTTTTGCACTACTGGCAAATCTGGTTTGGTATAGCCTGTGGGAACCGCCGCCTGGGGTGCCAACGTCGTCTGCAGAGTGAGTTGGGCAATCGTCCCCCAAGTCAGTACAATAAAGGCGAATTGCAGGTAAGGAGTCAGGATGAAACGATTCATTCATGGTGGGTTGGTATTGGGGTTAATGCTGGGGCCGGTGATGGGTTTGCCGCCCCGAGTGTTGCCGGTTCTGGCCCAAGGAATGCCCGCAAAAGAAATTGCTGAAATTCTGCAAATGGTGCCGGTCTTTACGCTGATTGATAGCAGTGGGAAACAGGTCTTGACGGCTACTATCAAAGAGGGCAACAAAGAAAAGGTCGTCAGCTTTTTCTTCTTCAATCCCCAAGACGCCCAGAACGCCCTTAGACAAGTGCAGAGCCAGAATGCAGAAGTGGCCAAAGGGGCGCGTGTTCAGGTCGTGGGTTTAGATAAAGCCTACGAACTGGCCAAGGCCGCCCAAAAGGACGAGAAACTAGAGGTCAGTTTCCAACCGGATAAGGCTCAACAGGAAGCCGCCTTAAAAATTCTCCAGGCGCAAGGACAGAAGCTAGACCGGTTTCCGGGAATTCCCCTGTTTTTCATCACCGGCGGCCCCCAGCAAGGTCAATTGACCATCCAGGTGCAAGACCCCAAGGGTGGGAAATCGGAAGAAGTCGCGCCGATGTTTTTCAGCCGCCAAGATGCCGATGCGTTCCTAGCGGAAGTGCGCAAGCGAGACCCCAAAATTGGCGAATCGGCCAAGATTCAAGTCAGTAGCCTAGACCGGCTGGTGGCCCTGATGGAACAAAAAAATGACCCTGAATTGCGGCGGTTGTACTTTGTGCCTGCGAGTACTGCCATCCGTTTTATCCAGCAACAACAGGGCAATCGGCCGCCGCAACCCCAAACTCCGTCAGCGCCCAGACCGCAAGCGACGCCCTCTCCTCAACAGCAGCAGAATCCACCCGCCCCACGCCCGCAAACCGCTCCTGCCCCGCCACCAGCTCCTCGGCCACAAACAACGCCAGCGCCCCAACCACCTCGGTGATCACGCTGCGGGAGTGGCGGCAACGACAACAGCAACTGCATCCGGAACTGGCGTCCGAGCTGGACTGGCTGGTGCGGGCCGTGACCGGCTGGGATACGCTGATGCTGAAGTGGGGCGACCGGCCCGGCAGTGAATTTATCTCCCAGCTAGAACACCTCTGGCAACGGTATTTACAAACCCGCGAGCCAGTGCAGTACCTAGTGGGTCGGGTGAACTGGCGGGATATGGAATTGCAGGTTGCGCCGGGCGTTTTGATCCCCCGTCCCGAAACGGAATTGCTAGTGGACATGGCTGCAGAGTGGGCAGGGCGCTGGGGCTTGACAAATGGGCAGTGGGCCGATTTGGGCACCGGGAGTGGGGCCATTGCCCTAGGATTGCTCAGGGTACTGCCGGAGATTCACATGCATGGCGTCGATTGCAGCGCTACCGCCCTAACGATTGCCCAAGCTAATGCGCAGCGCCTCGGACTGAGCAACCGGCTCACCCTTCATCAAGGGAACTGGTTTGAACCGCTGGCGCATCTACAGGGACAATTGCAGGGAGTCGTGAGCAACCCGCCCTACATTCCTACCCCCTTGCTGGCGACGCTCCCGCCGGAAGTGCAACACGAACCGCGGCTGGCTCTGGATGGGGGGACGGATGGCTTGGTTCACCTGCGGCATCTGGTACAAACAGCGCCTTTTTACTTGCGGCCTGGGGGACTATGGTGTGTAGAAACCATGAGTGGGCAAACAGGAGCAGTCGTGGATTTGCTCAAACGCCAGGGCGGGTATCAGGATATTCACACCCTTGACGATTGGGGGGGGCATGACCGGTTTGTGTTGGCGCGTTGGGGTGGATAAATGCTGGTGAGTTTTCCCAGTTTGGTGCTAGCGGCGCGAGCAGGTCACGTGGTGAGCTTCCCCACTGATACGGTGCCTGCGTTGGCGGTGCTGCCGGAATATGGCGCGAAAATCTACCAGTGCAAACGCCGTCCTCCCGACAAACCCTTGATCTTGATGGCGCCCACCATCGAGATGTTCTCCCCCTGGATTGCCCCGACACCTGACATTCCCTGGATCGAGTTAGCACATCGCTACTGGCCGGGAGCCTTGACCATTGTTTTACCCGCTAGCGACCGCGTGACCACAGCGATTAATCCCCAGCAGACCGGCACCATTGGGTTACGCATCCCGGACCACCCTCTAGCCCTCAGCATCTTGCAGCAGACGGGGGTCCTGGCGACCACCAGCGCCAATCTCTCAGGCGAATCCCCTCTGATCGCTGCTCAGGACATCCACGCCCAGTTCCCTGAGGTGTATGTGCTGAACACGGACAATGGCGGCTCTGGGCAACCCTCGACAGTCATTGCGTGGCAAGATGGGCAGTGGCGGGTGTTGCGCCAGGGAGCTGTGCATCTGTAGTCCAGTCATCCATGCGGGTCGTTCTTTGCTCACAAGGCGCATCGCTCGGGCTTGGCTATATAACCTCTGTTTATACCGTGAGGTTGCGGACAGGTGAGAATTGGTATCACATTTAACCAGATGCGGGGTTGAGAGTTCATAACGAAAAGTAATCAATTTCCCTGATCAGTCGGTTGGTTACAGTGGGTAGGTTAACAATGGGGTGAATTAAGCCCCGGCAACAACGACCTTCTTGTAGGAGTACAACATCATGGCTGCGAATTTGAAAGTCAAACTGCTCCAGCACCTGGCGAAGAAAAAC
>JANWVM010000057.1 GCA_025056115.1 Gloeomargarita sp. SKYG116
TTCCTGTCGCCCGGAAGAGTTAGAGACCTACACCTACATTGCTCTGGAGGACAACGCCCATGCTGTCAGCGTCAATGACCCAGCGTTTGAATGAGCAAATCAACTTTGAACTGAGTTCTGCGCTGTTGTACTTGCAGATGAGTTCTTGGTGCGCCCATCATACGCTGGAAGGATGCGCCACTTTTTTACGCCAACATGCTGATGAAGAAATGGCCCACATGCGCCGCTTGGTGCAGTATCTCCATGAAACGGGTGCCTTAGCCATCATTGGCGGTGTGCCAGCCCCACTGACGGAGTTCCACTCGCTCACAGCATTGTTTGATCAGATCTACGCCCATGAGCAAACCCTAACGCGCAAGATTAACGACCTGGTGCATCTGGCAAATACAGAACCGGACTACGCTACCTTGAATTTCCTGCAATGGTATGTTGCCGAGCAGCACCAGGAAGAATTTTTGTTCAAGAGCATTCTGGACAAAATAAAACTCATTGGCACCGAAGGCCAGGGGTTATTTTTCATTGACCGGGAAATCGGAGCCATTGCGCAACAACGACGACAGCAAGTACCCTATGCCAGCCAGTAGCGAATTTCCTGATGCAGGCGAGGGATGTTCCTGTGTAACTGCTGGCATTCCAGGTGGCAAGTCCTGGCCTCTCCCCTGTCGTCCCGCTGGTTGTAGGGATTGGTTCTGTCTCTGACCAAAGTGGTTTAGCTATCAAAATCGGACTGATGCAAATGCCCTAGTGACAACGCCGCCCGCCAGCCAATCACTGGCCTGGTTGCTCATCTCGCTTGAGTTTGCGCCAGGTCTGGTACATCTCCGGCAAACGCTGCACCACTGCCATCGCCTTACGCCATAGGGGCAAAGGAATCGCTGGATAACCTGCGACTGCCGTTCCAGCCGGCACATCCTGATGCAACCCGCTTTTGGCCGCCACTTGCGCCCGTGTCCCCACCCGCAACTGATTCGCTGCACCTACCTGGCCGCCCAGCACCACCCAATCTTCCAGCACCACACCCCCCGCTAATCCCACCTGGGCCGCCAACGCACAGTGCGCTCCTAGCCGACACCCATGACCAATGTGAATCAAATTGTCAAGCTTGCTACCCCGACCGATACGGGTTTCTCCGACTGCTGGACGGTCAATACAAGTGTTAGCGCCGATTTCCACCCCCGCCTCAATCACCACGCGTCCTGATTGATGCATCTTCACCCAACCATCTGGCGTCGGCACAAATCCAAACCCGTCACTGCCGATCACCGCCCCGCTGTGAATCACACAATCTGGGCCAATCTCTGTACGCTCATACACGGTGCAATTAGCATACAAAATACTGCGGGCGCCAATGCGCACCTGGGGTCCGACGACCACACCTGGCCCAATTTGCACCTCTTCTTCGATTACCGTATTTGCCTGAATCACGGCATGGGGACCGATTCGCACGCCATTTGCCACCTGCGCTGTGGGATCAATCACGGCTGTGGGATGAACGCCAGGGGGTAATGACGCTGGTTGGTAAAAGCAGTTGATGGCTAGAGCAAAGGCCAAACGTGGGTCTGGTACCGCCACCCAAGCCAAGCCACGCTCTTTCGCTACCAATTGCAACTCGAGGTCTAATGGCAGAATGACGGCTGTCGCCTGGGTCTGTTGCAATTGGGCTAGCCAGCGCCGGTCTTCTACAAACGTTAGTTCCCCTGGTCGAGCGTCTGTAATACTAGCAACGCCGGTAAGCCTGGGATTATCGTTGCTATGGGCACCAACCGGTAAATGAGCCAGTAGTTCTTGGAATGTCAGCATGTTTTGTATCTTATACCTTACCGCTCAGGGCAGTAGGGCAATGCGACGAATTCGCCAGCCTTTCGGAGACTTAATTAATTCGTAACGGGCGCGATAGTTGCTACTCCCCACATCCTGCCCCTGCACCTGTACTTGGTCTTCGATACGAGCTTCCACCACCATCTCGTCCGGCTTCGTCATTTGCATCCGAGCAATTTCCAGACGCTTTAGAGTGTGGGTTTCTGCGATGCCCTCCTCTTGAAGTTGCCGCGCTCGCTCTCGCCACTGGCTCAAAGCCGGGTCCACGAGAATCGTGCTGAGTTGGTCAATCGCGTGCTGCGCCCCTAGGGCCTGGGCTTTTACCTTTTGCCAGGTGGTCAAGGTTTCCAAGGCGGCGGCACGGGGGTCTGCTGTCGGCGGCTCCGGGCTAGGACTGGGAGATGGTAAAGGCACCGGCGGCTGTTCCAACGTGATCAATAACCGTTGCGGGCGGGGTGAACGTAACCACCATACAAGGCCAATCGCTGTTGCTGCTGCCACTGCACCAGTCATAACCCAGTCATAGCGCCGCCGGCGACGTCGTGGGCGAGGGGCAGAGAAAACAGGAGTTGTCGTCGCTGGGGGTGTTTCAGGAGCTTGCCAGCGGTCTAGCAGCGCGACCACCTGCGGGTCATCGAAATAGCTCTGGATACTTAGGGCTGCTGCGGTCACGTCCCGAGCAAAGGGTAAAATTTCTCGGTGTAACCAAATCTGGGCATAACGATAGAGGGCGACCAATTCATCTGGGGTTGTCCGGCGAATACTCAGCACCTGGGCCTCTACTGACCCGCTATTCACGTGCTGCTGCCAGAATGCCAATGCTGCTTCTGTCTGGCCCAATAGCAGGGTCGTTATGGCCAATTCCAAAGGCACAGGTTGCGAGCGATGGAGAAATCGCAGCCATCCTTCTGCTTCCCGTATTCGCTGGGGTTGGTGCTGCATCACCCCGAGTCCTAGCGCCGCCTGTGCTGCCAGATAAGCCCCCACTGCTGAAGGCCGCCGCGCCTCTCGCCCAAAGTGTTCGTACTGCTCTACCAAGGTCATGTAAGGCCGCAACTGCTGGAGAAAGCGCAAGCCTTCTTCTACACCCAACCCAGCGGCTGCATCACCCGTGCCTTCAATCCCGCCGCGCTCGTCCAACATCTGTCGCAACAGCGTTAACCCCGCCCGTCGCCCCGGCTCATCCTCCAGCGGCAACGCCACCAACTCCAAAATGCGATAGGGCCGCAACCGCGCCAGGTCAATTCGCAATTCCTGCTCCAGATGGGGGAACAACCCGCCCGTACTTTGCAATAACGCCAGCCCTTGTTCCAAATAGACCCCGGCCCGCTGGTAGTTCTGTTGTTGCCACTGCTCCCGTCCCAGTTCCAAATAGGCCAGCACCATGGTGAGTACCGTATCACTGTAGACATTGGGAGGAATCCCATTCTGGCAAGCCGCCTGACCGGTTTTGAGAATTTGCTCGTACTCTCCCCACTCCAGCCACAATGCTAAGGCTCCCGGCAGGTCCTCCCCTTCCACCCACACCACCGGTGAAACTCGCATTTCCGTATTTTCCGAGGATTGCTCTGCCGTCGTTGCCGACTCTATGATGGTCTGGTAGGCTCGTTCAATCAGTTTACGGCGGGCTGCGACGGCCAGAGATGAGTAATCAGAACGTATCCCTGATTGCAAACGCTGGCTAATAAACGGACGGATGTCCTCCACCGCGGTCTGCGCCGGAACTCCTAGAATTCGATAGCAATCTAAGGCAACTCGTACCACCGCCAGCGTGTACACGCGCCCCAGGAAGGGCAATCTACCACGACTTTAGAGCAGGTCTTTGTCTTTCAGCAAGCCCCCAGATCACGTGCTGACCTTCACAAAAATTAACCGCCCCCTCCCCCAGCCTGATCATATTTTTCCAAAATAAACAGTATAATTAGATACAGAAAGGCCATAGGGTCATCCTCTCAGGGATAAGGCCTTCAAGAATCACGTTTTGCGGGAGGGCAAGTGCGATGCAATATCATTTCCACGGTGCGACCTACGACCATGACCCGTCGGTGGTGCCAGTCAGTGAAGGGGCAGTTGGTGGGAAGTACCGGGGCGCGACCTGGAAGACCCATGTAGTCCATGCGCCGTTGCCTCAGCGTCAACCACGGCAGTTGCGTTATCGGGGTGTTGCCTATTCTTAATTGAGTCATGAAGTTTTTCTGAACCCTCGGCCTGTAACCGGGGGTTTATTTTATGCTGAGGACAACGCCTTTTCGATGTTTCCATAAATGAACCTGAAAGAGCGAGTCGGGCAAGTTTCTCCAGTGTTTGCAGGTCTCGTTTCCCTGTCCCTGGCGCTGGTGATCAGTAGTGCCATTGCCGCCGATGCCGTGCGGGGTTTTCAACGGGGGAACCAAGTCATTCGCGTTACAGGTTCAGCGCGGCGGGCGATTACCTCGGATTACATCATCTGGCAGTTTCGGGTGGAGAGCCAAAACCCCTCGTTGCAAACGGCTTACCGGCAGGTCACAGCTTATACCGAACGAATTCGGCAGTTTCTGCAACAGCAGGCTGTACCCGATAATGAGGTGGTGTTCGCTGCCCTGGAAAATGTGCCCTTGCAAGAGAATATTAATGGCCGTGAGACGGGGCGTATTCTAGCTTACCGGCTGGTGCAGCGCGTCAAGGTCAGTTCGGCCAATGTGGATAAAGTTGCGGCGCTGGTCAACCAAGCCAACAATTTGATTAATGAAGGAATTCCCATTATTTCGGACCCCCCTCAGTACATCTACACGGATTTGGCAAAGTTGCGGGTGGAAATGGTCGCGGAAGCCGTCCGAGACGCCCAAGCACGCGCCCGCAGCATTGCCCAAGCAACGGGAAGTCGGGTAGGGCGAGTGCGCAATGTGGAGACGGGCGTTTTCCAGATCACATCCCGCTTTTCTACCGACGTGAGCGACTACGGGATTTACGACACGTCTTCTAAAGAAAAAGATATTACAGCGGTGGTTTCAGTCAGTTTCGGATTGGATTGATGCCTGGGTTCCTGACGAACGCTTGGGTGCAGGCCGTTTTACTGAACACCGTATTAATTGCGCCCTGGCTTTTCCTACCGCCAACCTTGTTGACTCGCTGGGGCTGGGTCCATGCGTGGGTGCTGGGCGTTTTGTTGTGGGGAACGTTGGGCTGGCGGGGTTATTTAGTGGTTTTGGTGTACTTCGGCGTGGGTTCTGCCGTGACCAAGGTGGGCTACAGGGTAAAGGTGGCAGCGGGCATTGCCGAAAAACGGGGCGGGGCGCGAGGACCAGAAAATGTGTGGGGGTCGGCGGCAGTCGGAACAGTGTGCGCCCTAGCCACTCTGGTCTTGCCAGCATGGGCGGGACTCTGGCACCTAGGGTTCGTGGGCAGTTTTGCCGCCAAGCTCAACGACACAGTCGCCAGCGAAATTGGTAAAGCCTACGGGCGCACTACTATTCTGCTCACGACCTTGCAACCAGTACCCAAGGGAACCGAGGGCGCCGTAAGTTTGGAGGGGACACTGGCAGGATTGGCGGCGGGCGTGGGGATGGCGCTGGTGGGGTATGGAATCAGGCTCATCCTGCCGGTGGGGATTCTTATCTGTGCCCTAGCAGCAGTGGTGGCGAATCTGGTGGAAAGTTGGGTGGGAGCCGCTTGGCAGACCCGTTACTCCTGGTTAACCAACGAATGGGTAAATGTGCTCAACACGCTCGTGGCAGCGTTGCTCAGTATTGGAATGGGTCTGGCCTTTGGCCAGCTGTCGTAAGCTGGGTAGATAGAAATGGAGGAGTCACCATAGGGAACAATGTCTCATCCCACAGCAAAAACTAGAGCCGCTGAATTGTACGATAGGGCGAATGTTTATGCGAGGCTAGGGCAATTTGCGGAGGCCTTATCACTCTACGATGCAGCGATTGCCCTGGACCCGAGCAATCCCATGTATTTCAACAATCGGGCAGCCACTTTGAAAAGGCTAGGCAGACTACCAGAGGCGATACGTCAATATGAACAAATCGCCAGCGAGTTTCCCGAATACGGAAAAGTCTTTCTTTCTATCGGTAGTACATGCATTGAAATGGACGATTATCCATCGGCTGTTGCCGCTTACAAGAAGTTCTTGATGGCCTTCCGAGAAGGAAAGTTTGTTTTTAATCCCATCGTAGGAGGCATCAGCCAAGCCGTACCAGGAAATGATTTGCTTGAAACGGCATTTTTAACTTCAATCAACTATTTATCCCCCTCTCAACAAAAGCTGGCAACTCGGGCCTTTCAGGAAGCAATCCTGTCATTCCAGGAGCCAATGGCTCACCGCAGTACCAACGACAATGACTCCTCTTTTTTGAATCCAGGCTGTAGGACATTGTCCATCTTTTCCACAATTCCTCTATCTTACACTATCCTTGAATATTTTAATGAATATAACAAAATAGGGGCAGTCTAACTTACCACCCCTTCAATCTCGATGAATGGTCATACTTTGTCTAGCTCAGCGCACTGGGACTGTGGTCGTAGTCAATGCGAAACGTCGGTTGCACTTTCCCTTGAATATGACCAAAGTAACCGGGCAATTGATGCACCCCTGCTTCGGCAGCCGTCCGACCTAGCAGGCTTTGTTGCCGATTGCGAATCTGAGCTGTGCGCTGCATCATCAGTAACCGTGCCCGTTGTTGTGTATCCATCGTTCCTGTCCCTCCGTCTGACGTGATTGGTGTGGTTGTTGGAAAAACATCTTACCCTTTCTGTATCTAATGATACAGAATTTTTAGGGAGTTTGTCTATGGGGCTTGTAAAAAAAACGTTATACACGACGGAGGATGGCGGATTTCCCCACCCCAGCCGGCGGTTGCCAGGCGCTAAGGTGGAAGAAGACGGTGTTATGGCAGGTTGGCACGTATGAGCTTTTTCGATTCGGAAATTGTGCAGTCGGAGGCCCGGCAGATTTTCCAGGACTATCAAAGCCTGTTGCAATTGGGCAGCAACTACGGCAAATTTGACCGGGAGGGCAAGCGGCTGTACATTGAACAGATGGAAAACCTGCTGGAGCGGTACCGGATTTTTATGAAGCGGGTGGAGCTATCGGATGACTTTATGGCCAAGCTGACCTACAAGCAGTTGGAAACCTTCTTGGATCGGTTTGGCCTAACGCCCCAACAAATGTTTGACCAGATGGAGCAGGCCCTCGAACGGATGAAACGGGAAATTGAGCCGTAGGGTTATTGTCGGGGTCATGGGACCAGGGGAAGGAGCCACCCCTGAGGTTTGTGTTGTCGCTAGGGCGTTAGGGGAAAAAATTGCTCGCGCTGGCTGGGTGTTGTTGACTGGCGGTCGCAACGTAGGTGTAATGCGGGCGGCAACGGTGGGCGCTCACCAAGCGGGCGGACTTACCATCGGTATCCTGCCGGAAGCGACGCCTGCAGCAGCCGTTCCCGAGTTGGACATTGTGATTCCGACAGGATTAGGGCAGGCCCGCAACGTGATTAACGTGCTGGCTAGCCAAGTGGTGGTGGGTTGTGGATGGGGAGCCGGTACGACCTCCGAACTGGCTTTGGCCATCAAATTCGGCAAACCGGTGGTTTTGCTGGAGATACCCCTGGTGGCGCAAACCTTTTTCCAGCACCTTTCGCCGCAGGTTCACCTGGCGCAAACCCCCGATGAAGTCATCAGTTACATCAGCACACGACTCACCACGGACTCCCAATCAGGGTAAATCCGGCCCAGTAGTAGGGATGGTTCAGGGGCTGGTCACCCCGCTGGGCAATCACGGGGGGCACCGGTACATTCCCACGCACACTGCGCAACTCCCCGCCCTTGAGCACCACTTGCCCCCGTAACAGCGCTATCTGGGCCTGGCGCAGCGCCTCCGCCTTGATGGGCGCCTGCTGCAAGTTCCGGTAAAACTCGTTCATCAGCGCCAGCGTCCCCTCATCTGACACATACCACAACGACGCCAGGGCACTTTTGGCCCCCGTCTGCACCGCCAAACCCGCAAAACCCAACTCAGCGTTAGCATCCCCCACCGCCGTGCGACAGGCACTCAAGGTTAATAACTCCACCGGATTGGGTTCCCGCAACGGCAACCGGCGTAGCTGGGGAAACGGCAACCGTTGGTTATTCCCAAACTCGATGTAGGAATTCTCCAACCGTCCAGGCGCAAAATCCGCGTGGGTCGCCAGATGCACAATTGGATACCCCGTTTGCCGACGTTCTTGAGTGAGCCGTTCGATAGTAAACTCCTGATTCAAAAATTGGCGTCCTGGCCACACTTCTGTAATCACTCGGAGTTCGACTGGCACTGCTGGCAGGGGAGATTGATTCACGAACGTATCAGCCCCCATTGCGAGCACCGGCACATTGCGGAGTGGGCGATAGCGGGTATCAATCAAGTTGACGCTGGGAATCAGGGACAGGCTGTATTTTTCCACCAGGAATTGCCGGCCATCGTGGAGCGCCGCCAGGGGCAACAGGCGCAGGCCGCTATCCAGGGAAAACAGCAACGTTTCAATCCCGCGCGCCCGCAGTTCCGGTTCAATCGGCGCAATCAACCAGCGGTACAACTGTTGGGCGTCTTTGAGATAGGCGTCACTAGTGCGCAGGCGGGGGTCCCGCAAGGTATTCAGGAAGCGTTCAACAACAGGTATCACCTGAGAGCGTCTGGCTTCGGGAAGGCCCCGGACAATCGGCTGATTTTTTGCTTCTGGCCGCACGTTGGTAGATGATGCAACTAGCGGGGGAGCATTCGACCATGCAACTCCAGCCCGACTTCCTGGAGTGATTGCAGCAAGGGTTAACTGACGTTCATCTACCATCATGTAAACAATTGCTGTTTTTTTCCCTGTTTCTCGGGCTAGGCGGTCAAGTACATTACCAATTTCTTCAACCGAATTCAAGTTGTTGATAGGCTGAACTCCTAGCCAGCGCCGAAACTCGTTAGTGAAAGCATTCTCCAAACTAATGAAGGCAATTTCTTCATTGGTGTTGAATAAATCAGTAGCTTCGGCCAAGTTACTTAGCGGATTAAAATCCAAATTGGAATCTGAAATTGCTGAGACTGACTGCAGAGGAGGCAACTCTCTTCCTTGCAAGTCCCTTTTGAACTCTTCTAAAGTTTCACTAGCGACTCCGGCTAGTTTAACTGTGTCTACCAGCAGTACCGGTGGTACCGGAGGTTGTTCTCCTACAGATGGTTCTGGTGCTGGAGGTGGGCTGGGAGCCGGCGGTATCGGTGGTGGCTCCGGCGTGGGTGGGGGTGCCGGTGGTATCGGTGGTGGCTCCGGCGTGGGTGGGGGTGCCGGTGGTGTCGGTGGTGGCTCCGGCGTGGGTGGGGGTGCCGGTGGTGTCGGTGGTGGCTCCGGCGCGGGTGGAGGGGGCGTTGAGGAGACAATTACAATTGTTTTTGTTTCAATTGTGTTAAAGCTTTGACCGACAGAAAGCGTGTCAATGTCAGTTGTGATAGGTCCTGCTGTACCGCTGGCACTAGTATCCCCTACACTGAACTTATCCCCTTTGTATCGAATCTCTATTCGACCGGCTCCCGCACCTCCCTGAGTGCTCAAGCTAAAGCCAAGTACGCTAATGCCTTTTACGCGGACTGCACCGTCACTTGCGATAAGAATCTTGCCACCTTGACCATCGCTGCGACCATCTGCCCTAAGGTAACCAGTTGTGATGTCTCCTGGAGCAGTTAGTTGAATAGTGCCAGCGCTAGCTGGTCCGCTTTTATCACTCACAAACGAAATAAGATTACCCGTCTCAATACTACCTCCCTGACTTTGGATGGAAATATTACCGCCATCAATAGCAATAATAGATTTAATCGTAATATTCTTATCCGCAAACAGCTTTGCAAATTGGGTGTCAATATCTGCAGAGGCAAAAATTCCACCACCAGCTTTAAAAACAATCTTACTAATTGATAAGGGCGCCAATACGGAAATGTTATTCTTAGCTTCGGCAGATAGCTCATTCCCAAAGAAAGCACCAATAGACGTCTCAAAAACAATATCATTGGTAGCCTGCAGAAGAACATTACCCTGTGCCAATGCACTGACCAAACTCGTTCCTGAAACCCTGAGGTCTTTCCCAGGAGCATCTTCGAAGAGAATCTGGCCATCACTCAATTGAGCATCGTCAATGCCCTTGCTCGTGATGAAGATATTGGCCGGGTCTAACAGGAGCGTGCCGGCTCGGCCTTTGGGTGCTGACGTATTCACCTGACCGGTAAAGCCTAGGCTTTCTCGGCCCGAGACCTCCACCAGCCCCCCATTGCCACCAGCAGGACCACCTTTGGCGGTAATCGTTCCCCGAAAATCTGTTGCCCTGTCAGCCCAAACAATGACTTGGCCCCCATCACCTTTGACAGTTGCATCGGCCCAAAGTACCGAATCGCGGCTCACAAAGGTGTACTCCGCGTTTGGCAGGGAACCTTTGCCCTGAAATGCACCCCCGACCCAAATCGAACCGCCGCCACTGGTA
>JANWVM010000058.1 GCA_025056115.1 Gloeomargarita sp. SKYG116
GGCTGGCTCATTGACCCCCACAACCGCACCGTGACCGTCTATCGCCCAGGCCAACCGCCAGAGACGCAAGATTTTACGACGCCCCTGACTGGAGAACCGGTTCTGCCAGGACTCGTTGTTGATTTGCTGTCCCTATTTCGTACGACTGATTAGCTGCAATGCAGTACCGCCGTTTTGGTCGCACCGAGTTGCCCATGCCAGTGTTTTCCTGCGGCGGGATGCGCTATCAGTATCAATGGCAGGACCAGGACCCGGCAGCCATTCCCAAAGACAATCAAGAAAATTTACGAGCGACGATTCATCGCGCGTGGGAAGTTGGCATCACCCACATCGAAACGGCGCGGGGCTACGGCACATCTGAGATGCAATTGGGCTGGGTGCTAGGGGAATTCCCTCGGGAGAAATTGATTGTGCAAACGAAGGTAGCCCCGACGCCAGACGCCCAGGTGTTCACTGAAAAATTCACCACATCTCTGCGCTATTTGCAATTGGAATATGTGGATTTGTTGGCAATTCACGGGATTAATTTACCGGAGCATTTGGAGTGGAGTTTGCAGGTCTGTTTACCGCTGGTGCGTCAATGGCAACGGGAAGGACGGGTGCGGTTTGTCGGCTTTTCGACCCACGGTCATGTTAGTTTGATTACCGCCGCAATCAATACGGGTGAATTTGATTATGTCAATTTGCACTGGTATTACATTTTTCAGGAGAATTGGCCGGCGATTCTAGCTGCCCAAAAACAAGATATGGGGGTGTTTATTATTAGTCCCAGCGACAAGGGTGGGCACTTGTATAATCCTCCTGAGAAACTGGTGCAGTTGTGCCGACCGTTGCATCCCATGGTGTTTAACGATTTATTTTGCTTGAGTCATCCTCAAGTACATACATTGAGCGTGGGCGCCGCCCGACCAACGGATTTTGACCTCCACTTGCAGACGCTGCCTTTGTTATCGCAAGCGGAGATAGTTTTACCTCCCATCCTGCAACGGTTGGAACAGGCGGCCATCACAGCCTTGGGACGGGACTGGTACGAGCAGTGGGCGGTGAATTTACCTGCCTGGTTTGAAACGCCGGGCCAGATCAACATGCCCTTAATTTTGCGACTGTTGAATTTGGCTGAAGCCTTTGACCTGTGGGAGTACAGCCGGGCGCGTTACCGCATGTTGGGACCGGGTGGGCATTGGGTGCCGGGGCGTAATGCGGCGGACTTACCCGTAGCAGCACTCAGGGCGTGTCTGGCGCGACATCCCCAGCCGGAGGAGGTGTTGCGGCGGTTGCAGCGGGCGCATCAAGTGTTGGGGGGAGAAGCCGGTCGGCGCTTAGGGGGGGCTTGAGCCATGGTTCGGTGGAACAACTGGGGGGGGCAACTCGCACTGAGGAGGCAAGTTCCAGCAATTCCGGCGCTAGTTGCCCGCGACAGGCCCAAGCAAAATAGCGTTCCTGAATCCGGTCCAGTTGGGGGTGGAGTTGCAAGCGTTCGGCTAACTGGAATAACCGCTGCCAGCGTTGCACCCCTAGGCGTAACAGCGAGGCTGGGAAATGGGTCAACAGTTCTTCGAGCCAGGTGAGCAGCAACCGTTCGACAATCTGCCGTCCCTCGGGAATCTCCAGTCGCACCCCGACCTGCTCGGCCTCTTGCGCCAGGCTGTGCAATTCCTGTAGGTAAGCCAGGCCGTTGGGAGGACTGTCCTGTAGCGGGTTGCTGGTTTCGAGTTCCAACTGCCGCAGGAGCGTCATGGCCCGCTGACCCAGGCTAATGGCTGCCGCTACTTGCAATTCCTGGGGTACGGGTAAATGATCCCGCCGGAAGGCCATGACCACGCCGTAATTTTCTCGATACACCTGGCTGTAGAGCTGGTCGAGTTGGGTCAGGGTGTTCTGGGCCAGCAAGCTGATAATCCGTCGCCGCTCCTGACTGAAGATGTCCTGGAGACCGTAGCAGGAACCGCCGTTGAACAACCGGGCCATCGCCAAGACCGTTTGCGCCCCGCTGCCCTGGTGAAACACCTGCACCAACTGATCCCGCAACTGCTGGTAGGCTTTGCGCCCCTTGAACGGCTGGAGACAACAGTGAAAGTCCCATCCCCCCAGATGTAAAACCGCCAAAACGAGATGCTGTCTCTCCCAGGTGATCACCGAGGTAATCGTGACTTCGCCCACCGCCAGCGTCAATGTGCCCAAGCGGTAGATTTGATAGTCCTTCTGGTCAATCCGGTAGCAGTAGATTTGCTCTTGACGGGGATAGGGCGTGTACAGGGAACTAATGCCGTAATGAGCCGCTACCTGGGCCATGGTCACCCGCGCCGATTCCACCCGCTGCTGGTACACCGCTTCGCCGTTGACGTACTGGGGGAGGTTGCTCGGGGCCAAGGCCAGCCGCTTGCGAAATTCTGGTTCTAAATCCTGGCCGGTGACTTCCCGCGCCCAGGTGATAGCCCGGTCGGCATAGCGCAGGATTTGCACACCCTCTGGACGGGAAAGTTCATCGAAAAACCACCCGCAACTGGTAAACATCAACAGGCGATACCGTTGCATTTCCAGCAACCGCAGCACGTCCACCTGTTCCTCTGGCGTCAAGGGGTAGCGCTGGTGCTGGGCCAAGAAGGCCTGGGTGCGTTCTCGGGTCCGCTCTCGAATGACGTGAATATAATCGTCCCGAGCGCGCCAGGGATTCACCAGCCAATCCGCCGCCCATTCTTCAAAGAGGGTGTCCAATTGCTGGGCCAGCCAATCCAAACTTTGCCGCAGGGGCGCCCGCCATTTCTGGTGCCACAGGCCACCACCGCCGCACCCGCAGTCCGACCGCCACCGTTCAATTCCATGGGCGCAACTCCAGGCTGTGCGCGGTTTGATCACAATCTCCCACTCCGGCGGGTGCAGGCTGAGATAGTGGGCAAAATTGGTGACTTTCCAGCCGCGCCGGGGAATTTCTCGCGTCAAGGCGTAGGCAATCGTTTTTTCAGCGCCTTTTTTGTGATGCCCAAAGGTTTCCCCGTCGGTCGCCACGGCAATCAACTGGGTACGTCCGGGCTGCACGGCCATTCCCAAGCGTCCCACCAGCGTCTGGCTGCTGTGCAGGACATCACCAAAACCCATATCGCCAGAGATCGGCCCGTCATAGACAAAGATGGCAATGCTCCGGTCCTGGCCCAATTCCGGCAACACCGTATCAGGAATCCGGCACAGGTACGGACGGGTCGGGTCAATCTGACCGCCGCCGACTTCTAACCATTCTCCCCCCGCCAGAGGTCGGCAGCGTTGGGCTTGTGATGGCGCAATGATGGTGAACTTGAATCCCTCCGCCACTAACACCGCCAGCGTTTCGTAATCAATCGCCGTTTCCGCCAGCCACATGCCCTCCGGCCAGCGTCCAAACCGAGCAAAAAAGTCCTGCTTGGCCCACCGCACCTGGGTGAATTTATCTCGGGTGGACGCCAGCGGCATGATGATGTGGTTGTACACCTGGGCAATGGCATTCCCATGACCGTTGAGCCGCTCGCAACTGCGCCGGTCAGCTTCGATGATCCGCTGGTACGTCTCCAGGTCGTAGCGCTCCAACCAACTGAACAGCGTCGGCCCGATGTTGAAGCTCAGGTACTCAAAATTATTGACAATGTCCAGCACGTCGCCGCTGTCGCTCAGGACACGGGCAAAGGCGTTCGGGCGATAGCATTCGTAAAAGATGCGCTCGTTCCAGTCGTGGAATGGGGCAGCGCTCTCTTGCCGTTCAATCGCTTCTAAGTAGGGGTTTTCCCGAGGGGGCTGGTAAAAATGCCCATGGATAGTCACATAAACCTCGGTTGGCATCATACAGGCCCCCTGATGGTCTCCCACAAGGTGTTAATTTTAGGTTAACTTTGCCGCTCTCCTTCCCCTCCCTTTCGCCGTAAAATCTTCAACTTTGACCGCTTTTAGCAAAACGTTACAAGGCGCAACAAACCGCCAAGGCTCACCGTGACGATATTTGCCGAAATTTTACGGAATTTTTGGTTTTTCAAACTTGTAGTTGCTCTCACCCGTGCATTAGGCTAGGAGTAGCGGGAGCACATGTGTTTGCTATGAACGAGACCAATCCCTACGCGCAACTTGGGGTCAGCGAGGATGCCTCCTTTGAAGAGGTGCAGGCAGCGCGGGCGCAATTGCTCCGGGAGTGTCAGGGGGATGAACGGCGCGCTCAGGTGGTGGAAATGGCCTATGATGCCATCCTGATGGACCGGCTGCGCCAGCGGCAGGAAGGGCGAATCAAGGTACCGGAACGCATTCGCTACGCGGAACGGCATGTGGTGGCGACGGCGGAAAAAAGCGACGTGCGTACCGTGACGTTGCCAGCCTGGGCGGAACAACTGCGTCGTTGGATTGACACGCCGACTGCGGCAGATGTGGCTTGGCCAGCCGTGGTGTATGGGGGTCTGGGATTTTGGGCATGGTCGGCGGCGGCAAATGCAGCGTTACCGGTGGCGCTAGGTATTGGCGCGAGTCTGTATTTCATCAACCGCAAGGAGAACCAGTTCGGGCGTGCCGTATTGCTGACGCTGGTGGGGTTGGCAGTAGGGGCCGTTGTCGGTAGTGTAGTGTTGAGTCTGGGCCTGGGGTTGCACCCCAATGTCGCCGTTAGCTGGGCAATCTTTGTGATCCTCTGGTTGGTCTGTAGTTTCTTGCGCTAATGAGTGCCACGACTTCGCCGCCACAGGTGACCAGCAATTTATGGTTGAGGGGGTTGCTGACAGTCGCTTGGGCTGATGGGCATTACACCGACGACGAAAAGGCGCTAGTGACCGATTTGATTGGCGCTGATGACATTGCGAATTTTCAACCAGTGACTCCTGATGAGTTGGCGGCGGCGTTTGCACCGGACGACCCCAGAGCAACGGATTTTCTGCGAACGGCGGTCATGGTAGCGGTTGCCGATGGCACCTATTCAGAAGCGGAAGACCAGCTTTTGCGCCAGTTTTGCCAGGCATTGGGGCAGTCATTCGAGGTGTTACGTGGGTTGCAGGCCACTCTCGTCAAGCGGGAAGGGGAGCAGTGCCTACCCCAGGGAGAAGTACACCACGACCTGCTCGACCCGGTACGGCGCTGGCTCGACCAGATGGAAATTCACGACCCCAAAGTGGCGCGTTTCCTCTGTCGGATGATTCCAGCCCAGTGCCCCTTTGAGCGGGATGTTGTGCTGTTTGGGCGCAAGATTGTGCATATTCCGCCGTTGTGCAAGCTCAATCCCCTGTATGAACAGTTGGTGGGACTACGGTTCCGGGCGCTGGCGTTTTTGGCGGAACGGGGCGAAAACGTGACTTAATGTCAATTCGGGAGGCTCACCCTCAGGACTGGGAATCCATCTGGCCAATCATTCAGGAAGTCGTGGCAGCGGGGGAAACCTATGGCTATGACCCGGAGCTGTCGCCGGTGCAGGCGTATGACCTGTGGATGGAACGCCCCCAAAAAACCTACGTGGCAGAACGAGACGGCGAGATTGTCGGCACGTACTACCTGAAACCCAATCAAGGCGGGCCGGGACGACACGTGTGCAACTGTGGCTATATGGTGGCAACGGCGTGGCGAGGCCAGGGCATCGGTCGGCAGATGGCGGAGCATTCCCTGGAAATGGCCAGGGCGCTGGGTTACAAGGCCATGCAATTTAACTTTGTCGCATCCAGCAACACTGTCGCCATTCATCTGTGGCAAAAGTTGGGATTTGTGGTGGTGGGGCGCCTGCCCAAGGCATTTTTGCACCCGCGTTTGGGTTATATTGATGCCCTGGTCATGTATCAATGGTTGGCCGACTGAATGAACGCGCTTTTAACCGAACATCCCCTGCTACAAGCCATCGTCGCCGAATTGCAACCCCAGTTTCAGCAGATTGATGCCCAAGTAAAAATCAATTTGGCGCGGGTGATACAGGCGATGGCCGATTGGCGGGTTGGCGTGCATCATTTTCAAGCGACCACCGGGTACGGACATGGCGACCAGGGCCGCGAGGTTTTGGAACAGGTGTTTGCCCAGGTGATGGGGGCGGAAGCAGCGTTAGTGCGACCGCAGTTTTTCTCTGGCACCCATGCCATTGCTTGTGCGTTGTACGGGGTATTGCGACCGGGGGATGAATTACTGGCCGTGACGGGCGCCCCCTACGACACGCTAGAGCCAGTGTTAGGTCTGCGGGGGACGGGTGCAGGGTCGTTGCGGGATTTTGGCGTGACTTACCGGCAGGTGGATTTGACGCCAACGGGAGACGTGGATTGGGGAGCCATCCCCCAGGCGCTGAGCCAGCAGACCCGGGTGGTGTTTATCCAGCGCTCTTGTGGCTATAGCTGGCGGCGGAGTTTGACAGTGCCAGAGATTGGCAAAATTGTCCACCTGGTTAAAGCCGTCAATCCTCACGTCATCTGCGTCGTGGACAATTGCTACGGCGAGTTTGCCGAAACTCAGGAACCGCCTATGGTAGGGGCTGATGTGATTGCTGGGTCGTTGATCAAAAATCCGGGGGGAACGATTGCGCCCTGTGGGGGATACGTCGCCGGCAAACAGGAGTACGTGCATTTGGCCGCTAACCGCCTGAGCGCACCGGGCATTGGCCTAGAAGCAGGAGCGTCGCTGGGGTTGAATCGCTGGTTTTTCCAGGGGTTGTTTTTAGCGCCGCAGATGGTGGGAGAAGCCCTCAAGGGCGGGTTATTACTGGCAGCCACCTTCAGTCGCCTGGGTTATCCTGTGCAGCCTGCCCCTGACCAGCCCCGCACCGATACCATTCAAGCAATTCAACTGGGCGACCCCGACATCCTGATTCGCTTTTGCCGCATTCTCCAGCGGTTGAGTCCCGTCGGTAGTTATCTAGACCCCGTTCCGGCGGTAACTCCTGGCTACGAAAGTCAACTGGTCATGGCCGGCGGCACGTTTATTGACGGCAGCACGAGCGAATTTTCTGCGGATGGCCCGTTGCGTCCCCCCTACGTGGTTTTCTGCCAAGGCGGAACCACCTGGTTGCACTGGCTATGGGCGCTGGAGCATCTACTGCCAGAACTGGCCCCTAATTCACGTACATAAACACATCGCTTTTTTCATAGCGCACCTTGGGACGTTGGGCATGGGGGTCATCCGGCGCACGGTAGCCGACTGGACACACCACCACCGAACGATAGGGCGTTCCTGTTAGACCCAGGATTTCATCATATTTATCTGGAATAAAGCCCTCCATTGGGCAGGTATCAATCCCCAAAAAGGCCGCCACCGTCATCAACTGTCCCAAGGCAATGTACACCTGGCGGGCTGCCCATTCTTCCAGATTCAAGGGATAAGGAGGCCGAGTCAAAAACCCCTTAATCATATTGCCAAACCCCTGCAATTTTTCCAAAGGCACGCCCTGCACTGCCGCCATCCGCGCCAAATAACGGTCCACATCCTGCGGGCCAATCTCTTTTTGCAATGCCAACACCACTAAATGGGATGCCTCCACCACTTGTTTTTGGCCCCAGGAATGCTCCACCAAACGGGCACGGATGTCAGGATTATTCACCACCACAAATCGCCAAGGTTGCAACCCAAACGACGAGGGCGCTAGTCGCAAACTTTCCTCCAAGACTGCCCAAATTTCGGGTGGAATTTTGCGGGTGGGGTCAAATTTTTTCGTGGCATACCGCCAGTATAGTCGCTGCTGTACAAATTCAGGCGAAACTACCTCCAGCATAGCCCACCCCTTGTTTACAAAAGTTAACCTTTTCTCGATTATAGGAGCAGTTGCTCAGCCAGTCCATCACCAAGTTGGCGGAGGTGCACTCGCTGGGGGGTGTGTTTAGGGACATTTCCGCATTTTTACGGAGATACCCCTGACTAACTACAGGGAATAATACTAGGGAGGCCGCAACGCCGGCTGGTCACTGACTCAAGGAATCGCCCAGCAGTTGCTTTTGAAACGATGATTCGACACATTAGTGGGAAGGAACTAGCCGAATGGCGACAGCAGAATCCTCACTTGCAAATCTTAGACGTGCGGGAGTGGTGGGAAGTCGAACGGGCAAAACTACCGGGTTGCTTGCATTTACCGCTGAGTGAGTTTAGCCTCTGGTCACCTCAAATTAAGGAATTGCTTGACCCCGAACAGGAAGTTGTAGTCATTTGTCATCACGGGGTGCGGTCGGCCCACGTGTGTGCTTGGTTAATCAACCAGGGCTACCGACAAGTGTGTAATCTAGCCGGTGGTTTGGAGGCTTACGCCCTGTACGCCGACCCAACCTTTCCCCGCTACTAACCAGCGCCACCGGCCAGCCTGTGTATAATGGAATTCGTGAACCTTAGTGGCGGCAAAAACCCCAGGGGGTTCACGAAAACTGCTAGAAACTTGACAATTCGATAGTTCGGCGTGTGATCGTCCCAGAATTGTAGGGACAATGTACCAACGAAAGGTCCTGGTTGGGGGACCTTCACGAAAGTAGGCGCCAGACATCCCGGTTGACGGGCCTTTCCAGGCGCGGAGTCTCAAATTCCTTATCCCGGTATGCGGGATTGAAACTATCCAGATAAAGAGGGCGAGGGTGGCGGTGAGGAGTCTCAAATTCCTTATCCCGGTATGCGGGATTGAAACAGTCGCAGCAAATTGAGTTAGTGGAGCGCTATTGCCGTCTCAAATTCCTTATCCCGGTATGCGGGATTGAAACTATATGCCGCCGGAGTATTGAGATTTACGAGCAGAAGTCTCAAATTCCTTATCCCGGTATGCGGGATTGAAACCCCTATTTATGCGCCATATCCAGTAACTATGCCCCGTCTCAAATTCCTTATCCCGGTATGCGGGATTGAAACCGCCTCATCTGTTGCCCAACGGCCACCTCGTCATCATGTCTCAAATTCCTTATCCCGGTATGCGGGATTGAAACTTAAGGGACATACCGATTGATGTGCGTGATGGGCAGGTCTCAAATTCCTTATCCCGGTATGCGGGATTGAAACGGATTGCTCTCCCCCCACAAATATCGGCTTTACAAGAGTCTCAAATTCCTTATCCCGGTATGCGGGATTGAAACTCAGGATGATTTTGGCACTTTCCTTACAACCATCAGTCTCAAATTCCTTATCCCGGTATGCGGGATTGAAACTTGGGAAGGGCTAGGCAGGTCAATATCAATGAGGAGGGTCTCAAATTCCTTATCCCGGTATGCGGGATTGAAACACTAGGATTGAGCAGGTCAGCGATAGCCAGAATTGAGGTCTCAAATTCCTTATCCCGGTATGCGGGATTGAAACTGACAGCACCAGGCACCAGAAATAGGCAATGCTTGGCGTCTCAAATTCCTTATCCCGGTATGCGGGATTGAAACACCTGAGATTATTCCTTTGCCTTGGGCTGACAGCCCGTCTCAAATTCCTTATCCCGGTATGCGGGATTGAAACCCACCGCCGGGACGAACCTGGCCCAGGCCATCCAGCGGTCTCAAATTCCTTATCCCGGTATGCGGGATTGAAACGTTCCTTGGCTTCTATTGGCTCGACCAGGCCCATCGAAGTCTCAAATTCCTTATCCCGGTATGCGGGATTGAAACATTGGTGACGATGATTAACGGCCATAGCTATGTGGTGGTCTCAAATTCCTTATCCCGGTATGCGGGATTGAAACTGACAACAAAAGGTTCCCGTTGGAAAGTATCATTGGGTCTCAAATTCCTTATCCCGGTATGCGGGATTGAAACAGCATTTTTAGGGTTAACAAACTGTTGATTTAACCAGTCTTTGTAGCGGGAATTGAAACGTACCACGAGAGCTGGTAGGCTAAACTTGCCAAGGGCCTAAATTACTTTAGCAATGGCACACAAGTACAGCAGTTCATCCCGGCGATGGGGGCGAACTCCCCTGTTTCGCTGTGTTCAACGCTGGCTCAACGCCGCCACCCTAACGCCTGACCAATTCGAGCGTGCCTGGGAACGCCGCTCCCGTCGCAGATTTCTACGAACTGCCGGAGCTTTTGCGACGGGCGCTCTGGCTG
>JANWVM010000059.1 GCA_025056115.1 Gloeomargarita sp. SKYG116
TCAGGGGTATGCAATTTCACGTAGCCCACCTGACAGATTGGCACTTGACCATAAAACGCCGCCCAGTTGCTGTAAGTGCTGGGGACGCCAACCAGATAATCACAGCGAGCCAAGGTGTATAAATCCTCCACCACATGCCCAGGGCCGAAATACACAGGAAAGTCTTGGAATCGATGCGCCTGGTCACGGAAATCCTCATCCGAACACAGGATAAAAGCCACCCGCTGGCCGGCTAATTGTTCCGTCATCCGTTCCATAACAATTCGCCACATTTCCAGCCCGTGGAACCCACCATACAACCGATAATCTCCTGCCCGAATATGCAAGCCGACCAGCGTATCGTAGGTATCCCGTAAGGGTTGCACAAAGGCATCAATGCGTTGCTGATGCAGGGGTATTGGTGTAAACCATTCCCGCAGCGTCTGTTGATGCTTGACAAAGCAACGGGGCGCCCGGATATACCACGCTCGCACACACAAGGCGGTCTTCACCACCAAATCATCAATGAGCAACGGATTGCCCCAGTGTTTTCCCGGTTCTGGCAGGACTTGGATATGGGACTTCAATACGGGATAGGCATTCACTAGCTTGCGTAGGACACGTACCCCGGTATAAACCACTTTGGGCACCCAGGGACGGTAGGGCCATCGAAATACATTGGGGTTCGATGCTGGGCCGACAAAATAGGGGGTATATTCTGCAAAGCCCCAGTCCCATAATTGGTGGTTTTTCTCTAGGGCATAGGCCAACAGGTGGGCGGAGATTAATAAACGGTTCCCCAGGCGTCCGAAGCGGTGCGTCAGGATAATCATGGGTTGGCCACGGCGTTTCGGCGATAATCGTACAGGGGACCCAGCAACGTGTCAACGTTTCATTGGGTGAAAGTTCTCCAACATCTATGCTCCATCCATTTAATCCCCAAACCTGGCCATTTGCCCTTACCGATTTACCCCCTCACGGTTACTTGGTCGGCGGCGCAGTGCGGGATGGATTACTAGGGCGTACAAAAAAGAGCTGGGATTTAGACCTTATTTGTCAAACGGATGTCCTGCGGCTCGGTCGCCATTTATCCCGTAAATACCGCACTGGTTTTGTGGTGTTAGATGCCGACCGCCAAATTGCCCGTCTCGTTTTCCCCCAGGTCACCGTAGATTTAAGCGCAATGCAGGGGCCAGATATTGAGAGTGATCTGCGCCAGCGAGACTTTACGATCAATGCCATCGCTTGGGATTACACCGCCCGCACCTTTTATGACCCCTTTAACGGGCAAAAGGATTTACAGGCCCAAACGATTCGCATGGTACATCCCGATAACTTGCGGCAGGACCCCTTGCGAGTTTTACGCGCCTATCGCTTGGCGGCCCAATTGCACTTTGCCATCGAACCCCTCACGCAACAAACCCTGAAAGATTGCGCGCCCTATTTGGCCCGGGTCGCTCCTGAACGAGTCCAAACGGAATTGAACCTACTGCTGGCGGAACCCCACAGTTCTCATTGGCTTTTTTGTGCGGAACAAGATGGCGCTCTTCAGCCCTGGTTTCCTAACATTCAACCCGCATGGTTGACGCTACTCCCCCGTTGGGATGAAGTTGTGATGACCTACCCCCAAATTAGCCCTTATCTAGCGCGGGAATTGCGGGCCGACCGTTCCGTGTTACAGACGCTGAAATTGCGCTGTTTGTTGAACGACAACCCGGTGGATGTGGAACAAACCTTAACTCGCCTGCGCTACAGCCGCGCTGAAGTTGAGTACCTGGTAAAATTCGTGCGCCTGTGGCTGCATTTTGCTGCGTTACTCCAGCTATCTCCCCCCGCCATCGCTGACCAATTCGAGATGTTCCAACAGGCAGGGGACGTCTTGCCCGGATTAGTGGCGTTGGCGCTGGTGCGGGGCTATCCCGAAGCGCAGGTATGGCCCTGGTTAGAGCGCTACAGCGACCCCAGCGACCCCGTGGCCCATGCTTTGCCCCTGGTAACAGGTCACGACTTGATGGAACATCTCAACTTGCCACCTGGCCCTCAGATTGGCGAGCTACTGCGGGCGCTAGCATTGGCCCATGCGCAGGGAGAAATTACGAACCGGCAAGATGCGCTGGCGCTGGCCCGAAAATTAGCTCTCCCGTAGAATTTGCGGCACTTGGAAAAAGCGGTCTTCAGGCGCAGGGGCCGCTTGCAGGAGCGCGTCAGCCAAGGTTGAAGGAATGGGTTCGTCGGGGCGCAGTACGTTGGATGTATCCACCGCGTGCATGGTCGGGGGCACATCCCGCAGGTCAAATTGCTGGATTTGGGCCATGTAGTCCAGGATGGACCCCAGTTGTTGGCTAAATGTCTCAATTTCTTCTGGGGTCAAAGCCAGCCGCGCCAGGTGAGCCAATTGCGCCGTTTCTTCGGGGGTCATGGCCATCTCAAAACACCTCAATATTGCCGCGTCCGGTGGTTTTTAGCCAGTTCTGAGCTTCGATGTAGTTGTTGGGGGCTAAACGAATCGCCTCGCGCCAGTATTCCGCCGCTTTGTCGAATAATTCCTCTGCTAATTCGGGTTGATTAGCGGCTTTCGCCTGCTCCCCCTGGTAGTGATAAATAACCGCAATGTTGTTGAGCGCCTGGGGCATGCGGGGGTTGAGTTCCAACGCTTGATGATAGTATGCCAGCGCTTTTTCGTGGTCGCCGTTGCTGGTGTGAATCAAACCAATGTTGTACAGGATAAAACTGCGGTCGTAGGGGTCGTCTTCGAGCGCCAGGGCCTCTTCATAATTTTTGAGCGCTTCCGCATATTCCCCTTCCGCCTGAGCGTTCATCCCATCCCGGTAATAGGCAAACGCCGCTTTTTCCTTGGGACTGGCCGGCAATAGCTTGAGCAACAAATCCGCCAGTACCGTAAAGGTTTTGTCAATGAAATTATCGTTGCGCTGCGAGCGGGGCATAGGGACTAGGATTCCACCGTGTACTGAACATGCACTGTCTTTACCCATTTTAACCGCTTGGGCCGGACCGCCACGCGCATCATCATCGTCGCCACTACCGGCAACCAGTGCAGCATATACACCATCATCCGCAACGACGCGCCAAGCAGTCGCCAGCGGGATGTTTTGCCCTCCAGTTGTGCCAATCCCCGCCAGGTGGACCCGCAAAACAGGAGCAGCATGACGCCCGTCAAAGGCCAGAGCAACGGTGGGTGCTTCGTCCACAGCGCCATCAGCCCATCGGGAATAGTGGCCGCCGGCAGCAGGTACTGGCTGACGTAGGACATGCCGCTATCCCAGCGTTTAACCCAGCCCCAGGGCCACAGCAGCCAAGGCCGCCAGTAGTCCAGGTAGCGTTGATACCCCCCTTCCGCCCAGCGATTACGTTGATGCCACAGTGCTCGGAACGTGGTCACGCCCTCTTCCAGCACGCTGGGGGTAAACAAGAACTCAATATCCCAATCGTCCAGGTGCAGCCGGAATGTTAGGTCTAGGTCATCGGTGAGCGTCGCCTCGTTCCATCCGCCCACCCGTTGCAGCGCCGACCGCCGCACAAATTGCCCATTGCCCCGCAGCTCGGCTACACCGCCCAGCCGCCGCCGTTGTTGTTGCAAAAACGCATCCAACACCATCTCGATTTGCTGGCCGCGCAACCACCAGTTTTTGGGTCCTGGCGCAATCGCTTTGCGCACCTGCACAGCGCCGATGTGGGGCTGGCGAAACAGGGGCACAATCCAGCGCAATAAATCGGGTGACACCTGGGCATCGGCGTCAAACACCCCGATAATTTCGCCGCGACTGAGCCGCAATCCCTCGTTCAAGGCCCCTGACTTACCGCCGCCAGCCTCCGGTCGCCGGTGTAACACATGGAGTTGGGGGTATTCGGCGCACAACTCATCCAAAATCCGGCCCGTGGCGTCGGTGCTGGCATCGTCAATCACCCACACTTCGTAATCGGGGTAGTCCAACTGGCACAGGGACCGCACCAATCGCTCAATCACTGCCTCTTCATTTTTAGCCGCCACTAATAGGCTCACCAAGGGCATTTCGGCATCATCCTCCAGGGCCGGTGCGGTCGGGGGAGATACCTTGGCCCACAACAGACGCAGCGCCTGCACACCCATCACTGTCGTCAATAGCCAGACGACCCAGGAACCCCAGGATACCCAGTGCAGGGCAATCGTCCCGCCCCAGACCAGGGAGAGCACCACCACCGCCTTGCGCCGCCGCCCTTGCCCATAGCGATTGAAATCACGGGGAGCAGGGTCGTAGCATTCCGGTTGTTCCCAGACCTGTTCGATGGCCATCCGTCCCTCCTGCACCTTTGCCCTCACTATAGCCCGTCCGATTCCAACCACGCTAGGGCTTGCGCCAGTGCTTGGCTGTCTATCCTAATTGAGTGTTGCCGGTGGTCGGAATGGGTCATCGCCGCTTGCCCAATCAAACACCCATAATCCAAGCTCATTTGCCGCGCCATGACCCAATAACATTCCGGTTGATACGTGGGCGAAAAAAACTCCAGCACCTTCGCGCCTGGGGAACACCAAACCAGATTGGCGAGACCGGCGCCATGGGGAGCAATAATCCGTCTGGCCTGCTGAAATAAGCCCACCTGCTCAGGAAAACTCAAATCCTCTAACCACACAGGTTGATAGCCCCACCGGCTAAGTATTTCCAGCACTTCTGGCTCGTTAATCACCCGGCGAAAATGCGCGCGCGACCGACTGATATAGATGCGGGGTTGGGGTTGGGCTGGTAATTGCGCCTGGGGTAAATAGGTAGCTCGCAAAAACTCAAACACCCAACGCGGTTTGAAGTAGGACATCCCTGGCAAGCCCGTTAGCGATGTAGCCACCACCGCCTGCGCTTGTACATGACTGTGCTGGTCCGCCCAAAAAACTTGTTTATTAGCCAAACCCGCTGTTGCAAGAACCGGCCCTAGTTTTTTGAAACCAGGCAATAAGCGATTGACATAAATCATGCGAATCTCTGACCAGAACTGTGATTGCTTGAGCAGGTAAAGGCGCGGCAGAACATCCACCAGAAAGTGGTAATAATTGGACCCGCCTTTGACGCCCGCAATTACGCCTAGTGTTTGGTTGCATCTTTTCGGTGGAGGAAACCGAACAGTGCAGACAGAACGTTCATCTGGCAAACGCCCACACTCTAAGGAATTGTCATAGATTAACCACCCATCTGCAGCAATCACATCTCCGTACTGACTCGCTACTCGCCCATTGTTCACTCGATAACAAACCGCATCCGGCACCTGGAATTCCGTTTGCTGAAAAGTGGGTGGAAGCGTCACGCCAGGCAATGTCCAGGGTGGCTGGATGGTTTCGGAGTGTCCAGGAATGATGATTTGATACTCCGCCTGGTCGGGATGATGCTGCTGATAGGTCTGGACTGATTCCCAGTACCCATGCGCCGGAACTTGTCCCCAGGTGTTCAGAACTGCTCGGGTAACATAGCGTCGCAGGGGTCGCCAAACTTGCGTTTTGAAGGTGGCAATCATTCCGACCGTTCTTCGATGGGAATGTAGGGGCGGTTATGTTCACCCACATAGATTTGGGTGGGCCGGAAAATGCGATTGTGATTGAGTTGTTCTTTCCAGTGAGCCAACCACCCCGCTACCCGCGCAATGGCAAACACCGGCGTGAATAAATCGTTGGGAATCCCCAACTTCCGATAGACCAAACCGGAATAGAAATCCACGTTGGGATAAATGCCTTTATGACCCAAGCGGTCCACCACTACCCGCTCAATTTCTAGGGCAATGTCGTAGTATGCATCGGCCCCAAACTCATCAAACAATTCCTTGGCGAGATTTTGCAAAATGGTGGCGCGGGGGTCTTTTACCTTATATACCCGGTGTCCAAATCCCGGAATCCGCGCCTTTTTCTCCAACAACCGGTCAATGTAGGGTTCTACGTTTTCCACGGAGCCGATTTCTTCAATCATCTGCATCACGTCTTCATTAGCTCCCCCGTGCAACGGCCCCGCTAGCGTCCCCACCGCTGACGCCACTACGGCGTAGGGATCGGTTAGGGTTGAAGCCGTCACCATCGCCGCAAAGGTGGACGCATTGATGGTGTGTTCAGCGTGGAGAATGAAGCAGGCATCTAACACGCGCGCTTCTAGGGGATGGGGGACTTGTTCGCGCAACATGTAGAGAAAATTGGCCGCGTAATTCTGGTCGTCGCGGGGTTGCACGGGGTCATTGCCTTTGCGGATGTGTTGAAAGGCCGCCACCATCGTGGGAATTTTTGCCAGTAACCGCACCACCGCCGCGCGAATATAGGCTGGATCATCCAACGCTCGCCGCGAGTAAAACAAGCCCAACGCCGCCGCCGATGCCTGGAGCGCATCCATTGGGTGACCGCTTTCGGGAAAACATTTCATCATGTCCCGGATGCGATATTTCACCCGCCGGTGATAGGTAATTTCCCGTTCAAACGCCTGCAACTCACTCGCGGTTGGCAAGTGCCCCCAAATCAACAAATAAGCAACTTCTAAAAAACTGCTTTTGGCCGCCAGTTCTTCAATGCGAATCCCGCGATATTCCAAAATGCCGTTTTGCCCATCCACATAACTAATGCTGGATTGGGTTACCGGCACCCCTTCCAACCCCGGATGGTATTCACAGGCCAGCGTGGTCATGCAACGTTACCTAGTCGCCCATTTCAATTTGCCCATTATATTATCGCCGCACCGCCGCCCGTAGTTTCGCTGACCGAGAACGGGGGTTGGACTGTCGCTCTTGGGAATTAGGGGTCACGGGCTTGGGCGTCACAATCTCCAGCCGCTCATCCCGGCGAAACGCCCATTTCACCAACCGGTCTTCCAGACTGTGAAAACTGATGATGACCAGCCGTCCTCCTGGTTTGAGCCAGTCCGGTGCCCGCTGTAAAAACCGTTCCAAACTCTCCAACTCCCGGTTGACGGCAATGCGCAGCGCCTGAAACACCTGGGTCGCTGGGTGAATCCGTCCGTAACGAGCAGATGGGGGAACCGCGTACCAAATGACGTCCGCTAGGGCTTGGGTGTCGTGAAACGGGCGCTTTTGCACTATCTGGCGAGCAATCCGGCGCGCGTAGGGCACTTCCCCGTAGCGGCTCAATAACTCAACCAATTCCGTTTCGCTAGCGTGATTGACCCAATCGGCGGCGGTTTCCTGTTGTTGCGGGTCCATGCGCATATCCAGCGGCCCGGCGTGACGGAAACTAAAGCCCCGTTCCGGTGTGTCCAACTGCAACGAACTCACCCCCAAGTCGGCCAAAATGCCGTCGAATTCACCCCCCGGATAATCTGCGTAATTCCCATGCCACCAGGTCACGTCATACCCCCGCAACCGTTGTTGGGCCAGCGCCAGCGCTTGGGCATCCCGGTCAATGGCCGTCAAACGTATCCCCGGCGTTTGCAGCAGGAGTTCGCTGTGGCCTCCCAAGCCCACCGTCGCATCCAAAAAATGCTGGCCTGGTTGCGGCTGCAAGTAGGTCAACACCGCCTGGGGCAGTACGGGAATGTGACCAGCATCCGGTATCATGAGTTACAAGTTACTCCTTCCGGCCAATGCTAAAACAGCAAGGTCAAGGTCAGCAGCGGGTTGATAGGTAGCTATGAAAAAGATTGAAGCGATCATCCGTCCCTTCAAACTCGATGAAGTAAAAATCGCGCTGGTGAATGCGGGTATTGTGGGCATGACGGTTTCCGAAGTGCGGGGCTTTGGCCGGCAACGGGGACAAACCGAACGATATCGCGGGTCGGAATACACCGTGGAATTTTTACAAAAACTCAAGTTAGAAATTGTGGTCGAAGACGACCAGGTGGACCTGGTAATTGACAAGATCATGGCAGCGGCCCGGACGGGAGAAATTGGCGACGGCAAGATTTTTATCACCCCCATCGAAGGCGCGATCCGCATCCGCACTGGGGAACGCGACGGCGAAGCGATATGACCCTCAAAGCTGGGATTAGCGGGTTACGGGGAACGATAGATAACCAGGCGGAAAACCTGACCCCGGCGACCCTTCTCAGCTACGTGCAGGCGTTTGGGCAGTGGTTGCGCGCACAGTATAGCCGACCGGCGGTTGCGCTGGGGCGGGATGGCCGGAATTCGTCCCCTATGATAGCTGATTTGGCACGAGCGGGCCTGCTGAGTGTCGGTTGCCAAGTGGTGGATTTGGGATTAACCCTGACACCAACCCTGCAATTTACCGTGAGTCGGGGAGCAGCTTTGCATGGCGGTGTCATGGTCACAGCCAGTCATAATCCCCCCCCTTGGAACGGTCTGAAATTTCTCGATTCAGCAGGATTTTTTTTATCCGAATCGGACTGGCGCGCCTTAGAAAGGCAACGGCAAAAATTACACGCCCCGGAAGTTCCCCTCGACCAGGTGGCAACGGTAACCCCTTATCCCGATGCGTTTATCGCCCATCAAAACGCGGTACTGAGCATCCTACCCGTCGAGCAGATACGGGCGCGGCGGTTTCGGGTGGCGTTGGATGCCTGCAACAGCGGGGCGGTGCTGTGGCAGGGGTTTCTCCAGGCGCTCGGCTGCGACGTGATTGCCTGTCACACGGAATTGCACGGGTATTTCAGCCGCGAACCGGAGCCGTTGCCCACCCATTTGGAGACCGTGAGACGGCTAGTGCGCGCAGCCCATTGTGATGTGGGATTTGCCGCTGACCCTGATGGCGACCGGTTGGTACTGGTGGATGAGCAAGGCAACGCCGTCAGCGAAGAGCATACTGTGGTCCTCTGTGCGCAAGAACGACTCCATCGCTATCCTGGCGGCCCGATTGTGGTCAATGTTGTCACCACCCATGCCTTGGAGTCCCTAAGTCCCCACGCCAACATCATCCGCACGGCGGTGGGAGAACGTCACGTAGTCGCAGGTGTGCAAGCGCATCAAGCGATTTTGGGGGGCGAAGGCAGCGGCGGTGTGATTGTGCCCCAGGTGCATCTCGCCCGCGATGGCTTGGGGGCAATGGGCTTGATTCTCAGTTGGCTGGCGACGACAGGGCGCACGCTCTCGGAACTGGTGCAGGCTCTTCCCCCTTGGCAGAGCGTGAAACTCAAACTGGCCCCTGCTGGAGCCTCTACGGAACCCCTGCGTCAACTGTTCCAGCAATGGCAACAGAAATCGCCACCCGTGACAACCCAACCCCAACGCCTTGTCATCGGGCAGGGTCAGCAGGCGATTACCCTAGCGGTCAGCGGGGAGCAACTGGTTGTAGAAATCCACTGCGGCCCCTCACCTGTCATGGCCCAGGCGCACCATCCCCGTCTCTCCCATCTGTGGCAAGCGCTGGATTTTTCTGCCTTAACGCTCGACACAACGGATGGGATCAAACTCGCGACCCCCAATGCCTGGTTATCGTTGCGCCCCTCCAACACAGAACCCATCTTGCGAGTCATGGGCGAATATCGGAACTAGATGCCCAATCGCCGCAGTAGTGCCCGTCCCTGCTGTTGAAATTGAGCCACTTGCTCCTGCAAAAACTGGCGATTTTCTTCGGGCGTTTCTAATACTTTGCCATCCTTGGTGAGTTTGAGGCCCCGGCGCTCCAGAATTCCCCAAACAAAGTCAAACGGCGGTTGCTGGCGTTGTTCAGCCAAGAGAAAGAGCAATTCCAGATGGGACACCTTCACCCCATT
>JANWVM010000005.1 GCA_025056115.1 Gloeomargarita sp. SKYG116
TACGCTCGATGGGCGGGACCCGGTCGAGGCGCTGTTGATTCGTTTGATTGATACACCCCCGTTTCAACGCCTGCGCCGGTTGCGCCAGTTGGGGGCGGCCAGTTTTACGTTTCATGGGGCGGAAGGGTCGCGGTTTACCCATTCGCTGGGGGTGATGTGGGTGGCGCGCCGTGTGTTTGACCGGTTGCAAAATCATTACCCAGAATTAAAACCCCATCGGGCGGTGGTATTGGTAGCGGCGTTGTTTCACGATTTGGGTCATGGCCCCTACAGTCACACCGGCGAAGAAATGTTCCATTATCACCATGAACATTGGACGCAAAAAATTCTGGAACAGGACCCCAGCATTCGTTCGCTTTTAGATGGGTTTGACTCCGAATTGATGCCGAAGGTTTTGCAAGTTTATCAACAGGTCTATCCCCTAAAGTTTGTGGGGCAATGGGTGTCGGGACAACTAGACTGCGACCGGTTGGATTATCTGATGCGGGATAGTTATCTGACTGGGGCAGCCTACGGGCGGTTGGATTTAGACCGGATTCTGGCGGCGATTGATTACGACCCCGATAGCGGCGGGTTAGTCGTGCATCGCAAGGGGCTGGCGGCGATTGAACATTACCTGGTGGTGCGCTATTTCATGTATGCCCAGGTGTACAGCCATCGCAAAAATGTGGCGGCCACGTGGATGCTCTGCCGGTTGATAGAGCGCGCCAAACAAGACCCCCAAGTGCTCTTTTGTGACTCAACAATGCACCGCTGGCTAACTCAACCCATCGAGGCGCTCGAACTCCCGGATTATTTAGCCGCCGATGATGACGTCGTGAACTATCACCTTCATCGCTGGACAGAGGCACCGGACCCGGTGATTGCGGATTTGTGCCGGCGATTTTTGCAGCGCGATTTGTTCAAAGCGACGGAGGTGACCCGCTGGAGTGAGGCGCAACAGCAGGAGTTGCTGGCGGCTATTCAACAGGCGGTCCGACAAAAGGGCTGGGATGAACACTATTACTGTGGGTTGCACCGCCGTTCCATTCGCGGTTACACGCTGTATCAAAAGGGTATCCTGATGCAGACGGATGAGGGTCTGCGGGAGATTAACGAGCTGTCGCCGCTGGTGCAATCCTTGAGTCATCCCCACACCCGCGCTTGGTTGATCTATCCCCGTGACGTGACGGAACAGGTGATGAACTGGGTGCAGCGCCACGCCACGGTTCCCGAGGCAACAAATAGGCGAAGTTTTTAGGGGATAATTGGTTAGGGTTTTCTGGATGGGCTAGTGACGCTCCAAGGAACGGTTTATGTGCCCCCGCATCCATTGATCCAGCACTGGTTGGGGGTGGTGCGGGATAAACAAACGCCGAATGCCCTGTTTCGCCCGGCGCTGGTGGAATTGGGACGCTGGTTGACCTATGAGGCCATCCGGCGGGATTGGTTGCCGTTGACGACCACAACGGTGGAAACCCCCCTGGCCCCTGCGACAGCGCAATTTGTGGACCCGACCGTGCCGCTAGTTTTGGTGCCGATTCTGCGGGCGGGCTTGACCTTGCTGGAGGGGAGCCAGAACCTGTTGCCCCTGGCGCGGGTGTACCACTTTGGAGTGATGCGCAACGAACATACCCTCGAACCGATGGTCTATCTCAACACCTTACCAGCGCAATTCGACCCCCAGACACGGGTGCTGGTGCTGGACCCGATGCTGGCGACGGGTGGGACAGCCATGACAGCATTGACAGCCTTGGTGGAACGGGGCGCCCAACCGGCCTACATTCGCCTGGTTTCGGTCATTGCCGCGCCGCCAGCTTTGCAAAAAATTACGAGCCATTACCCCCAGGTGCAAATTTACACCGCTGGCATTGACCCCGAACTCAATGACGTCGGTTTTATCGTGCCTGGCTTGGGAGATGCCGGTGACCGGAGCTTCGGGACGGGGTAAACTGGGAACAGGACTGGGAGAAATGTCCATGGAATCGCGAGGGGATGGTTTTGGCAAGGGCTTGCTGCTGGGGACGCTGTTTGGCGGTGTCATTGGCGGCGTCCTAGGGGTGATCATTGCCAATCGGTTAACGGCGCAATCCCGACCCCAACCTGTGAAAGCAGCCGGCAATAGTAACAACCTGCGCCAGAACCTAGAGGAAAAAATTAACCAGTTAAACGAAACAATTGACCAGGTGCGCGACCAACTGGCCCAGGCGAGTGCTGCCGCAAGTGAACCTGTCCCCGAACCCAGCGGGCGAGAATCTCCATGACGGTCGAGCGCTCGCTGCTGGCGTTTACTGCTGACGGCGTTCTCCTGCAACCCCCACCGGACTTCACCTTGCGGGGAACGGTGCAAGTGCCAGGCGATAAGTCCATTTCCCATCGCGCCTTGATCATTGGCTGCTTAGCCCAGGGGACCACCGTCATTGAAGGGATATTGCCTGCTGCCGACCCCCAGAGTACGGCCCAGTGTTTACGGGCGTTGGGGCATCGGATTTCGCCGCTCAATCCCCAGCGAGTGGAGGTGACGCCGGGAGCCTGGCAAGAACCGGACCAGGTGCTGGACTGCGGCAATTCCGGGACCACGATGCGCTTGCTGGCGGGCGTGCTGGCGGGACGGATAGAGCAATTTTTCGTGCTCACAGGGGATGCGTCGCTGCGGAGCCGGCCCATGCAACGGGTGGTTACGCCGTTACGCCAGATGGGTGCGGTGATGGATGGCCGTCAGAATGGGACGCGGGCGCCTTTGGCGATTCGGGGACAGCGGTTGCAGGCGATTGACTACGAAAGCCCGGTGGCGTCAGCCCAAGTGAAATCAGCGATTTTGCTGGCGGGATTAACGTGTGCGGGCGTGACCCAGGTGCGCGAACCCTACCCATCGCGGGACCACACGGAACGAATGCTGAAAGCCTTTGGGGCCGACATCGCCTGGGAAAACGGCGTGGTGGAACTGCAGGGGGGTGCCACGTTGCATGGTCAACGGGTAGTGGTGCCAGGGGACATGAGTTCCGCAGCGTTCTGGCTGGTGGCGGGCGCCATTACCCCCGGTGCAGACATTGTGATGACCAATGTAGGTGTTAATCCCAGCCGCACCGGTGTCTTGGAAGTTCTGGAGGCGATGGGAGCGCGGATTGAATGGCTGAACCAGCGGGAGGTAGCGGGCGAACCCTTAGCCGATATCCGGGTGCAACACAGCGCGCTCCGGGGGGTGACCATTGGCGGCGCGTTGATTCCCCGCTTGATTGATGAGATTCCCATTTTGACCGTGGCGGCGACCTTTGCCCAAGGGAAGACGGTGATCCGGGATGCGGCGGAACTGCGGGTGAAAGAGAGCGACCGGCTGACTGCGATGGCAACCCAATTGACCCGGATGGGCGTGCAGGTAGAAGAATACCCAGATGGTTTGACCATCTACGGGACCGACAAACCGCTGGTGGGCGCGGATTTGCATACCTACGACGACCACCGGATTGCCATGGCCTTGGCGATTGCGGCGTTAAACGCGCAGGGCAGCTCTCGTTTAGCGCCCGCCGATTGTGTGCGGATTTCCTATCCCGAATTCTGGGAGACGTTGCAGCAGCTCTATCACGGTTAATCCTTTGGCCCCAGCAGCAGGAACTCCAATTTATTCAAGTCCCTGAGAGCGTCGGCGGCGGACGGATACCGGTCTTGGGGATAATAGCGGGTCATGGCTTGCAAGATGTTCAATAAATGACCGTTTTGGGGGGTGCGCCAGGGGGTCAAATCCAGTTCGCCGCTGTGAACATCCCAGGGTAAAGCCGTTGGGGGGATGCTGGTCAGGGCTTGCAGCGCTACCATGCCCAACGCATACAGGTCGCTGTTGAATTCGGGGTAGCCCATGAGTTGTTCAATGGGTGCATACCCCCGCGTGCCAATCGAGACGCTGGCGGCATAGGGATCAGGTTGGGGCGACATTTCTTTCACCGCGCCAAAATCTATCAAAAAATAGTGGTCGCTTGCTGCTTCGTAGATGATGTTATCGGGTTTGATGTCGCGATGAATGACCGAGTGCCGGTGCATAAATTTCAGGATTTTGAGTAGATTTTTCACTAGGCCAAATACGGCTGGGACAGGCCAAGGCTTGCCATCGGCGAAACGTTCTCGCAACGACGGCCCGGCGATGAATTCTTCCACCAGATAAAAGTCCCCATCCTGTTCAAAATAGGCCAACAGGCGGGGAATGTGTTTGTAATGGCCTAGATTTTCCAGCACTCGAGCTTCCCGTTGAAACAATTGGCGGGTGCGCCGCAGTTTTTCGGGTTCCGTCAGAGGCACAGAGAGCAATTTTTTGACGACACACAGGGGCTTACCGGGCCGGTGCCAGTCCTGAGCGAGATACGTGCGCCCAAATCCGCCTTCCCCCAGCGGTCGCAGAATCTCGTAACGTCCCCCCAGGTGCGATGCCAATGTAGGCTTTGTCGCCTGGATACTCCGCACTGTCGCCAGTTGCGCCGCCACCCGAGCTGCTACCACCGGTAAATCCAGGGGTTTGGTGATGTAGTCATTCGCGCCCGCTTGCAGGGCAGTCACGACATCGGCGCTTGCTGCCCGACCCGTCACCATAATCACCGGTAGGACGCCTGGCGGGTGGGTTTAGCGAATCACTTTCAGCAAGTCCAGCCCCGTCATCCCTGGCAATAGCCAATCCAGCAACACCAAATCCCACCAGTCGCTTTGCAACAACTGGAGCGCTGTTTCGGGTTCACTGGCCGTTGCGACGCGGTAGTTGCCCTGCTGGCTGAGGAACCGTTGCAAGAGCTTGCGCATCAGGGGGTCGTCATCTACGACCAGCAGCGACGCCGACGTGCCCACATCCGTTTTCTCGTCTTCCATTACCAAACACTCCGACCCCCCACCGCTTATCTTAAAGGGTTGCAGCGGCGAGAAAGTCAACCCCCGTTAGGATGGAATTGACGGTGGTGTTGCGAGCAGCGATGAATTGGGCCAGCGTGGTGCGCCAGGTCAAAACGGCTGCGTCGCCGGGGGCTTTGGTGGCGGCGGTGCAACGGGTCGCTGAATGGCCGGAGCCGTCCCAGGCGATTCCTTTGTTGATCGAGGTGCTGGGGTACAACAACCCGGCGGCGGCGCAGGTGGCCATCGCCAGTTTGCAGCGCTGGGGACGACAGGCGGTACCCGACTTGCTGACACGGTTGGATGGTTACAACTATGGAGCCAGAGCTTATGCCGTGCGGGTCCTGGCGCACATTGGCGACCCCCGCGCTTTAGAGGTCTTGGAACAGGCGGCGCGCTACGACTTTGCTCCGAGTGTGCGGCGGGCGGCGATTCGGGGTTTGGGCAACATACAGTGGCAGGAACTGGCAACGCCGGAACCCTTGCAGGAACGGGTGGCCCAGGCGCTCCGGGATTTGAGTGGCGATGGCGATTGGGGAATTCGCTATGCCGTGATTGTCGCCTGGGAATTGTGGCACCAGCGGGGGTTGCCGGGCTTTTTGCAGCCACAGATGGACGCTTTACTCCAGCAGCTAGCCCAAGATGAGGACCGGGTTGTCCAAGCGCGCGCCCAGTGGGTTCTGCAAAGGTCTGATAAGTACGTTACCATGCCAAAAGAAGTCTGAGAGAGGCCAGCCATGAGCGTGACGCCCCAGCAGGTGTTGGAAGTCTTGCGCCCCGTCAAGGACCCGGAACTCCAACGCAGCCTGGTGGAATTGAACATGATCCGGCGCGTGCAAGTGGAAAACGGGCGGGTGTCGTTCAATCTGGTGCTGACCACGCCGGCCTGTCCCCTGCGGCAAATGATCGAAGAGGACTGTCGCCAAGCTGTGTTGCAGTTGCCTGGGGTCGAACAAGTCGAAATTGTCACCACGGCGGAAACGCCCCAGCAGAAATCCCTGCCCCAGCGGCAACAGATTCCCGGCGTGCGCAACATCATTGCGGTCGCCAGCGGCAAAGGAGGTGTGGGCAAGAGCACCGTAGCAGTCAATCTGGCGGTGGCCTTGGCCCAGGCGGGCGCGCGGGTGGGGTTGCTCGATGCGGACATCTACGGCCCCAACGACCCGATGATGCTTGGCGTCAGTCACCAGCGCTTGGTCGTCGCCGACAGTCCCCAGGGGGAAGTGCTGACTCCAGCGGAAAACTACGGCGTCAAGCTTGTGTCCATGGCATTTTTGCTGACCCCCAGTCAACCGGTGATTTGGCGCGGCCCCATGCTCAACGGCGTGATCCGGCAATTTCTCTACCAGGTACAGTGGGGCGAATTGGATTACCTGCTGGTGGACTTGCCGCCCGGAACCGGTGATGCTCAGTTAACCCTCGCCCAAGCAGTTCCGATGGCTGGTGCCGTGATTGTGACTACCCCCCAAAAGGTAGCGGTGGCCGACGCGCGCCGGGGGCTGGAAATGTTCCGTCAACTAGGCGTGCCGGTGCTAGGCGTCATCGAAAACATGAGCTATTTCATTCCCCCAGATGCGCCCGAAAAACGCTATACCATTTTTGGCGAAGGCGGCGGCGTCCAGTTGGCAGAAACCCTGGGCGTGCCGTTGCTCGGGCAAGTCCCGCTGGAATTGCCGGTGCAGTGGGGGGGCGATAGCGGTCAACCGGTGGTGGTAGCGCACCCGGAATTGGCGTCGGCTAAGGTGTTTCGGGAAATTGCCGGCAAAGTTGCGGCGCGGGTGTCGGTATTGGCATTAGGGGCGTGATGGCAAGGGGATGGGGGTTGGGTTTAGGGCTGCTCATGGGATTGAGCCTGTTCCCGGCCTACGCCCAACCGCAGCGTGTTCAATTCCCAGCCGGCGCTTCGTCCACGACCCTGCAGGCAACCGTACGGGGTTATCAGGTGGCGGAATACGTCCTGCGAGCCAGAGCGGGGCAGGTCATGTCCGTCCAGGTCGTTTCCACCAATCCCCATGTAGTTTTCTCCATGTTTGACCAGGAGGGCCGCCACTTCCCTGGTTCTCCCGCCGAAACCACCCAATGGCGCGGTCGTCTCCCCAGCTCTGGGGACTATGTGATCGTTGCCGGTCTCACCCGGGCAGCAGCCCGCCGTACCTCTCAACCCGTGCGTTTGACACTTCACGTCACTATCCGCTGAACCAAGGCATTCCGGCCCCTATAGCTGTAGCTAAAGTTCAACCACCGTAGGTTTCAGAGAGGAGAGAGAACCATCAACGGGGCTGCGTCCTGGTACCCAAGAGATGACAAAGATGGCTTAGCTATGGCTTGCCAGCGTAGGTTAGTTGAGCGTAGTACATACGGAATAAATGTAAAAATCCTGTTACTCCCCCATAAACCGTTTCAAACGGGGTTCAGCGAGCAAAGGTTTGGTGGCAGCAATTAAACGTGGCCCCCACAAGTTTTCAATCAAAAAAGGAACTTTCGCATAGCGCCGGTCAATGGTAAAGGCCTGTTCCGCCATCTGAATTGCCTTTTGTTTTTGCCCCTGTATGTAGTGCAAAACCGCCAGGGCCAAAATCGGTTCTGCTGCTTTGGGGTCAATGGCTACGGAGGCTTGCCAGTTCCGCCTGGCCCCTTCCCGGTCGCCCATTTCAAATTGCACCAGCCCAATGTTATTGATGGCCGGCCAGAATTTTTTATCAATGGCAATGGCCTTTTGATAGTAGGCAATCGCCTGGGAATACTGATTCATTTTCAAAAACGTATTGCCCAGATTAAACAACCCTTCCACGTGATCTGGTTTAATGGCCAATCCCGCCTGTAAATACCGCATCGCCTGGGGATAGTTTTCTTGGCGAAACGCCAGCGACCCCAAGGTGAATAAAATGACAGGGTTATCGGGCGCTAGTTTATGTGCTTCCTGAAGGGCGCTGCTCGCCATCTTCACATCGTCTTGCCGCAGATACAGTTGCGCCAGGATGACCCAGGGTTCAAAACGATTCGGCGCTAATTGTGTCGCTAACCGCGCATTGGCAATCGCCCGTTTGGGTTCGATGACCTGTACTTCGCTCAAAATGCCTACTTCCCGCGCCAATTCGACGCCTTGCGCTTCTAACTGTTCCGAACGCAACTCCGGCACATAGGGCACAATTGCCCCTACCGGCATCGCTCCTGCCAAAACTCCAAACCCAACGAGCCAAGCCCAAACCCATTTACGCATCGTTCTATCTCCTGGTTCCCATCCATTGTAGTCAGTAACTAAAACTGGGTCAAAAACCGCAGGTCACTGGTGTAAAAGCGGCGAATGTCATCAATTTCATGAAAGATCATCGCCAGCCGTTCAATCCCCAGCCCGGCGGCAAAACCGGAGTACTTCTCGGGGTCATAGCCAACGGCTTTCAGTACATTGGGATGCACCATGCCGCAGCCGAGCACTTCCAACCACCGGCCCCGCCACTGCAAATCCACTTCCGCCGATGGCTCCGTAAACGGGAAATAACTGGCCCGGAACCGCACCGGCACGTCTTCCCCAAACAACGCTCGCACAAAGGTCACCAGCGTCCCTTTCAAGTCGGTGAACTTCAACCCCGGTTCCACGGCGAGAATTTCAATCTGGTGAAACATGGCTGAATGAGTAGCATCCACGGCATCCCGCCGATAAACGCGCCCAGGCACCACAATCCGCACTGGGGGCTGGTGGGCTTCCATGTAACGAATTTGCACCGTGGACGTATGGGTGCGCAGCAAGCGGCCATCGGGTAAATAGTAGGTGTCCTGCATATCCCGCGCCGGGTGGTCTGGGAGAAAATTCAAGGCAGCAAAGTTGTAATAATCCGTCTCGATTTCTGGCCCCTGCGCCACTTGATAACCCAACCCCACAAAAATATCCAAGATGCGCTGCATCATTTGCTGGAGCGGATGGGCGTGCCCCGGCGGATACCCCAGCCCTGGCATGGTCACATCGAGCGTTTCCGCCGCAATGCGAGCCTCTAATTCTGCTGCTTGCACCTGCGCGATACGTTGGGCCAGCGCTTCCTGCAGTCGGTCTTTCACCTGGTTGGCCAGCGCCCCGATGTGCGGTCGTTCGGCTGGCGGCAGTTGCCCCATGCCCCGCAACACTTGCGATAGCTCCCCCTTCTTGCCCAGGTAATCCACGCGCAACTGTTCCAGCGCCGCTAGGGACGTCGCCGCCGCAATCGCCGCCAAACCCTGGGCTTCCAATTCCTGCAACGCTTGGGCCAAATCCGCCATCAATCGTTCTCCTGCGTCTATCTGCGTAACAATCGTACACAACCGTAGAGCCAGTAGCTCTGGTAGCGGTACAGCCCCCAGGTTGCCAGTGGCGTCAGCAAGCAACTCAAACCAAAAAGGCTCACCACCCACGCTAACGGCACGTGCCAAAACTCCTGCGCGATACGCACAAAATCGTGGTCCAGCACGTCCCCCTTGCCCAGCAAGTACAACTCTCGCATGGTGGCGTCAAACAGCAGTTGGCGGGTGAAATTCAGGTCATAAAGCAGGATAAAAAATCCCAGGATACCGTAGAGCGTTTGTTCCCCTGGTTGCTGGCAGGCCCAACCCGTCATCGCCCGATAGAGAAACATAACCGCAAACACCAATTCCATCCCATGTCCCATCGCCACCAACAACCATTCATGCCAGCGGGTGAAATAAATCCAGGTGTACATCAACGCCAGTATTATCAACACCGTAAGTGTGAGCCAGTTGCGCCGGAAGTAATACATCAACCCACCCATTGCCAGGTAGAAAACCAGGGGAATCAAGGCCCACCGTTCCCCCAGTTGCAAAGTCACGCCGCCCCCATGCATAAAATCAAACGCTGGAATCGCCGGATACCCCATGAGCCAAGCCGTCGCAGTATGCCCCAACTCGTGAATGATGATCACCAGATAACTAAGCACAAACCGGACAAATGGCATGGCACACAGGACAAAAGCTGTGATAAGGCCAATCAGCAGGATGCGCCTTTGGGTGGCATCGAGCCCATGAAGGGGTAGGTCCACCGGGCGAGTGGATGCGCGGGTTGCCGCGGGCCGGGATGTCTCCAGGACAGCCGCCAGGGTGAATTCCGTTTCCCAGGTGGAGGTGGACCCCTGTACCCTAAGCCGGATAGTCGTCGCCAGGGGCATCTGGTAACGGCGTAATTCTTGGGCTATGAGCGTTGGCAAGCAAGCAGGTGCAAGCGATGATGGGGCGCTGACTGCGATAGACCAGTGGTCGCTCCTTTTTTGCACATGAATGACCTGGCTATGGGTGTGAGCCAATGCCCGCTCCAGGACGGTTTGAACAGCGTGGGGATCGCCTTGTTGCACCCGTTGCCAAAGCGGTACGGACGACTCCGATGCCATTGCCCACTAACTCGGTGTGCGTTGCAAATCTGGACGTTCTTCCGGCAGAATGGCCCCTTCTACTGGACACACCTGCAGGCAAATCCCACAGTCAATGCAAATCCCAAAATCAATCCAGTACCAGTCGGTGCCTTTGGCGTTTTTCCCAGGGCCAGGGTGAATGCAGGCAACGGGACAGGCAGCGACGCAATCGGCCACGCCTTCGCACACATCGGTCACAATCGTGTGGGCCATACGTACTCACAGTGGATACACAGTTCTAGGTTAACAGAGCGTCAGGACAAGGGTTCCTGTTGCAGCCGTGTAAACACCCAGCGACTGATGTCGGGCAAAAGTTTTTCGTTGCGGCTTTGGGCTTGCCCAACGGTAAACACCACCAGCATGTAAGCCTGGTCATCGCCCCATTCCACGTAGGCGCAGTCGTGACGAACCTGGCTGGTGTGCCCTGCTTTGGACCAAAGCCGTGCCGTTGTTGGCAGACCTTCCCCTAGAAACCCTTGGACCTGGTTGTAGGCGGGGTCGGTTGGCCAATCGGCTGGGTCCAGGGAACGACGGCATAGCTCGACCATCTGTTGCGAACGGCGTGGTGAAACAGCAATTCCCCCCAAAATGGCATGAAACAGCCGTGCAGTAGCCAAAGGATTCAACCGGTTGCGGTTTTCTTGATTCGGCCCCAAAAACGCCCGTTCCCGTCCATAGGGTCCATCGCACCAGGTTTTCTGGTTGATGTTCACGCCGGCGAATTCGGGCCAGTTCCAGGACTGGAAATAACGGTTGACGATATTGCGTTGGTATTGCCAGGTGCTGAAAGGTCCCGGCGCTAAATCGGGCCCGCTGGTAGTGCCGGTCAGGACATCCACAATGTAGCTGGTGGCATCATTGCTTGAGAGCTGGATCATGTCGCGCAGGGCGCGGTCAATTTCCGGGTCAGGGGGAATCATGCCCCGCTCTAACCACTCGTGCGTCGCCACGAGATAAAACAATTTCACAATGCTGGCGGGATAAACGTTGACATCACCGCGATGACTCCAGCCCCAGGGTCGCTGTTGCCAAAACGTTTGGGGTTCCAGCGCGCCACCAGTGTTGACCCGCACGCCACCCCCATACACCAACCAAACAATGCCCATCTGCTCTGGACGAACGGCATGACGGCTGCAGATGTCCTGCAATAGGGTTTCCCCCCACTGGGCCAGTTGCGGATGGGGTTGGTAAAAACTCATAGACGTAGAATAAAAATCGCCGGTTGCCTATTCATCATCCTATGATCGGTCGCGCGCCGTTAACCCCCACGCAACGCCGGGATCGGTGGATCATCCTGGGGATTTTGCTATCGCCGATTATCGGGTCTTTTGTCTACAACCGGGGGTGGCAAATTCCCGGGCTGGTGTGTCCCCTGTATCACTTCACCGGCATCCCCTGTCCCAGTTGCGGGTTAACTCGGTCGTTTATGGCGATGGCGCGGGGGGACGTGTTGCGAGCGGTGCAGTTTCATGCCTTTGGCCCGCTGCTGTACGGGGTATTCCTGCTGCTAGCATTGCACTTGCTGTTGGAATTGGTCCTGAACCGGGCGATTGTGCTCCCCTACTGGCGCTGGTTGGCACGGCACCGGGTTCACTGGGGAATTTTAGGGCTGTTTCTGGGCTATTATCTGTGGCGACTGGCGACCTGGTATCAACGGGGGGAATTGCCGGGGCGCGTGGTGTGGTAGGCCTAGCGTATCATAAAAAAATCGCCCATTTTGTGGGTTTATGGTCGGTCGGCAGCGGTTGATTCTTCTGGTGGTGATTGCCCTGGTGCTGGGGGCTTTGCTGGTGATTAGCCGTATCCCCGTGCGCTTGGGGCTGGATTTGCAGGGTGGGGCGCAGTTGACACTACAGGTGAAAACTACCGCCGAAGTCAAACAAATCACGCCCCAGGTGTTGGAAGCGGTACAGCGGGTGGTCGAAAACCGGATCAATGGGTTAGGCGTCGCTGAAGCCGTGGTGCAAACAGTGGGCAACCGTCAACTGCTGGTACAACTTCCCGGTGTGAGCGACCCCCAACAGGCAGAACGGGTGCTCGGCGGTACGGCCCAACTGGAATTTCGCTTGCAAAAGCCCGGCACCGATACCCAACAAATTCAACAGCTTTATACGGTGCGGGAGCAACTGGCCGCTTTGCTCAAGCAACCCCAGAACCTGTCCGACCCCGAACAAGTCAAAAAGGACTTGCAAAAAGCCAATGAAGCCCTGGCTGCGTTCTACGAACCGACAGGGTTGACCGGGAAAAATCTCAAGGATGCCTTTGCCCAACCGCTGCCCGCTGGGAATCAGTGGCAAGTAGCGATTCGGTTTGATGGGCCAGGGGGCCAAAAATTTGCGGAATTAACCAAAGCCATCGCCGGTACAGGCCGCACGCTCGGGATTTTTTTAGATAACCAGCTCATCAGTTTCCCCACCGTGGGGCCAGAATTTGCCGCCACAGGGATTACTGGGGGTGCAGCGGTGATTACCGGCAATTTTACGGCGGAATCGGCCAATGATTTAGCGGTGCAGTTGCGGGGTGGAGCGCTGCCGGTGCCCGTAGAAATTGTGGAAAACCGCACGGTGGGGGCGACGCTCGGCCAAGACAGTATCCAGCGCAGTTATTGGGTGTTTGCCGGCGGTTTGGCGCTGGTGCTGCTGTTTATGGTGTGGTACTACCGCTTGCCGGGGTTGATTGCCGATGTGGCCTTGATGATCTATGCGCTGTTGACCTACGCGGCTTTTTTGCTGCTAGGTGTAACCCTGACGTTACCGGGCATTGCTGGATTTATTCTCAGTATTGGGATGGCCGTGGATGCCAACATCTTGATCTTTGAGCGCACGCGGGAAGAATTACAAACCGGTAAAAGTTTGTATCGCTCTGTCGAAGCCGGTTTCTATCGGGCCTTCAGTAGCATTTTGGATGGAAATGTGACGACGTTGATTGCCTGTGCAGCGCTGTTTTGGCTCGGAACCGGCATGGTGAAAGGGTTTGCCGTGACCTTAGCCATTGGGGTGCTTGTCAGCATGTTTACAGCGATTACGTGCAGCCGGACATTTTTGCTGTTTGTGCTGACGATTCCGGCCCTGCGGCGAGTGGAATTCTATGCGCCCAAATCCGTTTTGGTGAAGCAGTGATGATTTGGCTATGACAGGGCTGCAACCTGAATGATGGGTACGTTTAGGCCGTCTGGCTATAACCCCGAAATCGTCAAAGTCATTGATTCAGCGGACGTTTTTAGCTGTGCAGGTTTCCTTGCCAACCGGGGGAAGTGGAGAATAGGAGATTCGAACTCCTGACCTCTGCGGTGCGATCGCAGCGCTCTACCAACTGAGCTAATTCCCCAAACAGGCATTATCTATCATAGCTTGTTGGCGGCAAATTCAGCTTTCAAATCCCGCTCCATCAATGCCGCTACCGCTTGCTGAGGGGTGATCTGCCCTTGCAACAATCGGTACACTTGCTGAGCAATTGGCACGGCAATCCCTCGCTGGTCGGCCAGTTGCACCAGTACTTGGGTCGTATTCACTCCCTCGACGGTGGTTTGCAATTCCTGGAGTATGTCCCCTAGCGACCGTCCCTGCGCTAACCCGTACCCTAGCCGGTAGTTGCGACTCAAGGGACTATTGCAAGTCGCTAGCAAATCCCCCAGTCCCGATAGACCGTAGAGGGTATGCGCTCGCGCTCCCAGGGCTACCGCAACCCGCACCATTTCCGCCAGCGCCCGTGTGATTAACCCTGCCTTGGCATTGGCCCCCAGGTGCAACCCATCGCAAACCCCAGCAGCAATGGCCATTACATTTTTCAGAGCGCCCCCCAGTTCCGTTCCCAATGGGTCATCGTTGGTGTAAACGCGAAAGCGTTCGGAGGCCAGGACCTGCTGCACCCGTTGTGCGGCTTCAGGACGTAAACTGGCGGCGACTGTTGCGGCTGGCAATCCCTGGGCAATTTCGGCGGCTAGATTTGGCCCCGACACCACCACGACGCCATGATTGGGAAAGGCTTTTTGCCACAGTTGCGCCGGCGTGGTGTGGCTATCAGGGAGCAGTCCCTTGGTGGCGCTGACAATAACAGTTTCTGGCAACAGGGGCGGCATTGCTTGGAGAACGGGTAGGACACCAGCGACAGAGACAGCGATGACCACCATTGTGGCTGACTGCAGCGCGACATGCAGGGGTTGACCACAGCGACGCGACCAGACCTGCACTGGATAACCGTTTTGACGAATCAACTCGGCTAACAGCGACCCCCACACGCCACTCCCCACAACAGCAATCACTTCCTGACTCATCGCACTAGTTGCTGGAGTAAACGGGTGACTTGGGCGAGACCATCCCGGTCGTTTTGTTGTTTGAACAATTGAGCAGCTTGCTGCCAGGCTTCAACCGCCTGTTGCCGTTCACCGAGGGCACGATGGGCGACCCCTTTTTGGGCATAGGCGGCTGCTAGTTGCGGGTTGTAGCGCAGCGCGGTATCTAAGTCAGCCAGGGCTTTACGATACGCCTTCATGGCGAGCCACGTGCTTCCCCGCTGGTAATACCCTTGGGCCAATTGCGGTTGCTTTTGTAAAAGCGCATTGCAGTCTGCGAGTGCCGCTTGATAGTTGCCCTGGAGGCGATAGGCCTTCACACGGTTGATGTATGCATCCGTGAAGTCAGGGTTGATCTGGATCGCCTGGCTGAAGTCGGCTATCGCCTGCGCATAATTGCGGCCCCGCGCATAGGTAATACCCCGGTTGTTGTAGGCTTCAGCGAAAGTGGGTTGGAGTTGAATGGCTTTGGTGAAATCACGGACGGCTTCCTGGTGTTGGCCCATGTCACCGTAAACCGAACCCCGGTTGTAATAAAGTTCGGCATCCTGGGGGGCGAGTTCTATGGCTTGAGTAAGCAATTGAATCGCCGCTGCATAGTCACCAGCCTGAGCTTTTTGAACGCCTGCTTGGTTCAACTGGTCACGGCGGGTTGACGTGGCAGGAGGACGAGTTGGGGGTTGAGAGGGCATCAAGCCCAATTGACAGCCACCACTCAACAGGAGTAAACAGGCACCCGCAACCCATCCTACCCGCCCGTAGATTGACGTCATAGAAAATTACATAGTGTTACATGTTTACAGAACATTGCGACACGGCTGCGCTGGCGCACAGGTCAGGCTATAGTGAGGCCTGATGTGGGGTGTTGCGGATTCTCCCACCACCTGGACATTTTATCCGTTGATGAGAGGAAAAGGATATGACCAAAGTCCTGGCTTTCGTCCTGGCGCTGGTGCTGTGGTGTGTGTGGGCACCGTCGGCGCGGGCGGATGTTGCCGGTTTGACCCCATGTCGGGAGTCGGCGGCGTTTCAACAACGGCTGCAGAATGAGGTAGCCACACAGGAGGCGCGTTTAGCGTTGTATGCGGCGGGGAGTCCGCAGGCGCAGGCGATTGAGCGGCGGATTGCCCAGACCAAAGCGCGGTTTGAGCGGTATGCGTCCCAAGGGTTGTTGTGTGGGGAGGACGGCTTGCCGCATCTGATTACGGATGGCCGGTGGTCTCATGCTGCAGAATTTACCCTGCCGGGGTTGTTGTTCCTCTATATTGCTGGCTGGATTGGCTGGGTGGGGCGGGCCTACCTGATTGCCATCCGGTCAGACAAAGAACCCACCGAGAAAGAGGTGATTCTGGATGTGCCCCTGGCGATTCGGTGCATGTTGTCGGGCTTCAGTTGGCCGGTGATGGCGTTTCGGGAACTAACCACTGGGCAATTGACAGTACCTGACTCGGAAATTCCTGTGTCTCCCCGTTAGGAGGTGATAGCGATGCAAGATTTGCAGAGGTATCTTTCGAGCGCGCCGGTGTTGTTGGCAGTGTGGCTGTTCATCATTGCCGGTATCTTGATTGAGATCAACCGGTTTTATCCTGATGCGTTGGCTTTTCCCTTTTAGTTTGGAGGTGGATTCATGAGTGAAGAATTTGTGCGTCCGTGGCGGGGTGATCCGATGCAAGGTCACCTGGAAACGCCGGTGAGTGCGGGTCTGGGGATGGCTCTCATTAACAACCTGCCAGCCTATCGTCCCGGGTTGGAGCCGTCGCGCCGGGGTCTGGAGGTGGGGATGGCCCATGGTTATTTTCTGGTCGGTCCCTTCTACAAGCTGGGGCCATTGCGGGATTCGGAATACGCGCTGGCGGCAGGCGTGATGGCGGCCCTAGGATTGGTGTTGATCCTGACAGTTTGTTTGTCGCTCTACGGCAGCGTTTCCTTTGAGAAACCCTCGCCCCAAGGCACAACTGACCAACTGCAAACGGCAGAAGGCTGGAGCAGTTTCACAGGCGGTTTTCTCATTGGCGGTGCTGGCGGCGTCCTGTTTGCAGGTGTCCTGTTATTCTTCCTGCCTGTTTTGCAAGGGATCGGGAATAATTTGTTTAACTAGCGCCATCACCTGTTTGTTGGCGTGACGACGTTGCGGGGGCTGAAAAAATGGCTCCCGGTATTTTTTTATAGCTAAGCACAGAATGCTTGACATATAGCCAAGCTGCTTTAGTTTGTCAGAGAGAGGAGAGAAAACCCAGAGGCGGGGCCGTGCCCTGCGACCCAAGGGCTGACAACCATAGATGGCTCGGCTATAGGTAGAACCCGGAACCTTAGATGTTTCTGCATTTGTTGCTTCTCAAGGGCGGCAACTTAAATGCTTTCTGCTATAGAAAGTTTCTTGTTATAGCTAAGCTACTTTAGGATGGGAAAACTCAGGAAGGGGCTGCACCCTGGGACCCAAGGCTTGACAAGCTACGCACCTGTTTGACTAATTGCCGTACTCGTTCGAGGTCTTTCCAACCAGGCTTCAGTTCCACACCGCTGGAGACGTCAATCCCATGGGGTTGAGTGTGGTCAATGGCACTCAAACAGTTTTCAGGCGTCAATCCCCCCGCCAACCACCAGGGAATAGCTGGGCGCGTGGCTGAACGCAGGTGTTGCCAATCCCAGGCGTGTCCCGTACCCCCTAGTTGCTCTGGATGGTAAGCATCGAGTAAGAGGCGGTCCACCCAAGGTTCGTAGTCGGGCAAACGTGCTAAACTTGCTGCGCTTCGCACCCGCAGGGCCTTGATCAACCGCACGTGGGGTAGCCTGTGACGGAGAGTTTGACAGTCGGCTGGGGATTCATCACCGTGGAGCTGCACTGCATCAAAGCCAGACACTTGTACAGCAGTGATGACTTCTGTGACAGGAGCATTGGCAAATACCCCAACTCGCCATACGGGATAGGGGACTAGGGCGTCATTGATGGCACGTTGCTGGTCAGGAGGAATGTAGCGGGGTGAGGTTGGCACGCAGATCATGCCCACTGCTGTTATGCCCATCTCCGCCACAGCAATTGCTTGTGAGATGTGGGTGAGACCACAGATTTTAATTTCCATCGTGGCTCAGCTATGGAATGACAAGGGTTGAAATAATTCAGTTAAAGGTAAGGAAAAACCAGGAATCACGTTTTCACCATCAAGCACATCTGCCGATTTGAGCAGGCGATCAGGTTCATGCGCACAGCGATAGACAAGGATGTAATGCTGAGTGGGACTAATGACCCAGACTAAACGGGCGCCGTTTTCAAAATACTCAGTAATCTTATCCTCAAGTTCGGCAACCGTATTGCCAGGGGAAAGAATTTCTACGGCCAGGTCCGGCGCGCCCTCTAGATAACCAATGGGGAGTTCCTGCATCCCCTGAAGACGTTCTTTGGCAAAAAAAGCCATGTCTGGAGACCGCCGGTTGCCATTTTTCATCTTGAAGGAGGTACTTGAGTCCAGAACAACGCCTAATTTCTTAGGTAAGCAGTAGTTCACTAAAGCGGCTGACAGTAGGGTGCTGAGATAGCTATGCAATGCACCGGCGCTGCCCATATCAACTAGTTCGCCATTGACAATTTCATAACGATGTCCGTCTTGCGGCAAGCGCATAAATTCTTCATCAGTCCAAATCTGTTTGCCGGTTTTAACGTGCGGGGTTGCTAGCATAAATGGCAATGGCTATGAACCAGACACCTAGCAGTATAATAGCCCAGGTCAGAAAGCGGTTGTCCCTAGACCGCGAAACATCAGCCAGGACAGGAAAAAGTCGGAGATAAAAATGGCGAGCAATCCTGTAACGACCGATGCAGTCGTAGATTGACCAACACCTTTAGCGCCACCCGTTGTCGTTAAGCCCCAGCTACAGCCAATTGTTGCCACCAGCATGCCGAAAATGGCACCTTTGATCAAGGCTTTCACCAGGTCTTGGGCTTCCATAAATTGCTCTACCGAGTCGAGGAATTGGCTAACGCTCAAGTCATACATCCAATTGCCAATCAGTAACCCACCGGCAATCCCCACCACAAATCCCACCACTGTTAACAACGGCACCATCAATGTGCAAGCTAGTACGCGCGGCAGTACCAGATAATCCACAGGGTCTGTTTTGAGCATATATAGGGCATCAATTTGCTCGGTGACTCGCATGGTGCCTAGCTCTGCCGCAAACGCTGACCCGACTCGGCCAGTGACAATGACAGCGGTTAAAACAGGCGCCAATTCCCGCACCAATGCCAAAGCCAATACACCACCCACTAAATCTCCGGAACCAAACCGGATAAATTCTCGCGCCACCTGAATCGTAAATACCATACCCACGAATAAGCCAGTGAGCACGACGACTAACAGCGATTCCGGCCCGACGACGTTGAGTTGCGCCACTAAATTCCGCCGGTGAATACGCCCCCGCAACAGATGCACAATGACTTGCCCCCACAACAGTAAGGCACTGCCGAATCGCTGCACCCAAATCATCGTGAGTGTGCCCCTGGATTGGCTGATTTCCATTCTAGGGGGATGAGGTTGAACCTTAATCGCTGCTGATGCGTATATAGATATGGGTGTGTTGGTGTGCTGGGGATGGGCAGGCGTCAATGCTGCTGGTGGGGATGGGTAGCGCTGCTCCTGTGGAGTTGGCTGGCATTGGCGTTACCGGCTCGCGCCGAGGTGCCCCGTTACGTGCAAGCAAGTTTGCTCAGCGATGCACAGGTCGTACAAGCAGGACAGCCATTTTGGGTAGGGTTGCGATTACGGATTACACCGGGGTGGCATGTCTATTGGCAAAATCCTGGCGATTCCGGCGACCGGGTGCGCGTGGACTGGCAACTACCAGCGGGCGCAACGGCTGGGGAATGGCAATGGCCCTACCCACAACGCATTCCTGTCGGTCCACTGGTGAATTTCGGCTATAAAGACGAGGTAATTCTGTTAGCTGCTATCACGCCGCCAGCCACGATAACGCCGGGCCAGACATTGGATTTACGCGCCCAAGCTAGCTGGTTGGTCTGTCAAACGGACTGTATTCCCGAAGCTACAACCCTGTCCTTGTCGCTGCCGGTAGGCGCCCAGGTGGTCGTCAACCCAGAGACAGCAGCTCGTTTTGACCAAGTGCGTTCTACCCATCCCCAACCTGCTCCCTGGCCGGTCAGGTATGCTTTGACGCCAGAAACCCTAACTTTACGTTGGCCGGAGAGAGATGTAACCCAGGCTGTCTTTTTCCCCCTAGCCGATGGCATCATTACCAATGCCGCTCCCCAAACCCTACGCCGGACGGCCCAAGGTGCCGAGTTGACTATGCAACGGGGGTATCAAGACCCACTGGCGGCAACGACGGTGGCAGGAGTGCTGGTACTCACTACATCGCGAGGGACGCAGGCGTATCAGATTGCGGCCACACCGGTTGAGGCACCCAGAACTGGGCCGGTTGTCCAATTGGTGGCGCTGGCGTTTTTGGGAGGGCTGCTGCTGAATGTCATGCCCTGCGTGTTGCCCATCCTGTCGCTGAAAACGTTGCATCTGGTAGAAAAGGTGCGGCAGTCGCCGGGGCAGGTGCGTACCAGTGGGTTGGTGTACGGGGCAGGGGTACTGGTGAGTTTTTGGGGCCTGGCGGGTGGGTTGCTTATCCTGCGGGCGTTTGGGGAACAACTGGGCTGGGGCTTCCAGTTGCAATCGCCGGGTATGGTGCTGGTGTTGATCTATGTGTTGTTTGGCGTGGCGTTGAACCTGTCGGGGGTGTTTACTATCGGGGCGCAGTGGGTCGGAGCCGGGCAGCATTTGACTGAGAAGCCAGGGTACGTGGGGGAATTTTTCAGCGGCGTGTTGGCAACGGTAGCAGCGACGCCCTGTACAGCTCCCTTCATGGCGACTGCTATTGGCGCTGCGCTGCTGTTACCCCCCCTGGCGGCTTTAGTGGTCTTTACTGGCTTAGGAGCAGGTTTTGCACTGCCCTATGTACTGTTGTGTTTTGTCCCTGCCTGGTGCCGGTGGCTGCCCCGACCCGGAAACTGGATGCACACATTGCAACAATTGCTGGCATTTCCCCTGTACGGCGCCGCCGCTTGGTTGTTGTGGGTATTGACGTTGCAAACGGGAACGGATGGGCTTGCGGTGGGGTTGACGGGCTTAGTGCTGGTCGGTCTGGCTGCCTGGTTGTACGGTCGCGCGCAGCATCAAACCCATTGGCGTCGCTGGGGCCGGTTCAGCGCGTTGGTGCTCCTAGCCTTTTGTTTGACGCTACCGAGCTGGTTACCTGTTGCTCAACAAGCACCCACGCCGGCAATGGCTGAAACCACTTGGGAACCCTTTACAGCCGCCCGCCTAGCGGAATTACGCCGCCAAGGTCAACCGGTATTCGTGAATTTCACAGCGGCCTGGTGTGTCAGTTGCCAGGTGAATGAACGCTTGGTGTTTAGTCAACCCGAGGTGCAACAGGCGTTTCGGCAGCGGGGGATTCGGTTGCTCAAGGCGGATTGGACACGGCGGAATCCCGAAATTACCCGCGTCTTGCAGGAATTTGGCCGCAGCGGCGTGCCCCTATACGTGCTGTATCCGGGGAACAATCGAGCGCCGGTGGTATGGCCGAGTCGCTTAAGCACAGCTCAGGTCAAAGTGTTGTTGTCGTCGCAAACAGGAGGTTAACGATGCGTTGGACGTGGATATTCCCAGCTACAGCGGCAGTTGTCGTTACAGGGGCAGTTGCCACAACCTTCACGATGAGTACCCAGGCAGCGGTGCGGGTCGGTCAGCCAGCCCCTGACTTCACGGCTAAAGCCAGCACCGGTCAAACCATTCGCCTGCGTGATTACAAGGGCAAGATGGTGATTTTAGAGTGGACAAATCACGAATGCCCATTTGTGAAAAAGCACTATCAGTCTGGCAATATGCAAAAACTCCAGCAAGAGGCTAAAGCCAAGGGAGCGGTCTGGCTTTCGATTGTGTCATCAGCGCCGGGGCAACAGGGATTTGTGACGGCGGAGCAGGCCAACGCCATCGTTAAAGAACAAAAGGCCAGCCCCACAGCGGTGTTACTTGACCCGGATGGCACAATTGGCCGCTTGTATGGCGCCCGCACCACCCCCCACATGTTCGTGATTGATAAAGCCGGCATTTTACAGTACATGGGGGCCATTGACGATGCGCCGGGCCTCAACCAAGACCCCACCAAGGCCAACAACTACGTCCGGGCTGCCATGCAACAACTGATGGCCGGGCAAAAAGTCGCAACCCCCACAACCCAACCCTACGGCTGTTCGGTGAAGTACAAGCCGTAATTCACACGCCATCGCGCCGCCGTTGCAGGAAGGGTAGGGCCACGAGCATTGCCCCAATCAGGAACCCCAAATTCCGCCAGCTTTTGCCAACATTGGCGTCAAACAACGGCCCGTGGTCTTTTCTAAAGGTGCTCAACACCCCTTCCGCTTCATTAATCGCCCGGCTGCGCGCCTCTTGCCACACCTTGTATTTGTCCTGCCAGGCAGTGATGGCTTTCTCGTAAGCCTTCATCTTATCCTGGTACTCGCGCAAGGTGTCTCGGTAGGCCGCTAGCGCCGCTGGGCTTTCAGGGATGTCACCAGGGTCTGCGGGTTTTTGGGGTTGTACTGGCTCTGGCTGGTCTACAGCGGCGTTGTAATACTTGCGGATTCCCGGAAAGTCGCACTGGCGGAAGACATTCGGCCCTTTGCAGGCGCATTGACGCAACTCTTTGTCGGTCAATTCCTGATCCGTTTGCCAGCAGGGGTCCTGCATCAGGTCGCGCCCCATGCCCGACAGGCTCACCAGGGCTTCGTAGGGCCAGCGGATCACCGACAGTTGCGATAAAAAGCGCGCTGCGCCGTCCATTGTACTCACTGGCTGAATGCCGCCGCTGAAAATGATCATGGGCACCAAAAACAGGATACTCAGCAGGGGAGCCATATTCTGGTTAGGGGCCAACGCCGACACCAGCAACCCCATCACCATGCCCCCAAAGGTCGCCAGCGCCAGGGTGAAATACATTTGCCCCACCACGCCCCAACCGCCGGGGATGTCCACTGCCAGCTTTTTCACCAGCAGAAACATTGCTCCCTGGTAAGCAGCAAACAACAGGGCCAGGACAACTTTAGAGGCCAGATAGGGCAACAATTTCAACCCCACCATCCGCTCCCGGCGATAGACCTCCACTTCTTTGACCAACTCCCGCATGGTGGTCAATTCCCCAATCAGCACCGCAATCAGGGCACTGACAAACAACATGGTCATCGCCTGCGCGGCATTCCCCGTATCCGTCTGGAAAATGTCCCGCTTCCAAGCAATGAAATCCAACAGGCCCAGCAGGATCGGCGTCAGGAGAATCAGAGCAAAGCTCCCCACATCCTGTTGCAGCAGGGCGATGTTGCGGCGCAGCAGAATCAGAAATTGTTGCCAGGGAGAAACGCGGGTGCTGACGTGGGGGGGCTTGGCAAGTTGCGGGCGTGAACCGCCACTGGTGGGCTTGGCAATGGCCTGTAATGACTGCTGCCGCTCCAGCACATATTTGCGGTACTGGGGTGACGCCAGGTAAGTTTCCTGCAATTGCACGGCTGTGGGCGCGTTGGGATTTTTCTCCCGGTCCAACGCCCGATAAATCCCGGTAATATCGCGAATCTGGAAAGGCGCCAGGGCGTCGGCAAAGTTTTCCAGAAAATAGGGCACCAATTCCTGCGGCGGCCCGAAATAAGCTACTCGTCCCCCCTCCGCCATGTAAATCACCAGGTCGCACAAACTCACGTTCTGGGTGGCGTGGGTGATCAGTAAAATTGTTCGTCCCTGGTTGGCTAACTGGCGTAACAATTCCATCAAATCTGTTTCTGTGCCGGGGTCTAATCCTGACGTGGCCTCATCCAGGAAAAACAGGCTGGGTTTGGTGAGCAATTCCACCCCAATGCATACCCGTCGCTGTTGCCCGCCGCTCAAGTTTTTCACAGGCACATGCCGCCGGTGCGATAACCCCAACTCCGCCAGTACTTCATTAATCCGCTGTTGTCGTTCTGCTGGGGTAGTATCGGCTGGCATCCGCAACTGGGCGGCAAAATCCAGCGATTGAGCCACCGTCAGTTCTTCATGAATGATGTTTTTCTGGGGCACGTACCCAATTTCGTTGTGGTAGGCGTTGAAGTGGCGGTACAAATCCACCCCATTAACCAGTACCATACCCGCCGTCGCCGGTCGCAAGCCATTTAAGGCGTCCAGGAGCGTAGATTTCCCCGACCCCGACGGCCCCAGAATCGCTACAAACTCGCGCGGCATGATGGAGACTGACACCCGGTCCAACACCCGAGCGCCCGATTTGACCACCTTGGTGAGATTGACGGCATCCAACCGCAGGTTACCCACCTCGTTGGTTTGCACCAGGGTTTCATCAATGTTGAGCACCAGCACATGGGAGCCAATGCGAATCGTGTCACCAGTGCGCAGAACAAAGGGGTGGGTAATGGGTTTGCCGTTGACGTAAGTGCCGTTGGTGGACCCCAAGTCGGTAATCACAAACGAGCCATCTTGTCGCTCAACCCGGGCGTGGAAGCGCGAGACCGTAGGGTGCTGGATCACTAGGTCGTTGCTGGGGTCCCGGCCAATGGCCAGCATTCGCCGCCCTCGCAAGTCCAAAATGACAGGTTGATTTTCCGTAGGTGTCGGCAGGGGACCCGTCATCACCACCGTTTTATGGTCGTCGCCCGGTTGGTTTTGCCAAGTGGCCGGTTGGTCAGAGGTCATGACTTGGTAGGTCAGGGTTACCCGATTATTGCCAATTGTCAGTACATCTCCCGACCGCAACTGGCGACGTTGTACCCGCTGGCCGTTGTGAAATAAACCGTTACTGCTATCTAAGTCAATAATTTCGTATCCCCCATCGGGCTGTCGCTCTAGACGGGCATGACGAGCAGAAACGACGCCTTCTTCAATGACGATGTCACATGCCGGATGTCGTCCTAGTAAAATCCGTTCAGCCACCAACGGCACCTTGCGCGTCCCCTGGGGCGTGGTAATGACCAAGAATGCCAGACCGGTCGAGGCAAGACCTTCAGACGAGGACGGCATGGATGTCATGAATGCGTGAAGTTGTCAATCATTCAACAGAGGGTGGATGATTTCCTCAGACTGGTATTTAAGGTACAATAAAGACCCTGGTTTGCGCAAAGGGGAAAGTTCAAGCCGGTAGAGCATGTAGAGATTAAGAGGTGCTCCTCTGCATTTGCGAATTGATAATTCGTACCTGTAGGTGGCCTGCGGTTAAGCCATCAATCCTGATTGTTGCTTCGCAGGACGTAGCTCTATGGTTGGGTTGCCAATGCTCCCTCTGACCCACTAAAGGGGCTTCGCCATCAAATTCTCTCAGCAGTCAACGAACTTTAGAACTGTAAACCAATATCTCACTCGCCATTACCACGGGCGGCAGCAGCCACAATCGCCACTTCATCTTGGGCCAGGGTTGCTAGGAAAGGTTCTGCCTCTGGACTATCCAGCCGGTGCAGCGCCTGAGCCACCCGCAAGCGCACTTGCCAGTCAGCGTGATGCACCAAAGCGCCCAACTCCGGCACCGCACGAGCATCCCCCAAATCTGCCAGCGCCCCAATCGCCGCCAATTGGAGTAACTCATTTTCCGAGGCCAACGCCTCTAGCAGCAAGGGATAAACTCGAGCGTCACCCAAAACGCCCAGCCCAGCGACGACGCTGAATTTCACCAGCCACTCCGGACTCTCTCGGTAAGCCCGCTCTAAATCCTCATAAGCTTCCTGGAGTCCCAACCCCGCTAGGGCATCCGCCGCCGCTGCTTGCACATCCGGTTCCGTGTCGCCGTACAGACGTTCTCGTAGCAAAGGCAAAAGCTCTTGTTTCTGCTCTGGTGACAACCCACGCATGTTACCCAACTGACTCACTGCGGCATAACGCACTCGGGCATTACGGTCGGTTATCACTTCTTTAAGCAGAGTCATGGCTGCCGTTGGTGGCAGATGCCGGCACTGTTCTACTCCTTGCAACCGCCGTCCCCAATCCGCGTCTTGGAGCAGCGCCCGAACGTGTTCAGGTGCGGACATAAGTGCCCCCCTGTATCAGCCCGCGCAATTGCTGCATTTCGTCCACGAGTCGCAACAGGATTTTAGTTTGTTGGTCTAACTGGGATTGCAGCCGTTCCACCCGCGTTTCTAAATTAACCAAACGGTTTTCTTGGGACTCCCCTTGGGCATCCAATTCCATCAGGCGCGACACAATTTCTCGTTGCACCAATCCTTCAATCCCCTGAATCAACAATGTCTCAATATTAATGAGTTTATTGGTCAACATTTGCACTTCTGTAATCCCGGCCATAGAGGTGCGCACCGGCATTTCTCCCGTCAGAGCTTTCTTGATTTGCCGCCGCAAGTCCTCTGGTTGGAACGGCTTTTCCAAAAATTCAAACCCTTCAAACGGCTGGGGGATTTTGCTGGCCACCTCATCGGGCAACCCCGACATCATAATCACCGGCGTTTTTTGCAGCAGCGGTTCTTTGCGCAAGAGTTGGAACGTGGCATAGCCATCTAGTTCCGGCATCACAAAATCTAGAAGAATAACATCTGGTCGCAATTCCTTGGCCAAACGTAACCCTTCCCGACCGTTGCGAGCCTCGATCACCTGGTACTGGTCTTGCAACAGGTCCACCACCATCTTGCGGATCATAATGCTGTCGTCAATGACCAGCACCCGCTGCATTTTCCCGGTCATGGCTGTGTTGTGCCCACCCGTTGTTTGTATTATAACTGGGCTGGTTCCGGCAAACGAGAAAGCCCAAGCGCCAGCAGCATTGCCATCCCTGCCAGCAGCCACCACAGGCTATCCACCCAAGCCGGGGGCAAATCCAAAAACCACCCTCCCACCGGCGGCCCTAGCAAATACCCCACCGACCAGCACAGGGAATTCACCGCCAGATAGGTGCCTCGAAACGCCAAGGGCGCCCATGCCGCCACCCAGGTGGAAGCCGTCGGTAAATAGGCCGCCGTTGCGACCGCTAGTAGGACGAGTCCCCAGGCTGCTGACCCGTGCCACCCAATCACCGCAAATCCCGCCGCCCACAGCAGTGCTGATAACCGCAGCGTGCCGACCAAGCCAAGCGGTTGGGATAAACGCACCACCGGCATTTGCACCGCTGCTGTCACTAGCACAAACGCCGTGAAAAAAGTGGCGATTTCCAGGTTGGATAAGCGTTGCTCCCCGGCAAAATTTTTGAGATACAGGGGCAAGGCACTGTTGGTTTGGGCCAGGAAAAAGGTAAACGTCACGTTGGTCAAGGCATAGAATTGCAGCGCGCGGTCCTGCCGCAAGATAGCTCCCAGGCGCCCCAGCGAAGCCATTGTCTTGCGCAGCGGCTCGTGAAATCCCCAGCCAATAATCATCCCAAACAGGGCAAACGTCACCCCATCAATCACAAACAACCAGCGGTAGAACGCTTCCACCAGGAACCCTCCTAGCGCCACGCCCAATCCCAGTCCTACGGCATCGGCCAAACGGGTCAGCGCATAGGCACTCTGTCGCTGTTCCGGCGTGGTCAAATCAGCAACGGCGGCTTCATTGGCCGGCCAGTACAACCCCACCCCTAGCCCTAGAATCAAATTCCCCACCGTAAACCAACCAAAGTCACTCGCTGCCGCCAGCACGGCACACCCCACCGCCGAGATGATAGCCGCCGCCACCAACACGGGTTTGCGCCCCAGGGTATCACTGCCCCAACCGCCGGCAAGGCGTCCTGCGATTCCACTCAGCGCCGTCGCGCCCAAACCCAAGCCCACCTCGGTCGCGCTCAAGCCCACCTGGTTGACAAAGACAATCGGCGCATAAAACAGCGTGAAACCGCTCCCCCATTGCGACAGGAAGCGGCCCACAAACAAAACCCAGATTTGGGGAGCGAGCACCTTAGAAGCCCGCCCCTGGTTTGAAGCTCGGCACCACCAGGGAATCGTCCTGCTTGGTCAAGCGATTGTACAGCTTTTCCGTGTTGGGGAAATTGGCCGCTGGCAGCGTGGGGAACCGCCGGTAGGGCACCGTATCTTCCCCAAACACTTCGGCGTATTCAGTGCTCCCCACCAGCGCCTCGATAAACGCCTTGAGTCCTTGGGTCGCCAGGATTTGGTTATAGCGGCGAATCTCCTGCTGGTCGCGGGGCGCCCGGCCCAGGAAATGCTTGGTGCCCAGTTCGATCACCTTGGTATTGGGGTAGGGCGTGTAGAACTCCCGCATGTACAACTCTGACTGCCCCAACCCGATGATAAACTCGCGCACCGTGATTTCCCCGTTGGCCAACCGGCTTTCGAGGCCGCTGAACTCGTTGCCCACGACGTAGGGTTCGATGTCCCGCTCGAAAATCTGCCGGTAGGCTGCTCGGATCACCTGCTCTACCTGCACCTTGTCCGCCAGGCTGGTGAGCTTGAACACCTTGGTTTGCTCCCGTTTCTTGCTTACCCCCTGGTTGATGCGGAAGGCGATGTCCGGTTCTGTGCGCAGGTCGGTCGGCGTCCCCAGTTCCACAAAGCGCGGCGTTTCCTCCGGCGTCACCGTCACACCGCGTTCGCCAATCGCTCCTGGCCGCAGTCCCCGCAACGCCACCCCTTGGGGCGTCAGGTAGCGCTCGTAGGGCACTGTGTCTTCGCCAAACACCTCGTTGTACTCAGGGCTGTCAATTAGGGCGTCAATCAACCCGTAGAACCCCTGCTTGTAGCAGATGTCGTAGTAGCGGTTCAGCTCTTGCCGCCCATAGGTAGGCCGCCCCAGCAACCGCCGGTGGATATACTCAATGGCTTTGCACACGTACAACCGGCTCCAGTACATATCCCGGAACACGTCTGAGCGGGCCAATTGGCGGATAAACTCCCGCACTGAAATTTCCCCGTTTTCCAGCTTGATTTCCGCCAGCTTTTGTCGTTGCCCCTCATAGACCATCCGGCCAAACACCTGCAAGTAGGCCGCCCGGATCACCGCCTGGGTGGACACTTCGCTAAAGCGCACACTGGATTGGGTGCCTGAGGCCCGGTTGCCCACGCGGGGCGTTTGCGTCAGCTTGAAAATCTTGGGACCAGACGCGCCGTTGGTCTCCGGTCGCGCCCCCGGATTCCCCACCTGGTTGGTAATCCCCGGCCCGTTGCGAATCAAAATCCGCCGTACGTCTTTGCCGATGGGAGCCGGCGCCGCCTTGGGATTGACCGTGTCTTTGGGGAAGATGGCGCCAAATTGAATCTCCAGCGGGTCGTTGCCCACGCCGTAGGGATGGCGGTCGGGTAAAGGCCGGTCATAGCCCGCAAACAAGGTCACAAACTGGGGCACTTTGCGGAACGGCGCGCTGTAGTTAAACAGGTCAATTTGCGCCCCCCAGTTGCGGCACTCTTGCGCTTCGATGCCCAGTCCCCGCAGGTAAGGCACCGTCTCTTCGCCAAAGTAATCCCCGTACTCCCGCGAATCCACCAGGGCGTCCACCAGGCCATTAATGCCCTTTTCCGAAATGATGCTGAAGTAACGGCTGAATTCTTCCCGCGAGCTAATCCCCCGCCCCAGGAAATGCCGGAACGCCAGCTCCACCACCCGGCTATTCACAAACGGCTGCACAAACTGCTGGTAGTACAAAGGCGATTTCCCCAGGCGACGGATGAACTCCTTCATGGAGATTTCCCCGTTTTTCACCTTCGATTCCAGGTCAGAAATCCCCAGGCTGTAGCCCTTGACAATATCCCGCTCAAACACCTGCCGGTAGGCCGCCCGGATGACCGCTTGTTTTTCCGCTTCCGACAAGCCTGGCTTCATGGCATAACGGGGTCGTCCCGCCGTCGCCAGGTAGTACACCTGGGGTAATTCCAACCCTTGCAAATCGGGGGATGTGCGTTGCCGCAACTTGTTCGACGGAGCTGGCGCGATAAATTCCTGAATCACCACATCAAAGTAGCTTCCCACCAGCGTTTGAATTTCGGGGTTCTTGGGGAAATAGCCCACCGCCGCCCGCTTCATTTCCCGGAGCGCGACCACCGTAGCCGCCGTCGAGCAGGCCCGTTCAATAATCTCCCGCAAGCCTCGCACATTCACCGTCAAGATGTTGGGGTCGCCTGCCACCAGGGCATAGGTGATATAGCGCAAAAACCAGCTCAAATCCCGCAGCGATTTCCGCATGTTATCAGCGCCGTAGCGGGAGATATTGATGGGTTGAAAGCCCGGTGGAATCTCAGTTCCGGCAGCGCTAAAGATATTGCGAATCCCTTCAAAAAATCCCCCTTGACTTTCTACATAAAAGGCCGTGCCCAGCTTCATCGCCTCTTTCATATCCATTTCATCCACAGGCGCCGCCGGTTTTTCCAGGTAGGCCATCGGCGAACCCCCCACAAAAATCCGGTTGGCCGCCCGCGAGACAATGATTTCCGAATTCGCCGTCAGCACCGCTGCGACATCCAGCCGTTGTTGCCCAGACGCGAAGTAGGTTTCCAGTTCTTGGAGTTCCGTCGGACTCAGGAAACGGTCTTCTTGTTCGGCTTGGGCAATCGTTTCCACCCCCACCGTGCGGAAAAGCTGGGGTTGCACCACAGGACTCCCGCCACTGGCCTTAACTGTCATGACACGGCTCCTATCACACGTTTGCTATTCCCCTGCGATCTTACCGAGCTGTGTCGCTCACCTGAGAACCCGGTAACGGTTTGTTACAAAGCATCTACTAGGCAGGGGTCGAAGGCATCATCCCATGGGCTAACGCCAGGAGCAGGATGCCTAACAGCGCCCAGAACATGCCGCTGACCACCGCTCCAAATCGCGGGTAGCTATGCACGGTCCGGTTGGGCAACCGCAGGTGAATCAAATCCAGGTGTGACATCAACCCCCGGCGGAACCAACCCAGCACTTCGCCGCTTTGGCCAATGATGCCCTTGACTTGGTTCGCTCCGAATAGCAGGTTCCCTACTGCTCCAAACCGTGAGGCGTAGCGGAGAAAGATAAGACCCGTGCGGTCTTGGAACTGCATATCCGACCCCCAGATGTAACCGCTGTCACCGCGCCCGATGATTTGCCCTTGTAACCGCGCCGGTTTCCTCCGCAGCGGGCTGGCGTAGGGGTCTGACATCAAAGTGAGCACGTCCATCACTGGTGCCCGGTGAAACGCCGGATACATCACGCCCGTTTGGATCAACACACTCAGGCCGTAGGCCACCAGCACCCAGCCAACGGTCCATACAGCCACCCCAAACGGGTCCAATCCCACTGAGAGACCCATGACTACGCTAGCCACGAGTCCCAATCCGGTTGCCAGCGCTGGCAAAGCGTACAAGAACACATCCAGGACAAATCCCCCGTACAACCGGCCCTTATCCAGCGACCGTCCTTCTTGGATAATGCTCACCATGTCAAATGCTGGTCGTTGCCCTAGGGCTTCTGCATAGCGCCACAAGGCCCGCACCCGTTTCCCCGTCAACGGATGGGTCGAATTCAACTCCAGCCACTTGGCCCAGGGGTTAAACAAATCCCACAAAAACACCCGGTTGACCGCTGCCGTGCCTGCCGTGGCGTAAAGGGTGCCGGTCGTGAAAGCTGCCTTCGGGTCAAAAATTCCCAGCGCTCGTGTGCCTTCCAGGACCCGGCTCGGTTGTTCTGATTTTTGGCTTTGATCCACAATCCCATAAGCAATTTTCACCAGGGCTTGCGACAGCGCGTTCGGATTGCGGGTCACTTCCGCAGCAAAGTGGTCGGCAAAATACTCCCGCACCCGCGACAAGTACAACACAAGATATGTCCCGATGACGTAAAACACATAGGCTGCTATCGCTGCTTGCGCCACCCAAGCCGGTTTATCGCTGTCCCTGCGGCCACTCTCCCGAAAGAAGACATAGATCAGGTAGCAAATTTGCACCAGGGTATAGGCCAGCGTCATGACGGCAAAATCCCAATGCACCACATGGCCCAATTCGTGGGCATAGACCGCCGCTGCTTCCTCATCGTTTAGATAGGTAAACAACCCTTCGCTCACCACAATGCGCGCCGTATCGGGAAACGAGCCATAGGTAAATGCCGTTGGGTTTTGGTCGGGAATCAGTCCCAATTTCGGTATCCGTAAACCTCGTTCAGCGCAGACTTGCCGAATCATACGCGCCGTCGTACGGCTTTTGCGTTCAATTTCCACCAGCGACACCCAGCGGGTTTTGTATAGGCCCTGCTGCATCCAGTCCATCAAAAAAGGCGCCAGCAAGAACACCAGTCCATTCACCAAAACCGTGATAACAATTGATGCCAGTAACCCCAGCCCCGGATGGCTGCTGTCCACGATGAGCACAACCGCCAGGCTCAGAACCAAGACCATCCCGGCCAACAAGCTCAAAGTGACTGTGGACGCCAGGCTTAACGAACCGCTCCCCGCCGCCAAAGGTAAGGGATTCCGCGCCGTCATGGTAGTGGATTCCTTCTGTGCCCCGACGCCCCCATTATAAACATCCGTTTGGGCGGCACAGATTAACGAGAGATTAAGCGTTTAAGACTGGACAACCAAGGCGGCTGTCGAGACCTTGGTAGCTGGGGCTAGATGGGCATGCACCTGCAAACTAAACAAAGATTCAAACCAGGTTTTTTTATAGCTCAAATTCCACAACTCCAGGGCGCAATCATCGTTGGGGTCTTGGGGGTAGAGATAGAGATGAAAATCGGGGGGATCAATCTTACACTCCAAGTGTTTAATCGCCCCAATTTGCCGCCGGTCTAGGGCCACCGCCATGCGCAAAAATGCACTCAGTCGCTCAATCATAGCTCGGCTGGATTTGTCCAGTTGACTATAATTTTCGTGCTTGCGTTTCGGGGGACTCTTGCGGTGATAACGGGCAATGTTGGCAATGATGGCAATTTCATTTTCCGTATAGCCCAGCAATTCCCCGTAGCGGATCAAGTAATAGGAGTGTTTGTGGTGGGCGTCATGGCTGATGAAATGGCCACAGTTATGCAATATGGCCGCAGCCCATAAGTACTCTCGTTCCAAGGGGTCGCCTGGATGTAATCGCCCCTGGGTTTGGTCAAACAATTTCAGCGCTAGAGCCGCTACTTGCTGGGCATGGTCTAAGCGCACCTGATATTTATCAGCCAGTTTGTACACACTGCGTTGGCGCACGGAGCTTTGGTACCGCAGGTGGTCGGCAATCAGCCCGTGGTTGAGCATCCAATTCACGATCAGCCCTTCGCGCAGTGCCCGCTCGCAGAAAATAATCAGTTCGCAATCCAGCAAATGCATGGCTTCTTGCAGAATCATGGCGCCAGCTAGGATAATTTCCGACCGTTTGGGGGGGATATTGAGCTGGTCGCGCCGTTGCTGATCGTTCAAGCTGCGCAGTTTTTGCACCAGGTTTTGCACTTGACTGCGACTTAATCGTTGGCCTTGGAGCGGTTGAGGTGGCGGGGAATTATTTAAGTGCGCTTGCAACAAAAACAGGGCTTCAATGGTTCCCGATGTCCCAATCATCGGCACGCGCCGCCGCCCTAATAACCGTCGGATGTCCTGGGTGGGCCACTCTAGCATCCCCTGTAAATAGGCCCGCAACCAGTTGTATTCGGCGTTGCTGATGGGGTCAGTGGTAATCATTTCCTGGGTTAGGCGCACCGCTCCGACTTTCGTGCTGCTTAGGTACTGCGGTTCGCCCCCGTCGCCCAGGATTAACTCGGTTGACCCACCGCCAATGTCAATGATGACGTGGGGTTGACCATTGAGTTCCATCCCCGACAAGACGCCCAGGTAAATGCAGCGGGCCTCTTCGGTGCCGGAGATCAAATCCACACTTAACCCGGTTTCGTCGGCAACTCGCTGTAGAAATTCGTGACCATTGGGAGCTTCGCGGACGGCGCTGGTGGCTACAGCGAGGATGGCTTCAGCCCGGTGGGTTTGCGCCAAGGTGCGGCAGCGTTTCAGGGCTTCGATGGCTCGTTGCATCGCGCCCGGTGTCAAGTTTCCTGTATCAGGACAACGTTCCCCGAGCCGGACGGTTTCCTTCTCGCGAGCAATGACGGTAAAGGCAGGCAAGTGGGGCTGAATCTGCACCACCACCATGTGGATAGAATTAGTGCCGACATCAATGGCCGCCAAGTTAAAGGGTTTAGTCACCGTGCATCCAGACAGTTCTCTGAACTACATCATCATCATAGAGTTTAAGGTGAACGAGTGGAATCTATCACTGGCATCCAACTGCTTGTACTAACAAGTACAGTTAGGCTAATGTAGATTGCTCATGTCTGCGGGTTATTTTAGTCTTCTCGTCACTTCCTTCATCAGGCGGAAGTGAGTGGGGGGGGGTATGATAAGTTAGCATTATGGTTTTCGAGCTTCCATGTAAAGAGAGTTGGGTTTATAAATACTACCGTCAGGTTCTGTGTCTAGATGGAATTGGCACCAGTTTTCCAAATAACTTTGATAAGGGTTCTGTACTTTGATTTGAACGAAACCAACTGATTCAAGTAACCGTTCTAGGGAACAACTATCATACATCCATTGATGCACTTCACCGCTATTACGAAAACGTCCAACTTGCAACAAGGAATATTCTTCTCCCAGCAAAAAACTAATCAATTTCTCTCTAAGTATCTTGGGAACCTTTTTGAGTTTCGATAGTATGGAAGATACAAGTTTTCCAGGTGATGGACGGGTACTCAATTGATGAATATCTCTCGATCCAGGATTGTTTTGGGAAGCTGTGGCAGATTTAATTATATTCTCTACTTCCTTGCCACCCCTCTCTAGAACATAATCTAAGGCTGGGATATTTTTTTTGCTGAGGTAATTGCCCATCATCCCACGTGAAAAATGTCGTGCCACTTGGTCATACATCTCTAACATAATCCAATCATACTTAGCAAACGCGTCTGTGCAACCTTGTCGGATTTCTTCCAAGAGGTAGATATACTCTCGAACAATATTTTCAAGGTCAGGGACGACAACACGAATGATTCCGTTGGGTTTCAAAATACGGTAACACTCCTGAAGGAATTTCTGGGCATCAGTGTATGTTAGATGTTCTAGGACATGGGAGTGGTAAACCAAATCAAACATGCCATCAGAAAAAGGCAGTTTTTCTCTCAAATCAATCGCTAGTATATCTGGAGACTGAGTTCGAAGATCAGCATTGACCCAAAAATCGGAAACTACATACCGGTTGCCGCAACCGCAATTCAAATACTTAGCCATTGGAGTTACCCCGTGTTAGTGCTAGTAAAGAAAATATCTTTTTCTTCCAACGAGATAAGCGCCTAGACCAGCGATTGAATGCGTTGCTTCGGGGCGGGCAAAATACTCGCTGGAAGGTATATCGATCAGCATCAGTATTCATAACCACGAAGGGAGGATGGATGATTTGCTCCAAGTCAGCAGTTGGTAAATTGGCATTCTTGTCTTGTGGATTATGAGTATGGGTTGCATCGTACCGAAATCCTAAATTCGTCACGAGGTTGACGCAGGGCAAAATAGTTAGTCCTCCTTGAGACCAGCAGGTAAATGTCCATAGGTAATCCCATGTGTCTGGCTGCTGGCGATAAAAGATATTATCAAAAATGGCTTGCCAGTAGTTATATTCGAGCGGGTCAGGATGCCAGCTTTTTAGCAAGCCTGCTTCCTTAAATTCCGACCATTTCTTTGGGTCATCACCCCAGTATCCCCATGCCCGTTTCCAAGTTGCCCAGCCCCAGACGTGGGTGTATTTGGAAAAGTAATAGCTATACGGTGAGCGACAGATACCATCCTGGAAGTTGTTACCACTAATCATAAACACTCGCTCATCATTACGGTAGTAATCTAAAAGGGTTTCGCAGAAAGTGAAAAAGGTAAGCGTGGGCAAACAGTCATCTTCCAGAATAATAGCTTCTTCAGTATGCTCAAAAGCCCAGCTAATGCCGCTGGATACCCGTTTCTTACAACCCAAGTTTGTTTCCGCATAGTTTTTATAAACGTCGCAAGGCCAGTCAACTTGGTCAATTACAGCGCGAGCCTGGGTACAAAGGTCAGCTTCTTCAGGGCTACGCGGGCCGTCGGCAACGACAAAAAGTGTCTTGGGGCGGACAGCGCGAATACGCTCGAAGACTTTCTGAGTTAGGTCAGGGCGCCGAAAGATCAAGAAGATAATCGGAGTGCTTAAGGTCATAGTCTAAGCTGCCACCAACGCATCCCGGGAAGGACAAATATCGGCAAGTAAACACACATGGCATTTGGGGTTGCGAGCCGTGCAGGTGTCGCGCCCGTGGTAGATCAACCGGATGGACCAGTTTTCCCAATCGGGTTGGGGGATCAGTTCAATCAAGTCCCGCTCGATACGCAGGGGGTCGGTGTGGTCAGTCAAACCCAAACGACGGGACACACGCTTGACATGGGTATCCACCGTGACGCCGGCATTAATCCCGTAGGCATGGGCTAGCACCACATTGGCAGTCTTGCGGGCCACCCCCGGCAGCGTGAGCAGTTGTTCCATACTTTTGGGCACCTGTCCCCCAAATTCCTGGACAATCTTGCGACAGGCGCCCTGAATGTGCCGGGCTTTGTTGCGGTAAAAGCCGGTGGGTTTGATCAGGGTCTCTAATTCGTGAATATCGGCATTGGCGAGAGCCTGGGCGTCGGGGAAACGGGCAAACAGCGCTGGCGTCACTTGATTCACCCGCTCATCGGTGCATTGAGCCGAGAGGATGGTAGCCACGAGCAGTTGCACGGGCGTCTGGTAGTTCAGGGTGCAGGTGGCATCGGGATACCGCCGTTTGAGTCGCACCAGCACTTCGTTGGCTCGTTGTTTACGCACTGCCAGGCGCCGGAGAATGGCCATCTGCTTGTTCACCACTGCGGTTTTTAGTATAACGGCGGGCGGGCAAGTGTGCTTGCGGATGGCATAATCAACCTGATTGGGATCAGGGAAAACGCGTGTTGCGACCGGTTATCTTGGTGGGGGATATTGGCGGCACCAATACACGACTGGAACTGCTGCTTTTGGCTGACCCGCCGCAAGTGCTATCTGTACAGCATTATCGCAACGATGACTACCCGGATTTAACCACGATTGGACAGGCCTTTTTAGCGCAGGCGCCGGTGCGACCAGACTTGGCTTGTTTGGCGGTTGCGGGGCCAGTGCAGGATAACACTTTGAATCTCACCAACCGGGGCTGGTACATTGCGGGATCGGCATTGGCTGAACAGTGGGAGATTCCGCAGGTGCATTTGATCAACGACTTGGAAGCAGTGGGCTATGGGTTGCGCTATCTCGGCCCCAAGGATTGGGTGGTTTTGCAGGAAGGCAGAAAGGTGGAGGGGGCGCCCATTGGCGTGGTGGCGGCAGGCACTGGTCTAGGGGAATGTTTTTTGACGTGGGATGGTCAGAAATACCGGGTGTGGCCGTCAGAGGGAGGTCATACGGATTTTGCCCCGCGCAACGACCGGGAGCTGGGACTGTGGCGGTATCTACAAGCGCAATTTGGGCGGGTATCGGCAGAGCGGGTGGTTTCTGGACCGGGGCTGTGGAATATCTATCGTTACCTGGCGCAGGTGTACCCTGAACAAGCAAAGCCGGATATTTTGGCAGCTCAAGACCCGGCAATGATTACTGCGAATCTCCAGGACCCCCTCTGTAGCCATGCTGTGGATATTTTTGTGGCGAACTACGGCAGTGAGGCGGGCAATCTAGCACTGAAGCTCCTGGCGCGGGGAGGCATCTATCTGGCGGGTGGGATTGCGCCCCGGTTGGTCGAACGGTTCCAACAAGGGGGATTCATGCGGGCGTTTTTGGACAAGGGACGCATGGGGCCGTTGCTGCTGACAATTCCAGTGTTTTTGATTACCAGTCCACGGGTGGGGTTGCTGGGAGCAGTGGAAGCGGCGCGGCTGTTTCTAGCGGGCCGGCAGGATTAAATCGGCGAAGGCGTAGGGGATGTAATGGATAGAGGTGGATCGAGATTGATGACCCGCAGGGCGTGGGGCGGCAAGGTGGCTTCAACGAACTCTCCGACTTGGAAACCTGACCCTGCCTGGCGCACATTCAAGGTGAGACCGCCGGGTAATCGCACCGTGTAGCGCGTGTCTAGACCTAAATAATCGGCATTGATAATCTGGGCGCTGGCGCCGGTTGTAGCAGGCTGGAGTTGGATTTTTTCGGGGCGGATCATGAGGGTCACTTCTGTACCAGCAGTTAGGCATGGGTCGCTCTGATGGACTCGTACCAGTTGGTTATTCTGCAGGCGCACCAGTAACCAGGGGGGATGGTGCTCAACAACTTGGCCGGTCAAAAAGTTGGATTCGCCGATGAAGTCCGCTACGAAGTAACAGGTGGGATACTCGTACAGCTCCTGGGGTGTGCCCACTTGCAACAATCGCCCTCCCTGCATCACTGCCAGCCGATCAGCCAGCGCCAGCGCTTCTTCCTGGTCATGGGTGACGTAGAGAAACGTAATGCCCAACTGCTGCTGCATTTGCTTGAGTTCGCTCTGCATTTGTTTGCGCAGTTTCAAATCCAAGGCCCCTAGCGGTTCATCGAGCAAGAGCACCTGGGGTTTCTGGATCAACGCCCGCGCCAAGGCCACCCGTTGTTGCTGACCACCGGACAGTTCGCGGGGATAACGGTGCGCCAAGCCATCTAGATGTACCAGCGCCAGCATTTCCCCGACCCGCGAGCGGATTTCCCGCCGGGGCACCCCCCGCATCTCCAACCCAAACGCAATGTTCTGAGCGACTGTCAAATGAGGAAACAGGGCGTAGTTTTGAAACACGGTGTGCACCGGGCGGCGAAAGGGAGGCAACCCCAGCAATGACCGGTCTCCCAAGCGAATATCCCCCCGGTCGGGCGTTTCAAACCCAGCAATCAGACGCAAGGTGGTGGTCTTGCCGCACCCCGACGGACCTAAGAGTGCAAAAAACTCGCCGGTCTGGATGCGCAAGTCTATCCCAGCGACAGCCGGACGGGTTTCCCGACGGTAGGTCTTCCACACCTGAGAAAGGGTCAACATCAGCCCCGCCCTACCCGTAACTTGATGTCATTCCAGGCCGCTTCGTAGCGTTTCAACGCCTCGGGCGGGAGGTTTTCGAGCACCTGCAACCGGTTGAACACCGCCGGGGAAGGATAAATGCCTGGATTTTGCAAATCTTCGGCTTGGATGAGTTTCCGGTCAATCGCGGTTTGGTTGGGCGTGGCGTAGCGGGTATAGTTGGCAATCTGGGCCGCCACCTCCGGGTCTAACAAGTAGTTGATAAATTCGTGGGCTAAATCCACATGAGGCGCGCCCTTGGGAATGGCCATGGCATCGACCCACAAGATTGCTCCCTCTTTGGGAATGGCATAGGCAATAGCGGGGTTTTGGGCCATCACCTGGAACACGTCGCCGCTATTTTCAAACGCCAGGGTAACTTCCCCTTGATTGAGCAACTCTTCACCGGTATCCGGCGCAAAGGCGACGATATTTCCCCGGTGTTGGATCAACCAATCCCGCGCTCGGTTAATCTCCTCGGTTTTGGTGGTATTTGGGTTCAACCCCAAGGCAATCAGCACGGCGCCCAACGTGGCTCGCGATTCCTCCTGCCAGGCTACCCGGTACTGGGCGTCAAACATGGCCTGCCAACTGTCAATGGCTTTGCCAGTTTGTTTGCGGTTGTAGCCAATCCCCTGGGTTCCCCACAAGTAGGGCATACTGTAGCGGTTGCCGGGGTCGTAGGGTGGGTTTTGGAATCGTTGACCTAAATGAACGCGGTTGGGAATCTTATCCAGTTGCAACGGCACCAGCATGTCTTCCTGGATCATGCGATTGACCAGGTAATCGGATGGGAAAATAACGTCATACCCTGGATTCCCCGGCTTCAATTTGGCATAGAGGGTGTCAGGACTGTCAAACGTGTCGTACTTAATACGCACATTGAATTTTTTTTCAAAATCCGTGAGTACCTGCGGTGCAATGTAGGTAGCCCAGTTGTACACGCTCAACGTTTGGGTCGGTTGACCAGGCTGCGGCGGCTGCTCCCACGGACCACAGCCAATCGGCAACCAGGCCGCCCATAGCATCAACAAGCCCCAAATCCACCAGCGTCGTCGCATGATTGTGTGTCTCCCTAGACCTGCCTCACCTCCGGTTGCCGTTGCAGACTCCAAGCCAGCAATACCAACACCGACGACGCCAGTAGCATCAGCGTAGAAATGGCATTAATCGCCGGCGTTACTGAAAATTTAATCATGCCATAGACAAATACAGGTAGCGTGGTTGCGCCGGTACCCGCTGTAAAAAATGTCACCACAAAGTCATCCAGTGACAACGTAAACACCAGCAATGCGCCACTCAACAACGCGGGTGTCAACCAGGGCAACGTGATATAGCGCAGGGTCTGCCAGCGATTGGCGCCCAAATCCATGGCTGCTTCCTCCCAACGGGGATTCAACTCCGCCAGCCGCGCCCGCACCACCAACGTCACGAAAGAAATGGCAAACGTGATATGACCAATCGTCACCGTCGGCAAGCCCAAGGTCAACTCCTGCCCCGTCCAGGCCCGCCACAAGCGAAACGCTCCGTGAAAAAAGACCAGCAACGACACCCCCTGGGCAATCTCTGGGATCACCAGCGGCAACAACACTAGAGCCTCCACGCTCACCCGTCCCGGCCATTTCACCCGGTCCAACCCCAGCGCCAGGGCCGTCCCCAATACCGTCGCCACAACAGTTGTCACTGTCGCCACGATTAAGCTATTGCCCAGCGCAGGCAACAGGCCATAACGGCCAAAGCCGACAGTTTCTGGAAAGGCGGCTCCCTGACCCGTGAGAAGAACCCGGTACCAATCCCACGTAAACCCTTGCCAGGTACCGGTGAAGCGAGAATTATTAAACGAAAAAATGACCAAAACCAGAATCGGCAGGTAAATGAATCCCAGTACACCTGCTGCCCAGAGCGTCAACCCCCAACGTGGCCAACCTAACCCCGATCCGATGACTCCTGACCCTCGCTCCGACCACGCCAACCCACAAAGTCTTCCGGGCGCACCTTGGACACAAACTCCCGGAACGCTTCTAATTCGGCTTCGTCAGCTTCCCGGTCCACAGGAATCGAAGCGTTGGCCACCACTTCCTCCATCACCCAAATCGGCACATTCGCCTTCAGCGCCAGGGCAATTGCATCGCTAGGCCGGGCATCCAATTGCCGGACATCATCCCCCTGGGCCAGGAACAGCACCGCATGAAAAACATTATCCTGGAGCGAGTGAATTATGACCCGCGTCAGCGTAATACCCCACAACTTCCAGGCGTTCAACATCAAGTCGTGTGTCAAGGGACGGGGCAATTCTTCACCTTCCAGGGCGCTAATGATTGCCCGCGCCTCTGCTTGCCCAATCCAAATGGGTAACGCCCGCCGCTCCGCCGTATCCTTCAGCAGGACAATCGGACTCCGGCTTAAGGCATCGAGGGCAATTCCGGCAACCTTCATTTCAACCATGCTCGGACTCTGCTGCCTTGGGGCCAAGGTTTAGACGACTACATCTACTATACTAAGACGGAAAGGGCGCCAGTGGAATCACTTATGTTTACCGGCCTGGTGCAGACCCTAGGGCAAGTCCGTTGGCACAGTCGTGACCGGATTTATGTTGCTGCTGATATGGGCTGTTTCCCTGATTTAGCGGTGGGGGACAGTATGGCCGTGGATGGGGTTTGCCTAACAGTTACCGATTTTGATGCCCAAGGCTTTACGGCCGCGACGTCTCCCGAAACCCGCCGGCGTAGCACGTTGGGGCAACGGGCGTGGGTGAATTTGGAAGCAGCGTTGCGGGTAGGACAAAAGCTAGGCGGGCACTTTGTCACAGGACACGTTGACGGGGTGGGACAGTTGCAACGGAGCCATGCAGTCGGCGCTGACTTTTGGGAAATGGATTTTACCGCCCCGCCGGAAGTCGCCCGTTATCTCGTTCCCAAGGGCAGCATTGCGGTCAACGGGGTGAGCCTCACCATTGCCAACGTCTGGGAAGCGGGCTTCCGGGTCGCCGTGATTCCGCTGACCTACACGGCCACCAATTTGCAGTATCTACGTCCTGGCGACCCCGTCAATCTGGAGGCAGATATCTTGGGCAAATATGTCGAGCGCTTCCTGCGGCCCTGGTCCACAACATTGGACTTGACCCCTGATTTCCTGGCGCAACACGGGTTCTTCGGGAGCAGGGTTCACTAGTAAACACTAGCTACACTGCCACCCCTTCTAGCTGGTCCTCCAGGTCGGCGTACATTTCCCGCAGTTGGGCAATGGTTGCCTCGTCCGCTTGCCACAGACCCCGCCCGTTGGCCTCCAGCAGGCGCCCGACGATGTTGCGCATGGCCTGGGGGTTGAGTTTGGTCAGGCGTTCGCGCATGGTTGGGTCAAGGGCATAGGTCCGGGCTGCTGCTGTGTAGGTCCAATCGTCCACCGCGCCGCTGACAGCATCCCACCCCAGCAGATAGGTGAAACGATTGCTAATCTCGGCGGCGCCGCTATGACCGTGCTGCAACATGCTTTCGTACCAGTGGGGATTGAGCAGCTTGGTGCGGTATTCCAGCCGTAGCACCCGGTCGAGGTCTTCCACCCGCGTGTCAGCCGTGAATGTCTCGATATAGTTCAACTTCACATCGGTGCCGCTGTGTTTACGCGCAGCCAATTGCAGAGCGCCGGACGAGGCGAAGTAATGGTCAATGTCGGTCACGCCAAACTCCACCGAGTCAATCGTATGCGCTACTCGGCTGACCGTGCGCAACAGGCGCTCCAGGGTTTGGGGCACTGGCTGGCCGCTGCGACCTCCTCCGTAGGCGTAGGCATTACGACGGATAAAGGTTTGGGCGAGGTCGTCGTCCGTTTGCCAGGCGGCATCTTCCACCAGGTCGTCCACGTAAGTGCCGTACTGCCCTGGCGGTTGGGTAAATAGGCGGGCAGTGGCCTGCTCAAAGGTCAACCCCTCGCGCATCGCCGCTTCCACGTGCTTCTTGATGAAGTTCATCTCTGGCGGTTCGTCGGCCCGTGCCGCTTCCTTCACCAGCCGGTCGAGATGGTCCATCAAGAGTTCAAACGTGTCCCGGAAAATGGGACTCAGTTGCATCAGCACGTCAATGCGGGGACGGCCTAATTCCTGGAGAGGAATTAGTTGATAATGGCTGATTTTGCCCTGGCTGTCGTGGTGAGGCCGCGCACCAATCAGATGCAAGACAACGGCGACTGCTTCCCCTTTAGTTTTGATCGTGTCCAGCCCCCAGATGACTTGGGCGATGGTTTCTGGATACTGACCGTGGTTTTCGGCCAGGTGTTTGGCAAGCAACGCCTCGGCAATCTGCTTCCCGCGCCGGTAGGCCAGTTCACTGGGAATGCGCCAGGGGTCAATGGCGTGAATGTTCCGACCCGTCGGCAACACTCCCAAACCATCCCGGATGAGGTCACCGCCAGGCGCCGGTGGGATGTAGCGCCCGTTCAACCCCCGCACCAGGGCGTCCAACTCGCTGTGGTTATCGCCTAAAAGCCGGGCCATCTGACGTCCCGCTTGGATGGCTTGGTTGAGCGCCGCCCCATCCGCCTCCGACACGGATGCGCCGTTGGCGAGAACGCTCTGCAGAGCCTGGTCTGGCGGCTGGCCCTGAAACACCGTGCGCTCGACCAATTCCCGGCAGGCTGCGTCCACCCGCTCCCGCAGGGACAAGGCTTCCGGGTCGCCCTGGCGGGCCAGCGTTGCCAACTCGCTGTAATTCCTGACGGGACTGCTGGGCGCCACAGCGTGCAACATCACACTGGCCAGGCCATGACCATTGCCCTGCACCTTGAGCGCTTCCGTGACCGTAACCAATTGTGATTCCAGGGGCGGCGCTTCGCCGAATACATGCAACGACGTGGTAATCAAACGCTGCTCCAAATCACGAATATAGGCGTACAGACGGGCCGTATAGTCATCGAAGGGTTCCCCCTGCAAGCGGGGACAATCGGTGTCCAGGTTCGCGAGAGCGACCTTTTGCAGGATGGCCTCTGCCAAAGACGGGTCCCCCTGGCCGCCATGCGCCATCTGCCGCTCCCGGTAGTCTTGCAGCATCTCCTTGAGCGCCAGCAGTTCTTTGTACAAGCCAGCGCGGGCCATGGGCGGTACGGCGTGGGAGATCATCACCGCATAACCCCGGCGCTTGGCGATGTTGGCTTCGCTGGGGTTGTTCATGGGGTAGAGGTAAAACTGGGGCAGGTCGCCGAGCAGGGCATCTGGCCAGCACCGTTGGGTTAAGCCCAGTGGCAAACCAGGCATCCACTCGGCTGAACCGTGCATTCCGACATGCACCAGGGCGTGCGCTCCGAAACCACGGCTGATCCAGCGGTAAAAGGCCAGGTACTGGTGATGAGGCGTGTTTTCCTTGTCAAACAGCAGGCGCATGGGGTCGCCCGTCACCCCCAGCCGTGGCTGGACACCAATGTAGATATTGCCGAAACGCAGGCCACCAATGAATACGGCATCCCGACCAGCAGGAGCAATATCACCGGGCCAAGGTCCCCAGCGCTGCTCGATGCGCTCCCGTTCCCAGGGGGTAGTCCATTGGCAGAACTCGTCCCAGGTCACCCGCAAACCGCCCGCTTGCAGGGTCGTTGCCGCTTCCAATTGTGCGAGCAGGGCTTCCGGCGTTGCCGGTAAATTCCCCACCGTATAACCCTCGGCCTGAAGACGCTGCAGGATGTTCAACAGGGAGCGGGGTACGTCGAGCAGGGCTGCCGTCGCCTTTTTCCCTAGTCCAGGCGGGTAGTCATAAACCACGAACGCTACCTTTTTGTCCGGGTTGGGGATGTGACGCAGACGCGCCCAATTTTTGACGCGGGTGATGAGGCGTTGCACGCGGTCCGGCACGACCTCAAAGCGACCATTGTTTAACACGCCGATGACCACCGGGTTAATCGCGCCATCCATTTCTGGCAAGGCGTACAGCGCTGCCGCTTGCATCGGCCCTACGCCATGGGTTTGCCACGAGGTCCCATCCTGCACGTACAAGGGCTGGGCCACGATGTAGGGGGCATCCAAGCACTCCAGGATGTGAATGGCGGCATCTCGATGGGTATCCGGACTCGTGGAACCGGCAGGACCGCCCACCAGCGCAAACCCAATCGTGCTCACCAGGACGTCCACCGGTTCATGGGCCAGCCAGTCGCGCACCACCACATGACCTTCCACACCTGCAACAAAAATGGGCAGCACCTGGAGACCGGCGGTTTCCATCGCCTGGATCAAGCTGTCAATGTAACCGCGCTCTTGCAGCAAATGTTTGCGGAAAAACAACAAGGCCACTGTGTAGGTTTCACCTGGAGATGCGTGCCCATCGAGCCGGTTGCGCTTGGCCTGCCACTGGCGGTAGCTTTTGATGTCTTTAAAGAAGTGGGGCGCTGCTGGATGGTATAGCCCCATCATCGGGACTTCAACAACGGGCTGCACCTCAACCGGCACTTGGAAGTATTCCCGCAGGATGAAGCGGAACATGTTGGTGATGTTGACCGGCAGGGGTTGGTTCCAGTAGATATTCACCTGCATCCAGTTTTTGAAGTCCCGCAGCTTGGCTGGCAGGAAGCGCATCATGGTTTGCATCAGCTTCATCAGCTTGGTGTAGCCGTAGAGGGTATCCTCATCCCGGCCTCGCACCAACAGGCGGACAATCTGTTTGATGGGTTCTGGCATGCCGCTGCCTTTCTGGCCCGGACGCTGGGCAATGACGTAATCCCCCACCCGATTCAGGGCCATCACCTCTGGCATGGATTCAAAGGCAAAAATGGTCTTGGCCCGTGATTGCGCCACTTGCGCCCGCAGCCAGTCTGCCTGGTCTTTGAAGTTGATCATCGAGATGAAGAGGCAATCGGCCTGCTGAATCGCCTGGGCTACTGCCGGGTCCTGGCGCTCCAAGTCCCACTCCGTAAACTGCTGCAAGTGAGCCACTGGCGCGAGGTCGGCTTTGACCTGCTCCCAAACAGACTGGTTGAAGTGTTCCAGACCAACGATGGCAACAAGCTTGGGCTTGGACATGGCCGTTTCCTCCGTAACCTCATGACGATACGCTGGCGGTCGCTAAAGCCTGAGCAATTTGTTCAGCCCGGGCGTTGGGTAGGTACACGTAGCGCCCCCCTAACCACTGGGCCAATTGCGCCGCCTCGCTGCGGGAAAGATAGTTCACCTGCGTATCCAGGACTAGGGCATGAATCGCATCGGCTCGCAGTCGCGTTGCTAGTCGCTGCACCTCGTCCCGCAAACGTTGGCGGTCTCCCGCTGGTGCCTGGAGCCCCACATTCGCCCGGCCATCGGTCATCAACACCAGGGTGATGTTGGCAACTCCCCGCTGGCGGGCTTGCTGGGCTAATTGCCAGGCAGTGAGTAAGGCCGAAGCAAGGGGCGTCCCTCCCCCCGTCGGCAGGATATCCAGCTCCCGTCGCGCCCGTTCGACACTCTGGGAAGGCGGCAGTAACACCTGGGCGTTTTGACCGCGAAACGCAATCAGCGCCACCTGGTCCCGATGCACATAGGCGTCTTGTAACAGCCGCAGGGCAGCGCCTTTTGCCTCGCGCATGCGGTTAATGGCCATCGAGCCGCTGGCGTCCACCACGAAGATGTAAAGCGTACCAGCCTTGTCCCGGTAACGTTTCATGCGCAGGTCGTCACGACGCACCTGAATCCGCGTGGTCCCCTGGGGCTGGCGCAGGCGTTGCCAGGGTGCAGCCGCCATCAACGTGGGCAGGAGCGCAATGTGGTCAGTGTGGGGGTCGCCCATCACAGCCCGGACAAACCGCCCACGCCGGGCATTGAGGGTTTGCCCACGACTGCCGCGACGGCCCCGGCGACGTTCGGCAAAGGGCAGGTCCAACAGGTGGGGCGGCAATACGGTCTGGACGGCTGCAAGCAATAACTCCTGGAGTGGCCGTTCCCCTGCTGTAGGCGAGTCATGCGGGCCTGCATCAGCGCTGCTGGGATGAGGAGCCATCGGCAGTTGCGGTGTTGATGGCTGGGCGTCAGCAGGGGATTGGGTTGCGCGGGGTAATAACACGAACTGAACAGCCAGTCGCAGGTCCGCATCGTCTACTGCATCCCGACCGGCCAAAGCTGCACTCGCCACTGCCGCTTCGACCGCAAACACGTCGGCGCGGTTGCCTTCGACCCCTAGAGCGAGGGCGGTTTGCATGAGCGCCGTCATTTGGTCATCGCTGATGTGTACCTGGGGTAACCGCTCGTGGGCTGCTTGGATAAGTCCGCGCAGGATGGCAGTTTCATCGGCCTCGCCATCGGGATAAATATGACGTCGCACCACTTCGGCTCGCACGTTGGCGTCACCCTCTTCTGCTAGCGGCACGAGCAAGCCCAGCCGGTCGAGTAGCGTGATCGGCAAGTCGCCTTCGTCCGGGTCATAGGTCGCAATCAACACGAAGCGCGCCGGCTGCACCGTACTCAACCCTTCCCGTTCTACCCGCACCACACCGCTGCTGAGGACTTCGGCCAGGGTTGCCGTGATCGTGGCATCGAGGCGATTGGCGTTGTCCACGTACAAAATTCCCCCATGCGCCCGCGCCAGGACTCCGGGTTCAACGACCGGCACCCCTTTGACCAGCGTCGCTTCCCAGTCCAGACCCCCAATCAACCGGTCTTCAGTAATGTTGAGCGGTAGTTCGACAAAGGGGCTATCTGCCGGCAAGAGGGCTGCCAAGGCGCGCACCAGGGTGGACTTACCGCTTCCAGCTTTGGCCGCAATCGCTGCACCGGCAAGGGCAGGATTAACGACCAGCAGCAACAGCGCCTGTCGAGCGGCCTCGAGACCGACAATCCGGGTGAATGGCAAAGCAGAAGGTACAGCAACCATGGCTTCAGGTTGGCGTCAACGCCGAAACCGCTTCGAGGGGGCGATGGTTATGGCGAGCGAGCAGGTCGGTCAATGCCTGCATCACTTTGTCGCCGGCGTCAGTTGTTTCCAGTGGGTCGCGACGCAAACGGTGCCTCAGGGCCGGTACAGCCACGCGGCAGACATCGTCTATCGTGGCCTGGGTGCGTGCGTCCAGCGCTGCCAAGGCACAAGCGGCCCGGGCCAGGGTGAGTTCGCCCCGGTGACCGTCCACGTTTAATACCATGCACAGCTCCGCGGCAAACAGGAGCACCTCGTCGGGCAGGGTCACCTGGGGCAAGCGTTTCTGGGCCGCCACAATCTGCCGTTGCAAGGCTCGTTGCTGCGGTTGCCACTGGCGCGTAAAGGCGGCTGGGTCAGCATCGTAGGCGCGGCGGCGACGGACAATTTCGATACGTTGCCCAATATCGGTAATTGTGAGAATGCGGGCGTGGAGACCAAACCGGTCTAGCAATTGCGGGCGCAACTCCCCTTCTTCCGGGTTGCCCGAACCCACCAGCACAAACCGAGCCGGGTGACGCACGCTAATGCCCTCCCGTTCAACCACATTCCAGCCACTAGCGGCCACGTCTAGCAACAGGTCCACCAGGTGGTCTTCCAGTAAATTCACCTCGTCAATGTAGAGAAACCCGCGATTGGCCTGTGCTAACAACCCCGGTTGAAACCGCTTGATTCCCATGGTCAAGGCCGCTTCGATGTCAATCGTGCCGCACACCCGGTCTTCCGTCGCTCCTAGGGGCAAATCCACCACCGGCACTGGGATTTTTTCAGCCTGCTGCGGGCGTTCGGTAATACCGACGAGGGCCAACAACGGGTCTTGGGGTGGCACGTCTGCGGGCGCGCGATTAAAGGGATCGCCAGCCAGGCGGGTAATTTTCGGTAGCACTTCCGCCAAAGCGCGCACCGCCGTACTTTTGCCTGTGCCCCGGTGTCCCATAATCATCACCCCACCGATGCGCGGGTCCACCACATTCAGCAACAGGCAGAGTTTCATTTCCTCTTGCCCGACAATGGCAGTGAAGGGGTAAGGATGGGAGGTGGGCCTTGGGTAACTCATCGCATGCCTCGGTTATGATGGGCGGCCATGACCTTGAAAACGCCTTGAATCGGGCATCTCTACGCTTCTCTGCCCGCAACTGTGGAATGCCTATCAAGGTTATCTAAACCTACTTACTATAGTAGAACGGACGCCGGCAGAAAGCAGTGAAGAAACCCTAACTTCTAACCGGCTCAACTGGGCCACCCAACACCAAATCATGGATTCCATTTGTTAATAAATTGTTTAGAAATTGTTTAGGTTGAGTAGCGGTTGAGGCGTGGAAGGTGATACACCCGAAAATCCCTGACCCATGTTTTTTTAACCCCATGAGCGATGGCTCAGCGCAACTGGGGGTTCGCCATAACTGGATAAACCTGGTACATTAGGGGTGCCGCTCCACACGGTGTAGGTGTTATGGATGATGTTGCGCCTTTACCCTTGACCCATCCGAGCCATTTCCTCAACCGGGAAAAAAGCTGGTTACGGTTCAACGACCGGGTGCTACACGAAGCATTTGACAGCCGCACACCGCTGCTAGAGCAGGTCAAATTTCTGGCGATTTTCAGCACCAACCTGGATGAGTACTTCATGGTGCGAATTGACGCTTTGCGCGACCAGATCGAAGCGAACGTAACGACGCCCACTCCCGACGGCCTGACGCCCCAGGAGCAATTGGATTTAATCAGCGAGCATTTGGCTCCCGTCGTCACCCAGCAACATGAATACTTTGCCAAGACTATCCGTCCTCGTTTAGCGGATGCCGGGATTGTCATTGCCGATTACGCCGACTTGACGCCGGAACAAAAAGCCTATCTCCACAACGATTTCATGCGGCGCGTCTTTCCTATCTTGACCCCCCTCGCCGTTGACCCCGGCCATCCGTTCCCCTACATGTCAAATTTGAGCTTGAACCTGGCAGTGCTCCTCCAGGACAGCAAAACTGGCCAGCAGCATTTTGCGCGGGTGAAAGTCCCCACCAAAGCGGCGTCGAATCCGGGCGGCAAGGCCCTGAAGCGGTTTGTCACCTTGCCCGAACCCCTGCGACCGCCGGGTGTGCGCTGGTTAGGGGTGCCCCTAGAACAAATCATCGGTCACCATCTAGAGGCTCTGTTTCCGGGAATGGAGATTGTGGGTTGGTATCCATTTCGGGTGACGCGGGATGCCGACCTGGAAATCCGCGAAGACGAGGCGGGGGATTTGCTGGCAGAAATTGAGAAAGAAGTCCGGAGTCGTCGCTATGGCCGTGAAGCCACTCGCCTAGAAATTGTCAAGGGCGTACCGGAGCTGGTGCGGGATATTCTCACCCAGGGCTTGCACATCTCCGACCCGTGGATTTATGAAATCAACACCTTGATTAATCTGGGCGACTTGATGGAGCTGGCGTTTTTGCCCTTCCCCGATTTGCGCGACCCCGACTGGACACCGGTACTACCGGCCATTTTTGAGGAAAAAGCCTACAGCGAGGCCCTGGATGGGATTGACTGGTTCAACTTGATTCAACAGGGGGACGTATTGGTGCATCACCCCTATCATTCCTTCGCCGGGACGGTGGAGCGGTTTATCGATCAGGCGGCCAACGACTCCGATGTCCTGGGCATCAAAATGACGCTGTACCGCACGTCGGGGGATTCCCCCATCATCCAGTCCCTGATCACAGCGGCAGAAAACGGGATTCAGGTGGCGGTGCTGGTGGAACTCAAGGCCCGTTTTGACGAGGAAAACAACATCCAATGGGCCAAGCGACTGGAGCGCGCCGGGGTGCATGTAGTGTACGGGTTGATTGGGCTAAAAACCCACTGCAAGGTGGCGCTGGTCGTGCGTCGGGAGGGGGACAGCATTCGCCGCTATATGCACATCGGCACCGGCAACTACAACTCCAAAACGGCGCGAATTTACACCGATTTGGGCATGTTGACCTGCCGCGAGGATTTGGCCGCCGATGTTTCGGAGTTATTCAACTTTCTCACGGGCTACTCGCGCCAGCGGCAGTACCGGCGGTTGCTGGTAGCGCCTGTCAGTCTGCGGGAAGAAATGGTGCGGCTGATTCGCTACGAGGCCGAACAAGCGCGGCAAGGTAAACCTGCTCACATTTTTGCCAAAATGAATGCCCTGGCGGACACCGACATCATCCTAGAACTCTATCAGGCGTCCCAGGCGGGTGTGGACATTCGTTTACTGGTGCGGGGGATGTGTACCTTGCGACCAGGGGTGCCAGGCCTGAGCGAGCGGATTCGGGTAGTGAGCATTATTGGGCGGTTTTTAGAGCATTCGCGGGTATTTTGGTTCCACCACGGGGGCGACGACCTGATGTACATCGGCAGCGCTGACTGGCGGACGCGCAACCTGGACCGACGGGTAGAGACGTTAGCGCCGGTGCTGGATGCCGGTCTCAAACGGGAATTGCAGGAGATTATGGAACTGATGTGGCATGACAACCGCCAGGCGTGGGACTTGCAACCCGATGGCACCTATATCCAACGGATGCCGGGGCCAGGCGAACCAGAGCGGGGTTCCCACAGCTTGTTGATGCAACGGGCCTTGGCAGAAGCCAACCCGCTCGTCTGAGAAAAAGCTGGACCTGCCGCCAAATCACCCCAGCCCCAACCAACTGGCCATGCGGTTAACAGCTTCCTGCAACCGCGCTGGGGGATGCACTAGGGCAAATCGCACATACCCCTCGCCCCCTGGGCCAAAGCCAGCGCCAGGTGAGGCGGCCACACCCGTTTTTTGTACCAAGTGCTGGCAAAACTCCAAGGAACGGTCCGCCCACGCTAGAGGCAACGGCGCCCACACATACATCGTCGCCTGGGGAACCGGCACCTGCCACCCAATCCGATGCATCGCCGCCACAAAGGCATCTCGCCGTTCCCGAAACGTGTTGACCATCTCCCGCACCCCCGTTTGGTCCCCCAACAGCGCCTGCGCCCCTGCCCGCAAAATCCCCGCGTACTGGTTAAAATCCACCACTGCCTTGACCCGTCGCAGCGCCAGGATTAACTCTCGATTGCCAATGGCGTAGCCCAACCGAAACCCCCCCATGTTGTAGGACTTGGACAGGCTGAAAAATTCAATACTCACCCGTTTTTCCCGGTCCGCCTGCAACACCGAGGGGGGCAAGGTCTCGTCAAACACCAAATCCGCATAGGGGAAGTCATGGCACAACACCAGGTCGTAGCGCCGGCAAAAGTCCACTGCGGCCTCCATCACGGCCAAGTCCGCCACCGCTGCCGTGGGGTTGTGGGGATAAGACAAGACCAGCAGCCGCGCCCGTTGCAGCACTTCGTTGGGAACCTGACCGAAATCCGGCAAAAATCCCTGCTCCGCCCGCAAACGCAAGAGATGCATCTGTCCACCCGCCAACGCCACTCCCCCCGCATGGGATGGGTAACCAGGGTCAAGCAAGATGGCGTAATCGCCGGGATTGAGCACAGCTAGAGGCAAATGGGCTGTCCCTTCCTGGGAGCCAATCAGCGGTAACACTTCTGTTTCTGGGTCTACCGCCACCCCATAGCGCTGTTCATACCAGGTCGCCGCCGCCTGCCGAAACTCCCGCGTCCCATGAAACAACAAATAGCCGTGGGTACGCGTATCCTGTAAGGCTTCGGCAATCACCGCCAGAATCTCCGGGCGCGTGGGCAAATCCGACGACCCTAGCGACAGGTCAATGACATCAACACCTTGGGCCGCCGCCTGCGCCTTGGCCTGGTCCATATCGGCAAACACGTTGCGCGTCAGGGGCGCCAATCGTTCTGCCAACCGTACCATCCCTGTCCTACCCCCCGATGTGCTGCACGAGCGCCTGTTCTAGCTTGGCCTGGTTCAACACTCCCTCATGCCGCCAGACCAATTCCCCACCCTGAAAGAGCAACAGGGTTGGGATGCCCGTTACCTGGTAATTCTTTACGGTTTCCGGGTTTTCGTCCGCGTGCATTTTCACCATCTTCAACCGTCCTTGCCACTGGGGCGCCATCTGGGTCAGAATCTGGGTCATCAACCGGCAAGGGCCACACCACTCCGCCCACACATAGACCAGCACCGGCTCTTTTGCCTGGACGACCTCTGTGGTAAAGACTTCATCCCGAATTGCGACTGGCGCCACCGTCATAAACCGTAACAAAGATAACTGTCTAATGCTTTTTATTGTCCGCGATTTGGGTTTCCCAATGCAAACGGGAAATGCTGGCGTAACAAGTCCCATCGGGAGCAGTCCCAGTAGTCAATCTGCTGTTGAATCAGCCCCTGCGCGTTGAGGGTCAATTCACTGCGGCCCGTCACCGTCACCCGGGGTCGCCAGGGCAAAGGCGCTATCCAACTCATCGTCCAGCGGGTGTGAATCACTGGCCCATCCTGACGCATCTCATGCAAATCCAGGCGAATATCCCGGAACCACGTCGCCAAAAAATGGATCATCCCTTGAAAGTTCTGGCGCCCCCGCACCCGCATCATGGGATCGGCAAAAACAATGTCCTCGGCATAAATGCTGTAGGTCTGGTCGCGGGGAAATCGGGCGTAATCGGCCTCTAGCGTCGCCAGAATGTCCATCCCTGAGACTGGGCCAAGTATCTGCCTCCCCACTCTAGCACAACCTGGTCAAGGTTAAGAAAGCATTAAAAAAAATAACGGTATTGCTTTAAGCCTATTGCCTTTTACTCAACTGCAACGTTATAAAGTTACGTCTTGTGTCGAACTAGCGGGAGTGGAGGAATGGCACGCACTTTGGAGAGCGTTTTGCAACAACATGTGGCCGGGTTGCCAGGGGTGCTAGCTGTGTTGATTGGGCGGACGACTGATGACCAAACCATCGCCGAAATCAACTATGACCCGGAGGCCGTGGCTGATATTCATTCATTGGGCGCTTACGCCAGTGACTTGGTACGGACGAATGTGCGGTTTTGCCAATTGTTCGATGCCCAAGCAATGGCGGACTACATCCTGGCCGGGTCGGGACGCATCCGGTTACTGGTCAAGGCATTTCCCAAATCTCCCTACTTCGTTCTCATGATGACCAAAGTGACCACCGAATTGAAGTTGGTAATCGAGCGGTTGAAGGCGATTTTGTTGGATGCGCAGCCCTTGTTGCCTGACCCCACTGACACTACCAAATCTACGGCTCAATTGTTGCTAGACTACGCCCGCCGTTATGCGCCAGACCCCAACTTTGTACTTTTGCGTCTGTCATTAAAAACCGGATTACACCCGGAAAAACTTGCCAAAGGGCATTTATCTGCCAACGAAGTGCGTTTACTGTACCGAGGCGTTGCAGAGTTGCTAGGGGTTGAACGTCTTCCCATCACAGTTGATTAATCCAGGTAAGGAGGAAAGCCAATGCTCGACTGTTTGGTTGTAGACCGCCCGCGCAAGTTGGTGGGTTTATTCGGCGAACCGGTGATTTTTCATTGTCACCACTACAACTTGTTTTTGCAACAGACCATTGAAGACCCCGATTGGATTGACGGAGTGGGGATTTTGCGCCAATCGGCACAAGAAATATTTTTTAGCCTGCTGCAGGGGGCGTTTCAGCAACTAGAAGTTCTGCGGGAATCGGAGCGCTGGCGCCTAGCCCGGCAATTGTTTAGTTTTTTGGGGTTTGGGCAACTGGAGGGAGACATTTCTCCTCAAGGGGGTGAGCTGGAACTGCGCCACTCCCACTACGCCGAAGGCTGGCTAGGCAAGTACGGGGAAATCATCAACCGGCAGAAGCCTATAGACCACCTAGCAGTCGGCTACGCAGCGGCAGCGTTTGACGCTATTTACGGGTCGCTGGGGGATTACGAAGCGGAAGAAACGGTGTGTCAAGCTGTAACACGCGGAGATCACTGTCTCATTCGGGTGCAGCCAGTAGCCGTTCGTCGCCAGTTGACCCCCAGCCCTGGTATGGGGCGAGTCATTGACCAACCGGCTCCCATTGCGCGCGCTAAAACATCTGTGGACTACGAAGCCCTGAACGAAACGCTCTGGGGACTGCCATTGGCTGGAGATGATGACGGTCAAATTCGCGCCTTCAATGTGTTGTTAACGCGGATGCCTGCCAATTACTACAACCGCATCCAGTACCGGTTCTTAGACGCGCTGCGGGCGGTGAATCCCGCTTTAGAAGCGGTCGGCTGCGACTTAATCCGGGAATCAGGACATGTTTGTGTGTTTTACACCTTCGGCAACATTATGGAGTCGGTAGAGTGGGAAAGCCTGGTGCAGCCCATGATTCAAACCGATACGGACTGGGTTCATGGCGGTTATGCGGTAGCCAGTAGTTTGGGATGGGGCCGCTGGGAACTGGTGGAAATCGAAAGCAACCAGTTTTGCCGGGTGGCAATTGACGGTAACTACGAAACCAATTATTTCCTGGCCACCTATCCCAACAGCTCGACCGGCGCTTGTTTCTTTGCCCAGGGAGCTGTACCGGCCATGATGAACATCGTTTACCGGGGCCACATTGCCCAGAAACCAGTTCTCAACGAGACCCTGTATAACAACTTGTTCCGGCGGGGTCATCACTTCCAAGGCCGGGAAGTACGGGCGCGAGAGCAGGGTGACCCCTGGTGTGAATTCACAGCAACGGCTGTTTGAGATATGGAGTTGCACTTACTGCGACGGCGGGAATGCGGCAAGGGGTGGGCCTGGGATGTTGATTTGCCCCGTTCGCTCACCCTCACTGAACTAGCAGACCTCGCCAGGACCTGTGGCGGCACGTATCGCGTCTTTCACACCCTGGTCTGGGTGGAGTTGCCGGGAGGACGGATTGTGGCTTCTACGGTTGCACCCCGGATGACCTTGCGCCTGCGCCAACAGCATGATGCGATTCTGGCCTATCTCCAAAGCCTGCCCGTCGCTGCGGATTCAGCTTGAGCAGTTGAGGGAAAGTAGCCCTTTTTGGTTAAGCCCGTTACACTGAGAGGAGATTCTACCTCCTAGGTATCCCCATGGCGAATCGGCTGATTCACGCCCAGAGCTTATATTTGCGCAAACACGGTCATAACCCAATTGATTGGTGGCCCTGGGGAGAGGAAGCCATTGCTACAGCCCGCCGCGAAAATAAACCCATTTTTTTGTCCATCGGCTATTCCAGTTGCCACTGGTGCACCGTGATGGAGGGGGAAGCCTTCTCCGACCCCGCTGTGGCCGCTTACATGAACCAGTATTTTCTGCCGATTAAGGTGGACCGGGAGGAGCGCCCCGATATTGACCACATCTATATCCAGGCGGTGCAGTTGATGATTGGCCAGGCGGGTTGGCCCTTGAATGTCTTTCTCGACCCCTATGACCTAGCGCCCTTTTACGGGGGAACCTACTTCCCCTTGACGCCCCGGTTTGGCCGGCCTGGGTTTCTGGAATTGCTGCAAGCGGTGCGCCAATACTACGACCAGCGCAAGGACCAGGTGCAGCAGGTGAAATCGCAAATCCTGGCGTACCTACAATCGCCCAATCAATTGCCAGCGGTGAGTGTACCGGACAAAAGCGCCCTAGAAAACGGCTACCGTAAGGTCACCAGCATCCTGAACTACGAAGGGCCGGGTAATTCGTTCCCGATGATTCCCTACGCTCAAGCGGTGTTGCAGGCCAGCCGGTGGAGTGGACCCTTGACAGCCGACCATCCGGCGGTGCGGCGGGGGATGAATCTGGCGCTGGGGGGCATTTTTGACCAGGTAGCGGGCGGGTGGCATCGCTATACTGTTGACCCGACCTGGACCGTGCCCCACTTTGAGAAGATGCTCTACGACAATGGGTTGATTCTGGAATACCTAAGCAACTTGTGGAGCGCCGGTGTGCAGATGGCTCCCCTGCGGCGGGCGGTCACAAAGACCGTGCAATGGCTGCGGCGGGAAATGCGGTCGGAGGCAGGGTATTTCTATGCAGCGCAGGACGCCGACAGTTTTGTTTCCCCCAGCGATGCCGAGCCAGAAGAGGGAGCCTTTTATGTGTGGCGGTATCAGGAGTTGGCCGAGTTATTAACGCCCGAAGAATTTGACGCCTTGAAGGTGGCTTTTGAAATCGAACCCCAGGGCAATTTTGAAGGCAAAATCGTGTTGCAACGCCTGCATGGACAGGATTTGGACCCGCAGGTGGAATCGGCGTTGACCAAATTGTTTATCCGTCGCTACGGCGCGCCCCCGGAAACCTGTCTCTCGTTCCCGCCCGCTGTAGATGCCCAGCACGCCAAAACCACTCCTTGGCCGGGTCGGATTCCCCCTGTCACCGATACGAAAATGATTGTCGCCTGGAACAGTTTGATGATTTCGGGATTGGCGCGGGCGGCGGTGGTGTTTCAGGAGCCAAGCTACGGCGAGCTAGCGATCCAGTGCGCCAATTTCATCCGCCAAAACCAGTGGGTCAACGGGCAATTTTATCGCTTGAATTACGACGGTCAGGTGGCGGTGATGGCCCAGGCAGAAGATTACGCCCTGTGGATCAAAGCCCTGCTGGATTTGCATCAAATGGCGGTGAGCCTGCTGGGAGGTGAGCGCGCGCCGGAATGGTTAGAGTTGGCGCAAATGTTTCAAAGGGCGTTTGATGCGGCGTATGCCTGTGAAAGCGGGGGTTATTACGCCACGGCGGCAACGGCGAGTGGGGATTTACTGGTGCGGGAACGGCCCTGCGAAGACAATGCCATTCCCTCGGCCAATGGGGTGGCGCTGACCAATCTGGTACGCTTGGCCTTGCTCACCGGCAATCTGAGTTACTTGGAACGAGCGGAGCGGGGATTGCAAGCGTTTGGCCAGCTTGTGCAAGTCGCGCCCCAGAGTTGCCCGAGTTTGCTGACGGCGTTGGACTGGTTTTTGCACCCGCTGGTGGTCAAGGCGCAACCGGATGTGTTGGCGGCCATCGGCTTGCGCTTTTTCCCAACGACGGTGTGGCAACCGGCGACCGAGATACCAGGGGTGGCGCTGGTGTGCCAAGGATTGACCTGCCAGGAACCGGCCACATCGCTAGAGATGGCGCTGCAACAATTGGCCCAGTACCAACTCTGAAGGCGGGAGACCCCCCAAGCCTGGTATAAGTTAAAGATGGCTTTTTTCGGGGGAGTGGCCCATGCAAACGGTGGCTGTGGATGACCTGCAACAGGGGATTCAACGGAGTCAGGCGTATCTGTTGTCGTTGCAATACCCAGAAGGTTTTTGGTGGGCCACGCTGGAATCCAATGTCACGATGACCGCCGAGTTGGTGTTGCTCTATGCCATTTGGGGGATCAAGGAGCGACTGCCGCTGGCGAAAATTAAAACCTATCTTCTCAATCAACAACGGGCGCACGGCGGCTGGGAACTGTACTACGGCGATGGCGGGGATTTGAACTGCACCATTGAAGCCTATATGGCGTTGCGGTTATTGGGCTGTCACCCCGACGAACCGGCGATGCAGCGAGCTAGAGAGGTGATTTTAAGTCGCGGCGGCGTCACTCGCAGTCGCATTTTTACCAAGTTAAATCTAGCCCTGATCGGTTGTTACGAATGGCAAGGGCTGCCATCATTGCCCCCCTGGTTGATGCTGTTACCCCCAGGCGGTCCCTTTAGTATTTACGACATGTCCAGTTGGGCCAGAAGTAGCACCGTCCCCTTAATCATTGTCTTTGATAAAAAACCGGTGTATCCCCAGGGATTTACCTTGGATGAATTGTATGTGGAACCGCCCGCTGCCCGCCGTTACGAATTGCCGCAAAAAGGCGATTGGTCGGATGTATTTGTGTGGCTGGATTGGGGCTTGAAATGGGCAGAAATGTTCGGTTTGACGCCGTTTCGGCAAGAGGGACTGGCCGCTGCGGAAAAGTGGATTTTGCAACGCCAAGAGGAAACGGGGGACTGGGGCGGCATCCAACCGGCCATGGTGAATTCGCTGCTGGCGTTGCGCTGCCTGGATTACCCGCTAGAAGAACCAGCGGTGGTGCGGGGCTTCCGGGCGGTAGAGAAATTCTGCGTGGAAAGCGAAACCGAATACTGGATGCAGCCCTGCGTGTCGCCGGTGTGGGATACGGCCTTGACCATCCGCGCGCTGGTGGATAGTGGGTTAGAGCCGGACCATCCGGCGCTGGTGCAGGCGGGGCAATGGCTGCTGCAGAAGCAAATTCTCAATACCTATGGGGACTGGGCGGTGAAAAATCCCCAGGCGCGACCGGGAGGCTGGGCATTTGAATTCGACAACCGTTACTACCCCGATGTGGACGATACGGCGGTAGTGGTGATGGCCCTGAGCCAAATTCGCTTGCCCAACGAAGCCGAAAAACAGCAAGCTATCCGGCGGGCGGTGGATTGGATTGTGGCCATGCAATGTAAAAACGGGTCGTGGGGCGCCTTTGACAAAGACAACGACCAGGATTGGCTCAATTACATTCCCTACGGCGATTTGCAGGCGATGATTGACCCGGGGACAGCCGATGTCACGGCCCGGGTGCTGGAAATGGCCCATTATCCAGGAGTTTCCCCTCTCCCACCGGTGGTCAAGCAACGGGCGTTGGATTACCTGCTGCGGGTGCAGGAGCCGACGGGCAGTTGGTTTGGCCGCTGGGGCGTGAATTACATTTACGGAACCAGTGGGGTGCTGGCGGCGCTCCAAGACGAACCCCAGGCGCAGCGGGCACGAGAACGGGCGGTGACCTGGTTGTTGGCGCACCAAAATCCCGACGGCGGTTGGGGCGAAACTTGCCACAGTTACAACGACCCATCGCTGCAAGGCCAAGGGGATAGCACTGTTTCCCAAACCGCTTGGGCCATTTTGGGATTATTGGCGGCGGGCCAGGGAACGCATCCGGCAACGGGACGCGGGATTGCCTATTTACTCGCGCAACAGCAACCCAACGGGGCCTGGCAGGAACTATGGTTCACTGGCACCGGCTTTCCCCGACATTTTTACCTGCGCTATAACTTGTACTATCAGCACTTCCCGCTCATGGCCCTAGGACGCTACCAGCGGCAGGTGGGGCAGGGCTAGGACAACCCCGGTTTTTCCGCTATACTTGGCGCTAATGGTATGGTGTGTGTAGTGGTGGAAAGGAGTTGAGCGGATGGATTTGCGCCGGGGTGCTTTGGAACTACTGAAAGAGACCAGTCGGACGTTTTTTATTCCCATTAGCGGCCTGCCTGCGGGTTTGCAAGAAGCAGTGACTTCCGCCTATCTCTGCATGCGGGCGATTGACGAAATCGAAGACCATCCCGACTTGGACAGTGAAACGAAGGTGAAATTGCTGCGCTCCGTGAGTTTAACCCTAGAGGCGGCGACCGATACCTTTGCGGTGAACGATTTATCCCTGGCGCTGTCGGTGCATCAGACGCCCTTGCCGGAGGTGACGGTGCGCATTGGCGAATGGGCGTTGCTGGCTCCCCCGACGATTGCGCCGCGGATTTGGGATGCGACAGCAGCGATGGCGGACCGGATGGCCTACTGGGCGTCCTGCAACTGGCGGATTCAAACGGAAGCTGACCTGGACCGTTACACCTTTGGCGTCGCAGGGGCGGTGGGGTTGCTCTTGTCGGATTTGTGGGCCTGGTACGACGGCACCCAGACGAATCGCTCCCTGGCGATTGGCTTTGGGCGGGGGTTGCAAGCCGTCAATATCCTACGCAACCACGCGGAAGACCAGCGGCGCGGGGTCAACTTTTTCCCAGATGGGTGGGGGAAAACAGAAATGCACGCCTATGCCCGCCGCAATCTCGCTTTGGCAGATGCCTATAACGCGGCGTTACCCCCAGGACCGGCGCTGGATTTCTGTAAAATTCCCCTGGCGCTGGCCCATGCTACCCTAGCGGCGCTAGAACAAGGTCAACCTAAACTGACGCGCAGCGCTGTGATGGCCGTAGTCGCTCAGGTCACAGGCCGGACACGTTGACCAAGCATTTCATAATGTTAATTTTTGTGTAGAAATTCGAGCAATAGCTTGACTTGTTCCCAGGTATAATGCTCGACCCTGAGTAGTAACTACGTCGGGGGACCCATCTTCAATGTTGATCTTGTCGTGGGAACAGGTCGAACCCTGGGGGGCTAATTACGACCAGGCGGATTACTTGCAAGCGCTAGGACGGTGGTTTGTGCGGGGGGAATCCTTTGGGCTGCACCAGGAAGCGACAGCGAAAAAAGCATGTCAAAAGCTTCTAGATACGGCGAGTCAACCGTTCTGCCTATTGGTGAAATCGCTGGACCAGATTACGCTCTGGCATGAAACGTTTGAGACACCCCAACTACCCCAACTGCTGGTCCAGGCTGACGAAAACGAGCAACCAGTGCGGAAGTTTCGGGGACAGGTGGTACCAACGGTAGCGTTGCCAGCCCCTGCAGGTGAATCTGTCCCCAAGGTGTACCGGGGTCAAGTCGTGCAACCATCAACAGCGGCAACTCCGACGACGCCATCTCCCAAGACTTATCGGGGCACGGACTATTAAAAATCACATCAAACTGGTTTATCCTGAGCATGAACCTTGAACTGTTGCTGGGATGAACCTGGGTGATTTATTGACGGCGATTGCGCCCTATCTACCGCCCTTCGACTGGCGCGACCCTTTGTTTGCTCAACCTGTAACTGGTATCACCTGCGATTCCCGTGCCTGTGCGCCAGGGATGGTATTTGTCGGGTTGCCGGGCACGCGCGTAGATGGGGGGGATTTCTGGCCCGAAGCCCTGGCGAAGGGGGCGTCCGTTGCATTGGTCACGCCTCGACCGGACATACCCCCCCAGGTGATTCCCGTGACCCACATCACGAAAGCCTGCGGGGAACTGGCGGCAGCCTTTTACGGTTATCCGCGCAACCGGTTGCAACTGGTCGGCGTTACCGGCACCAATGGCAAAACCACGACGACCCATCTGATTGAGTTTTTATTGCAACAGACGCAGGGGCCGACGGCGCTCCTGGGCACCCTGTATTACCGCTGGCCGGGGCATCAACAAACGGCGTTGCAAACGACACCGGGCGCCGTCGAGTTGCAGCGGGATTTGGCGCAGGCGGTGCAAGCGGGTTGCCAAACGGCGGTGATGGAAGTGAGTTCCCACGCGCTGGCCCAGGACCGGGTGGCGGGTTGCCAGTACGATGTGGCGATTTTCACCAACCTGACCCAAGACCACCTGGACTTTCACCTGACCATGGAGAACTATTTCCGGGCTAAGGCGCGGCTATTTGAACCGGATTTGTTGCGGGGCCGGGCGATTGTCAACCGGGATGATCCTTACGGCCGGCGCTTAATTGAAGCCCTCAATCAATTACAACGACCGCTTTGGACCTACAGTGTGACGGGGCAACCCGCCGATTTGCAGGTGCAGGAGGTACGGTACGACGTCCAAGGAATCACTGCCCGTATCACCACGCCCCTGGGAGAAACAACCTTGACGGTGCCATTGGTGGGGGCGTTCAACCTGGCGAATACCCTGGCGGCGGTGGGTGCAGCGCTCCATCTAGGCGTGACCCTAGACCAAATTGCCCAGGCATTGCCCCAGTTTCCAGGGGTGCCGGGGCGCATGGAGCGCGTGCAAGTCAGTCCTGACCAGGACATCAGCGTGGTGGTGGACTACGCCCATACCCCCGACGGTTTGGAAAATTGCCTGCGGGCGATGCGACCGTTTGTGAGCGGGCGATTGATCTGCGTCTTTGGCTGCGGCGGCGACCGAGACCGGACTAAACGCCCTCAGATGGGCAAAATTGCAGCGGAGCTGGCCGATGTGGTAGTGGTGACGTCTGATAACCCCCGCACCGAGGACCCGCAGCAGATTATTCAAGATATCTTGGCTGGGATACCCTTTACGCCGCTGGTGTGGGTGCAGCGGGACGAGGCAATTCACCAGGCGATTCAAATGGCGCAACCGGGCGATGGGGTGATGATTGCCGGCAAGGGCCACGAGGATTACCAGATTCTCGGCACCACCAAGGTTCCTTTTGACGACCGGGAGCAGGCGCGTTTGGCCCTGAAACGACGGTTGGGATTGCCTACTTGACAAGCGATACGGCATCGAGTTCTGGCAAAGCGAGCGTCGGGGGAAGCCTGCGCCCTGCCCGCCACCAACAAACAAACGCCGGGATCACGCCTAACACGACACCCAACCCAATGGGAATCCAATAACGACGATCGAGCAAGCCCAGGCTGATAACTGCCCCAAACAGGTAGTTCACTGTGTACATCACCAGCGGCACCGTTAAATCCCAGCGGTTGAGCACCAGGGGTTGCCCCCGCCACAGCACAGCCGCCAGGGTCATAAACAGCGCGCCCGTGCCCACCCAACCCGCCAGATTACGGTAGGGCATCCCAAAGAAGGCGCCCGCTTCGTGGAATTGCCAGAAGGGCACGGGGGTTTGACTCATGGCCGGGTCCAGCGCCAAGTCCCAGGCCACCAGTAGCATCGCTCCCCCTATCACCGCGCCAGCCAGGCGTAACCAGCGTTGTCGCAGCCCTTGCAATCCCCCATAGACCAGCACAAAACAGGCCAGACCCATATAAAACCAGGACAGGGGAATTGTAAACGGCACCAGCCCGGCAATCTTGTACCCCAGCCCGTCCAGATAGCCGTAACGCCCAAACGGAAAACCTGTGCTCGTGCCCAGTAGCTCACTGCTCAAGGAAACCATCACCGCCGGTAACAAAAATCCCAAGAGTAACCGCGGCCCCAGCACGCGCCAGCCATAGAGCACCATCGCCAGCGCCCCCAGCAGGATATACACCACGCCCCCACCGGCCATACTCCAGGCAAATAACCGCTGCCCCGCTGCCGGCAACGCCAACACCCATTCGGGATGGGGTAACACGCCCACCAAGCCCGCCACTCCAAACACCATTGCCCCCACGTGCGCCGTCAATGCTAGCCGTTCCCATCGCTCATTCAGGGTCATAACACATCCCCGCCCACAACCAGACCATTCTTTATTAGTTTACAAATCTTTAAGACTTTTTCTCAGGCAACTGTGCCACGAAACAGGCCTTGGGGTCGCACCAGCAACACCAGCATCATCACCACCAGCGCCACCCCCAGCTTATATTCGCTCGGCAACCAGTACGTGCTCATTTCTTGGGCCACGCCCACGATGACCGCCGCGACCATGGCCCCATAGGGATTACCGATACCCCCCAAAATCACGGTCGCAAACATCGGCAATAGCAAAAACCAGCCCATATTCGGGCGCACCGCCGTAATCAGCCCATACATCGCACCCCCCAGCGCCGTCAATCCACCTGCCACCACCCAGGTCCAGAGAATCACGCGCTGCACATCAATCCCGGCCACCTGCGCCAGTTCCGGATTGTCCGCCACCGCTCGCATTTGTCGCCCAATGGTGGTTTTTTGCAACAGCAGGTGCAATAACCACACTGCCGCCAGTGCCATCCCCAGCACCACGATGCGATTGGTGGTCACCTGCACCGGCCCCAGCGCCATCGCCCCAAACACCGGCAAGCGATAGTTCTGGTTCTGGCTGCCCCAAATCAAAATAATGCCATTGCGGATGAACAACGCCAGCCCGATGGACATGATCATCATGGTGGTGGGAGAGGTCCGCCGCCGTCGCACCGGCGCCCACAGGATGGCTTCCGTGAGCAGAAAGGCCCCCACTGTCAGCCCACAGCCCACCAGCATCGCCACCGGCAAAGGCAACCCCCAGTAATTGGCCATCAGCGTCAAATAGGCTCCCAGCGTCAAAAAATCCCCGTGCGCAAAGTTAGAAAGCCGCAAAATGCCGTAGGTCAAGGTCAAGCCCACTGACCCCAGGGCCAAAATCCCCCCTAGTGCCAGCCCGTTAATCAGCAACTGCGCCAGTTCAATTGTCATCACTGCACTCCCGTTGGGCTTGGGCCAGCGCTGCCCGCACCTGGTCAAACCCCGTCCCCCCCAAACTCCGGCGTCGGGCCACCACCTGCTCTGGGCGAATCACCTCATAAATATCTTCGGCAAAGTGGGGATGAAACTGCTGCCATTCCTCCAGGCGCAAATCCTGGAGCAACCGCCCCTGCTCCAGCGCAAAGCGCACAATCTGGCCTGTAATCTGGTACGCCTCTCGAAACGGCACCCCCTTGGCCGCCAGGTAATCTGCCACATCCGTCGCATTGCTCCAGTCCGTCGCCACCGCCGCCGCCAGCCGGTCTTGGTTAATCACAACCCCCTCCTGCCACACCAGCGTCATCACCGCCAGACAATCCTGCACCGTTTTGACCGTATCAAACAGGGCTTCTTTATCTTCTTGCAGGTCCTTGTTATAGGCCAGGGGCAATCCCTTGAGCATCACCAGCAGCGCCTGCAAATGCCCAAACACCCGCCCCGCTTTGCCTCGCACCAGTTCCGGTACATCGGGATTTTTTTTCTGGGGCATCATGCTTGACCCTGTAGCGCAACTGTCTTGCCATTCGATAAAGCCAAACTCCTGGGATGACCAGAGAATCAATTCTTCAGCCATGCGGCTCAGATGCACCAGAATCAAACTCGCTGCCGCCAGAAACTCCACTACAAAATCCCGGTCGCTCACCGCATCCAGGCTGTTGGCGCACACCGCTTCAAACCCCAGCAGCGCTGCCGTGTAGTGCCGGTCAATCGGAAATGTGGTCCCTGCCAAGGCTCCGGCGCCCAGGGGGGAACAATTCACCCGCCGGCGCACCTCCTGCAACCGTTGCCGGTCGCGCTGGAACATCTCAAAATACGCCAGCAAATGATGCGCCAAACTCACCGGCTGCGCCCGTTGGAGATGGGTATAGCCCGGCATCAGGGTTTCTACATGGTCCGCAGCCACCTGGCACAACACCCGTTGCAACTGCCGCAGGCGCTGGGCAATGTCATCAATCGCGTCCCGCAAGTAAAGCCGCAGGTCCGTCGCCACCTGGTCATTGCGGGAACGGGCCGTGTGAAGTTTTTTGCCCACCTCTCCCACCAATTCTGTCAACCGCTGTTCCACCGCCAGATGCACATCTTCCCCCTGCGCCGGAAAGCGACCCTGCTCGTATTCCTGGAGAATTTGCGCTAGGCCCTGCACCAGCGTTTCCCCCTCCTCTGGCGTGATGATCCCTTGCCGGGCCAGCATCCGCGCATGGGCCTGCGACCCCCGCACATCCCAGGGCAGTAGGGCCAGGTCAAACCCGATACTGGCGTTAAACCGTTCCACCAAGGGGTGCAACGGCTGAGTAAACCGCTGGCTCCAGGGTTGATTCATACCCGGAACCGTTCCACCTGCGGCTTAAAGCCAATCGGTAACACCCGTTCCAGGTTGGGATGGGNNCTGGCTCCAGGGTTGATTCATACCCGGAACCGTTCCACCTGCGGCTTAAAGCCAATCGGTAACACCCGTTCCAGGTTGGGATGGGGCCGGGGAATCACATGGTACGACAGCAGCAGCGTTTTTTCTTTGGGTTGGTAATAAGGCATTACTTTCTTGGCTGCTTCCACACCGGCTTCCACTGCCCGTTTCACTTCCGCTACATCCCCCCGCACAATCACCGTCACATAGGCGCCGCTAATGCGCTCACAATGCACGAGGGTCACCCGCCCCGCTTTCACCATCACATCGGCAACTGCCAAGCTGGGGGGCGTGCCTAACACTTCCACCATGCCCAAGGCAATCGACATCGCCGTTTCCCACCCGACTTACCGCTTCCATTATCACCCCTGGATTGGGATCAAGGCAAACCCCTTAATCTAGAATTATTTGCAATAAAACAAACTTGTTGCCAAATCCCATTTTTTTGATTAAGGTAGTAAGCGAGGGGGGAGAACAGGAATACTTAGACGTATATGCGTAGGACAGAAGGGTTGGGTATGCAACTTTATGATACCGCCGACCTACGGGCGGAACTACATCAAATTGGTTGCCGGTTGACGCCCCAGCGGGAGAAAATTCTTAAGTTTTTCCAGAATTTACCCCAGGGCAATCACCTAAGCGCTGAAGACCTGTACCAAGCGTTACGGCAGCGGGGGGAAAATATCAGTCTCTCGACCATCTACCGCAGCTTGAAGTTAATGGCGCGGATGGGTCTGTTGCGAGAATTGGAACTGGCGGAAGGGCACAAGCATTACGAATTAAACCAGCCCTATCCCCATCACCATCACCACCTGGTTTGTGTGCAATGCAACCGCACGATTGAGTTTACGAATACCTCGATTCTCAAAACCGGCATTAAACAGGCCGAAAAAGAAGGGTTGCACCTGCTAGATTGCCAGTTGACGATTCATGCCATTTGCCCCGAAGCCCTGCGGCGCGGTTGGCCATCTCTCTTGCCTAGCAATTGGGTTTGCCCCCGAGCGCTCAACGGCACAGTCACTGGCGTGATTACCCAAAACTAGGTGCCCACCAGCCAGTTCAGCACACTGCTTCCCAGGTAAATGAAAAAGCCCACGACTGTTAGGGCGCTCAGGCTCAAGGCTATGAAAAAATTGCGGTAGGGAATGCGGGTTAACCCCAAGGCGTAACTGACAATATCCTGCGACAAGTGCATGACCAAAAACATGTAGAAAATACTGTGGTGGGTTTCCAGATCGGCAAACCAGCGGTCGAGGGCGTCCACGTGACCAGGCCCCACCAAGCGCACGACCACCCGCCGGCCCCAGCAGCGCGCAATCCAAAAATTCACACTACACCCCACTAGCGTCGCCACCCAACTCAACCAGTACGCCTGATGCTGGCCAAAGAGCGTTCCCCCCAGGATGTACAGCGAACTGCCGCTTAAGGGCGCCACGATCAAACTACCCGCAGACAGAGCAATGAAGACTAAGCGGGAAAACCAACCGAATTGGGCTAACCACTCCTGCGTTGGCGCCAAGCCCACCCACCGCAACGCTAAAGCCGACAAGGCGTAAAAGGCCACAACAACGGCTACCGCCCCCAGTACCCGCACTGGCCAGCTCTTTGACTGCTCCTCAACCACCATGCCCCAGGATGAGTAACGACACGAATGACCCCCCATTCCACAGCGCGTGGAGCAGAATGGGCGTCCAGAGTCCCCCCTCCCGAGTATAAACAAAACCTAAAAGGATGCCTAGGACAGCCAACGGTAGGAATTCCCCAACACTCAGGTGCGCTAGGGCAAAAATCCCGCCACTGACGCAAATGGCTCCAGCGACTGGCAATTGGCGAGTGAGAGAAGGCAGCAAAAATCCCCGAAAGACCACCTCCTCAAAAAAGGGCGCCAATCCCACAATCACCAGGGCAAACAGGGCCAGTAACCAGGGGTCTTGGGTCGTCGCCAGGATGGGAATCAGGGGGTTGCCACCACCGCGACCGCCAAGCAGTTTTTGATTCGTCACTGTCGCCACAAACACCAATGGTTGCGCCACCAGGTACCCCCCTAGCGCCCATACCAGTGTCCGTCTCCGCAGGCGCCAGTCAAACCAGCACCGGTCTAGAGGTCGGTAACGCCGCACGTGCAGCCAGACAATCGCCACCCCCACCAGGCTCACCAGGCCGTAGCTAGTGAAGATATAGAGGCCCTGGCCCCAGGGAGTCCGCACCTGCGGGAGCAACCCCAACGCGCGCACCACCAATGGCAAAACGACCTGTCCCAACCCAAAGAACGTGACAAACCACAGCACCATCACCTGCAAAACGGTGTCAGTCCCCCAAGGCACCGACCAGCGGGGCCCGTCCTGACGTCCCAAGAGCGATTGTCGCCCGCGCCAGAGCCACTGCACCCCCAACCCTACAAGCAAAAGCGTTCCCCCAATGCCGGCTAATAAGGGCATGCCCACCACCACCAGCAAACGGGTAATCGCCTCTTGGGCGCGTTGTTGGGTTTCCTGGGCTAGCGCTGTGAGTTCGGCTTGGCGTTGCTGCAACTCGTAGAGCCGCTGGAGCGCCACCTGCGCATACCAACCCGAGAGATGGTTCACGAGCAGCCGTTCCGCCTCTGGGAGAAGGCGCGGCGGTTCCTCCCACAGTCCTGACAAAACCTGGGCGGTTTGCTGGAGTTCTGCTGGCGCTGATGACTCGTCCTGCACCGCCTGCCAGGTTTGTCGCGCTGGCTCGACCTTGCCCTGAACCACCTGGATTAACCCGAGCCGTAACCGGATAGGCGCCAGGTTCCCGTCACCAGACACTGGCTGCTCTTGGAAACGGCGATAGGTCTGTTCGGCTTGGCTGAGCGTGGCTTCCGTCACCCAATCCGGCGTCTCCGGCCAGGCCGTCGCTTGCAATTGCCAATCCACCACCCGCAGTTGCAGAAGATTCTGGGGCTGGGGCTGTTGCCAACTGCTGACGACCGCTAGCACCAGAACCGCCAACACTGTCACCGTCAACACCGGCAACCCTACCCGCCGCCACAGGGTCATGCTGCTCATCATGACAACACTTGCCGAATTGCCTGCGCCACCTGCACCTGTTCCTGCTCCGTCAGTTCGGGAAACAAAGGCAAGGACAGGACCTGCTGGCTCACAGCCACTGCCTGGGGAATCTGGGCTGGATCGTACTGCAAAAACTGGTACACCGGCTGCAACGGCAACGACACCGGGTAATACACCGCTGTGCCAATGCCCATCTGTTGTAACTGCGCCCGCAACTCGTCGCGTGTGAGGTCGTCCCGTGCCAGCCGCACCGTGTACTGGTTCCAACTGTGGCCGGGGCCATCGGGGGGCAGCACTAACCCAGGAATATCGGCTAAGAGTTCGTGATACCGCTGGGCCAACCGCCGCCGCTGGGCCAACCATTGGTCCAGGTAACCCAATTTCACCTGCAGTATCGCTGCCTGCACCGCATCCAACCGGCTATTAACCCCCACCGTCACAGAGCAATAGCGTTCCCGCTGGCCGTGGTTTTTCAACTCGCACAACCGCTGCGCCAATTCCGGGTCACGGGTGGTAATGGCGCCTCCATCGCCAAACGTCCCCAGATTCTTGGTGGGATAAAAGCTGAAACATCCCAAGGTTCCCCAACTCCCTACCGGTCGGCCTTGCCAGTGGCTCCCTGTCGCCTGGGCACAATCTTCGACGACCGCCACCCCATGCCCGTGGGCCAGCGCCAGCAATCGCCCCATATCCACTGGCCGACCGAACAGATGCACCGGTACAACGGCCTTGGTGCGGGGAGTCAACCGCTGGGCGACATGGTTCAGGTCTAAGTTAAAGGTCTCCGGCTCAATGTCCACAAAGACGGGGGTGGCACCTGTGAGACTGATGGCTTCGGCAGTGGCGATAAAGGAAAACGCCGATGTGATTACTTCATCCCCTGGACCAATGTCCAACGCCCGCAGTGCCAGGTACAGGGCATCCGTGCCAGAGTTGCAACTGACGCAGTAGGGAACGCCGATGTAGTTGGCAAACGCCTGCTCAAACGCCGCCACCCATTCCCCGCCGATGTAAACACCGCCCGCCAGCACCTTTTGCACCAGGGGCGCAAGCAGCGGCTCCAACTGCCGGTACTGACGGGTCAGGTCGAATTGGGGAATAGTGGTCGCTACGGGCATTCAGGAACCACCGCCGCAGAGACGGCTTCCACAATCGCGCGCACCGCTGCCGTCATTTCCCATTCGTCGCTCAAGCGATTGACGGCCCGACCAATGCCCACACCCGCTGCACCCGCCGCTAGGGCTAAGGGAGCTGTGACCGCTGACAACCCCGACGCACAGACCACCGGCACGTTCACCGCTCGGGACAGGGTATAGGCCGCCGCCAAGGCTGGCACCGCTTTTTCCAGCAAACCCAGAATCCCCGGTTGCTGGGGTTGCACTGCCACACTCCCTTCTGTTTGCAGGACATCCGCTCCCAGGCGTACCAGTTCTTGGGCGACATCCGCCTGCACATCCAAGGGCAAAGTGTGGGGAACGGTGACCGTCAGGGGTACGTCGGGTAGCAGTTCTCGCGCCTGCGCCGTCAACGCCTGCACCCGTTCCACGTCAAACACTTCCCCTTGGGCATAGAAGGGGTCAAAATTACCAATTTCCACCATATCGGCACCCGCCGCCACGCAGGCCGGTAACACGCTGGGGTCAATGGTGGACACGCACACCGGCAAATCCGTCAGGGACTTGGCCAGGGCCACCAGCAGGGGGTCTGCCGCAATATCCACGTAGGTAGCTCCCCCGCGCGTCGCCGCTCGCACCACCCGCCCTACGACTTCCGCATCCTTTTGCGTGATACCGCTGATGATTTTGACCGCCCGTTTCTGGGCAAAGACTGACCGCCACCAGGAAGACAGTGCCATAACGCCCCATGTGAACAACCATCGAGCCTATTCTACTTGTTAGACTGGTCACTATGGCGCGATCCCCAGCCGTACTACGAACGCTTTTTCGCTATATCCGTCCCTACTGGCGGCAAGAAGTCATTGGCATTACGGCGCTGGTGCTGGTGAATGTGTTGGGGGTCGTGATCCCGCTGGTGTTGCGCCGCGCCATCAATCAACTGGAGACCCAACCTGCGTGGAGCACTCTGGCGTTCCATGCCTTTGCCATTGCGGGGTTAGCATCCCTGATGTGGGCGATTCGCATGGTGTCACGGCTGTATCTTTTTGGGGTGGGCCGCCAGGTGGAATTTGACTTGAAGCAAAAACTGTTTGAGCATTTTTTGCGCCTGGACCCCCAGTACTTTCAGGACAATCCCCCTGGCGAACTGATTAGCCGCGCCACCAGTGATGTGGACAATATCCGTCGGTTGGTGGGCTTTTCGGTGCTGAGCCTGGTGAACACGGTGCTGGCCTACGGGCTGACCTTGCCGGTGATGCTGAGCATTAGCGTCCCCTTGACCCTGGCGGCCCTGGCGGCTTACCCCTTGCTGTTGCTCATAGTGTCCCTGTTTGGGGAAACGCTGCGGCAACAACAGGCTCAAGTACAAGAGCGTCTAGCCGAACTGAGTGAACTCATCCAAGAAGACCTGAGCGGCATGGCCCTGATTAAGACCTACGCCCAGGAAGACGCCGAGCGCCAGGGATTTGCCCAGTTGAACCAGGGACTCCTGCGCGACAATTTGGCCCTGGCCCGCACCCGCAGTTTTTTGTTCCCTTTGTTTGGGGGCATCGCCAGTGTGAGTTTGCTGCTGCTGTTGTGGCTGGGGAGTCAAGCGTTAGAGAGCGGCCAGTTGCGCTTGGGGGGACTGATGGCGTTGCTGGTGTATGGCGAGCGCTTGATTTTCCCGACCGCCCTGTTGGGGTTTACAATGACAGCCCTGCAGCGGGGTCAGGTGAGTATCGCCCGCGTGGAAAGCCTGCTCCAGGAAGAGCCCCAGATTCAAGACCCACCCGACCCGCTCCCTTTGCCCCCCGTGCGCGGCAACATCCGGGTGCATCACTTGACCTACACCTATCCCGGCCAGGGGGAACCAGCGTTGCAGGACGTGAGTTTCAGTGTGCAGCCAGGCGAAACCGTGGTGATTGTAGGGCCTGTAGGCGCTGGGAAAAGTACCCTGCTCCAAGCCCTGTGTCGTTTACTCCCCATTGCCCCTGGCCAAATTTTTATTGACGGCTACGACATCACCCAGGTGCGTTTGGCCGACCTGCGCCGCGCCATCGCCTACGTTCCCCAGGAGAGTTTTCTGTTCAGCGCCACTATCGCCGACAACATTCGCTACGGGCAACCCGACGCGGACATGGGCCAAGTTGAAGGCGCCGCCGTGCAAGCCCATATCCATCAGGAAATTCTGAGTTTCCCCCAGCAGTACGAAACCCTGGTGGGTGAGCGGGGCATTACCCTGTCTGGAGGTCAACGGCAACGCACAGCCCTGGCGCGGGGGTTGCTGGTACGAGCGTCCATTCTCCTGCTGGATGACGTCCTAGCCAGTGTGGATGCGCAAACCGCCCGCTTGATTCTGCAGGAATTGCGCACCTTGCCCCAGACCATCCTCTGCGTCACCCACCAACTGAATGTGGCAACGATTGCGGACCGGGTACTGGTGCTCCACCAGGGCCGGCTCGTGCAACAGGGTACCCACGCTGAATTGGTGGCCCAACCCGGCTTGTACCGTCAACTCTGGGAAACCTATCAGTTGGAACAACAGTTCCGTTAGCGATAGTCGGGGGATTGGACATAGGCCAACCGCGCCGCGTCCCGAATCCCATATTCAGGCCGGCAGAAACGGTCGAGTTGGGCCTCAAAGAAACGCCGGTTCGCCCACAGGTGGCGGGGATTGGGGTCATCCAGTGGGTACAACAGCGCCGCTCGCAACGCCTGGAACACCGCCGACGTTACCGTGTACATCGAGCGCTGGAAGCTAATCCCCAACTGCACCAACATATCGTCCTCGCCCCGACAATGCCGCCGGTAGTAATCCACTAGGAAATCCGGCAGGAAATGCAACATATCTTGCGCCAGCAGGGTAGGGGGAATCCCCGCCGTGGCAATCGGGAACTTGTCCGCGTAGAGCACTCCGTAGTGGAAATCCTCCTGCTTGTCGGGAATCATATGGGCCTGGGCGTTGTAGGACTTGGTGCCCCGGAACGGCGACGTGCGATAAAACACCGCCTCCACGTAGGGCAGGGCCGCTTCGTATAGCCACATAAACCCCTTGCTCTTGGGGATAATCTCGTAGCACTCGCCCCGGATATACACGTGGTGGTAGATAGGGCGACCGGCCACTGCAAAAATCCCGTTGACTAGGAAATCCACCGCATCTTTGACCGTCTTGATCGAGCCTTCTAGATAGCGGTCGTAAATTTCAAAAAACACGGGCGCCATCACTTCCCAGAACAACCCCAAATTGGCGTAGTAGGACGCTTGCCGGCACTGTTCTAAAAACAAATCGGGAAACAGGCGATACAGCCCCAGCATCAGGGGATTGCCTCGGAAATAAGCGCGAATCGCCCGGTCCGCATTTTGCTTGTATTCCTCGCTATCGAGATAGGGGTCAAACTGGCCGCCCATGCCCCGGTGCCAGAGCATCGCCCGCATACACTCCTCGGCAAATTCCATATTGATCCGGTCGTGCCAGAGATGGTGCAGCAGGCGGGGCATTTTGAAAGTTTCCCCCCGCTCCAAAAAAGCCTTCAACTCTGGGTGAACCGTCGCCTCCCCCCGCCAAATCCGCAGGTCGGCGTCATCCCCCGCGTAGTGGTTGTGGCGCTGCAAATACTCCTCGGAAATGAAGTACTTGAAAAACGGCAGCGGGTTCAAAAACACCTGTTCGGCGATATACAGCAAATCCCGCCAGTAGAAATCCATCGGCACCGCATAGGCTTTCCAAATCCCCACGATTTGCATCAGGTTTTCGGGGGTATCCGGCACCATCGCCCCGCCCGCCTCCAGCCGGTGCACCACCTCGGCAAATTCGTGGCGTGACGGGGGCAGCTTGGTCTTGGGTTGTAGCGTTGTGGTCATGGGTTTACCTCCATCAAGGCAATAGACTCACCGACTGGGTCAAGGGCGCGCTTGCCAACTGAGTCACCGCCAATTGCTGGGCCGTCGTCTCATTCCACTGCACCAACCAGCGCGGTTGCACCCCCAGGAACAAGATCAAACTCGCCAACACCAGCGCCGGAACCTTTTCTGCTAGCAGCACCCGTGGGTAATAGGCCGTGCGATTGTCCAGGCGACCAAAGCAAGTGCGATTCAGCAAGATCACAAAATACACCGCCGTCAACCCCGTTCCCAGGACACACAGCAGCGTCAGCAAGGGAAACACCTGATAACTCCCCTGGAAGATGAGAAATTCCGCCACGAACCCCATCATGCCTGGAATCCCAGCGCTGGCCATGCCCCCTAGTACCAGCAGCGAACTCACCGTCGGCAAGCCCCGCAGCGGATTCATCAGACCATTGAGCACATCCAACTCCCGCGTACCCACCTTGCGCTCGATGAGACCCACCAGGTGGAACAAAATGGCCAAGATAATCCCGTGGCTGACCATCTGGGCCATGGCCCCCACCAGCGCCAAAGGCGTGCCCACCGCCGTGCCCATCATCACATAGCCCATGTGCCCGATAGAACTGTAGGCCACCATGCGCTTGATGTCCTTCTGGGCAATCGCCGTCAGCGCCCCAAACAACACCCCAGCAGTTCCCCAAGCTGCCAAGGCCGGCGACAACTGCGCCCACACCGACGGGAACAATTCCAACCCGAACCGCACCAGCCCGTAGGTTCCCAGCTTAGCCACCGTGCCCCCGAGCAACATCGCAACGGGCGGCGACGCTTCGACATAGGCATCCGGCAGCCAGGTATGCAGCGGCACCAGGGGCGTCTTAATCCCAAACCCCAGCAGCAACACCAGCAACAGCGTCACCTGCAAGCCAAACCCCAACCGAGCCACCGTCGCCTGCACCTGCGGGTAATCAAAATCGGGGCGCCCGCTCAACCACCCCAGCGCCAGGCAACCAATCAAAATCAACACTCCAGAAATGGCCGTGTACAGCAAAAACTTCAGCGCCGCATACTCCCGCTTCGGCCCGCCCCAAATCCCAATCAGGAAATACAGCGGCACCAGCTCCAGCTCGTAAAACAGCACAAACAGCAACACATTCTGAGCGGCAAAGGCCCCCGCCAAACCGGCGCTCGCCCACAACACCAGACTGTAGTACAGACGGGGGCGCTCCACCTCCACCGGCGTGCTGTAAACCACCACCCAGCTAATCAAGGCATTCAGCGCCAGCAAGGAAATTGCCAGCCCATCAGCGCCCAGGCGATAGTTCAACCCCAAATTCGGCAACCAGGTCCAGGTTTCTAGCATTTGCATCCCCGGTTGGGTGACATCGAAACGACTCAGCAGAATGCCCACCCAGGCCACCATCAAGCCGCTCACCACCAGCGCTAGCAGTCGTATTTGCCGGGGGTCCCGCACCAGCCACACTGCCAGCGCTCCCAAAACCGGCCCTGCAATCAACACACTCAGCATGCCTGCGCCCTCCTCCCTAGGACAATGTCACAATCACTAGACCCACGACCAAGCTCAGCCCTAGCAGAATCGTCACCAAATACCACTGGAACTTGCCGGATGTGCTGTATTTGAGCGTCTCGCCGCCGATGATGGTCACAACGCCCACCAAGTTCACCAGCCCATCCACCACGTAGCGGTCCAGCAGGTCTGTAATGCGCGAGACCAGGTCCACCAGGCCCACCACGGTCATTTTGTACAGACGGGGCGTGTACAAGTCATAGGCCAGCAAATCTTGGAAGCTGCGCCAGGGCAACACCACCGGCTTGGCAATCCCTGGACTCAGGTAAACCACTCCCGCTAGCGTCAGTCCCGACACCGTGCTCAGGGTCAGTAAAATTCCCCAATCCGTTTGCCAGGCCGGTAGCAAGTCCACCGCTGCCAGTATCTGGGGAATGTGCAGCACCACCCCCGCCAGCGCCGTCATCGGCAGAATAAATGGCCAGTGCAACTCCGGCGCCCGCTCGCTCATCTGCTTGGGCCGGTTGCCAAAAATCAGGCAGAACACCCGCATAAAGCTAAACGACAGCAGGCCATTGACCAGCAGCACCACCCCCACCAGTAGCGGCGATTGCCAATCCAAATCACTGAGCAATTGCATCAGCGCCCAAAAACCTCCCAACGGCGGTAGCGCCACCAGCCCGGCCATTCCCACCAGAAAACTCAAGCCCGAGATAGGCCGCCGCGACCACAGGCCCCCTAGCAACGTCACATCTTGCGTAATGCAGTTCCAGACAATGTTGCCCACCGCCATCACCGGCAACCCCGCCGTCAAGCTATACACCAGCAACAGCAGCAGGGCCGTATCCGGGTGTCCGGTCCCCACCGCGATAAACACTAGCCCCAAGTAAGCACTCACCGGGTAGGACAGGGTGCGTTTCACGTCAATCTGGGCAATAGCAATCGCTGACGCACCCACGGCAGTCGCCACCCCCACGCCCACCATCACGCCCATCGCGCCGGGCGACAGCGACCAAACCGGCATCAGTTTCACCAGCACCCACGCCCCGGTAATCACCACCACCGAGTTGCGCAGGATAGTTGCCGGAATTGGGCCTTCCATTGCCTCATCCAGCCACAGGTGAAAGGGAAACTGGGCGCATTTCCCCATTGGCCCCGCCAGCAGCCCCAATCCCACCGCCAGGAATATCCCCGGATGCGCCTGGGCATAGGCAATCGTCTCCGGCTGTTGCGCCCATTGGGCCAATTCCGTAAAATTCCAGGTGCGCGCCAGCGGCCACAGTGCCAGCACCCCCATCAGCAAAAGCAAATCCCCAATTCGTTTCGTCAAAAATGCATCGCGTGCACCTGTCACCACCAGCGGCTGCGGGAACCAAAACCCCACCAGCAAATACGTCGCCAGCGTCAAAATCTCCAGAATCATGTAAGAAAAAAACAGGGAGTCGCACAGTGCCAGTGCGCTCATCCCTGCCTCAAAAAACGCCAGCAATGAGTAAAACCTGGCCCAGCCCCAGTCCATCTCCATATAGCCAAACCCGTAAATCTGGGCCAGTAAATTCACCAAGAAAATGACTACGAGCGCCGTTAGGGAAGTTTTAGAAATCTCCAACGGCAACGTTAGGTCTAAGCCTGCAACCTGCAGCCAGGGCACCTGCACATACAGCGGTTCGTACTTCCAGAGTGCCAGCAGCGCCAGCCCCGAGTGGATCAAACTCACCAGCGTCATCAACGTGTTGAAGTAGCCCGCCGGTCGTGGCCCCGTGCGCCGGATAATCCCAGGAAACCACAACGCCGCAATAATCGTCCCTACGAAGGGGTAAAGGGGAACTAACCAGACCGACTCCAGAAACCACGCCAGCATGGACGACCTCAAATGAACACGACAGGGATCAACAAAAATACCGAGCTTGACCAGGGTAGTACAAAGTAACCCTGCTTTTCACCATAACGACCTTCGGAAGCAAGGGGAAGGGGCGCATGGCTCAAAATTTGCAATCGCTGATGTTAATTTTTCTTATCAATCTGCGGGTGGGGGGCGTCCGGCTAGAATAGGGGTGCGGGAGCGCGAGCGCAATGGAACCGAGTCAGCATCGTATTCCTGAGCACTTGGCGGCGGAGATTTTCCGGCGGGCTGCCCGTTTGCATCTGGAGTCCCAGGGGCAACTTCCCAGCTACTCCGTAAACGAGCTTCTGGAAGCCGGGCAGGCCGCTCAGATTCCTTCCGAGTACATCCACCAGGCCATCGCCGAGCTGCATGCATCCCCCAAACGCCCGCCGCGCTGGTTTGCCTGGCTAGTACCGCTCGGAATCCTGGTGCTGGGTGGGAGCGGGTGGCACTTCGTTTCTCGGCCAGGGTTAGAACACCCAACTGCGCTCACCATTGAGCAGCAACTCCGCCAGAAGGTGTGTCGTCAATGTGCCTTCAACGGGGCAGACTTGCGGGGTCGCAATCTCAGCGGCTTGGACTTGCGGGGGGCCAACTTGCGGGGCGCGGATTTAACAGGAGCCAATTTGAGCCAGGCCGACTTGCAAGGCGCTGATTTACGAGGAGCCATTCTCGACCAGGCTAATTTAAGCAGTACTAACTTAGCTGGGGCGAATTTGAGCGGCGCGAGTTTTCAGCAGGCCAATCTGGCTGCGGCGGACTTATCGGGGGCCATCTTGCAGAGCGCGCAACTGGTGGCAGCCAATCTGACCGGTGTGCAACTACAAGCCAGCCGTTTACAGGGCAGTAACTTCACCGGCGCGGATTTGAGTTTTGCCAATTTGCAGGGAGCCGACGTAACCAGTTGAATCGTTCGAGTCAACAGGCGCTGGATGAA
>JANWVM010000060.1 GCA_025056115.1 Gloeomargarita sp. SKYG116
GCCTATCTGAAGTTGGGGGAATACCGGGAGGCCGTGCGGGATTTGACCAAGGCATTGGAGGGCAAGCCAGATAACCCTGTGATCTTGCGCCACCGGGCCATTGCCTACTTCGGGATGGGGAAGCCGGACCAAGGCAATGCCGACTTGTGCCGGGCGGCGGAAGTTACCAAAGACACCAAAGTCTTGCAGAGTTGCGCTGCACGTCAACAGGCGGAACAGCAGTCCCCGGCAGACAATCCAGGTTAGCTGGTGCAGACACCTTCCCACTCCAAGGACGGGTGAAAGGGACAGTCGCTCATGTCGCTGCTGGATACGGCCACTTGGTGCGGCTATCTTCCCGCTTGGAGAGTGGGGGCTGCCTTCGCAGAGTGCTGGTGGTTAGACGGGTAAGAGCAGTATGCTGCAGGATGGGTGAAAGGAGCAGGGGACTCATAACCTATGCTTAGCGTCTTGACCCGAACCGCGACACCTATTTTGAGACAGCGACATGAATTTGAGATCGCTGTCATTTAATTTGAGACTGTACAACAACTTATGGCTCAGGTGTGATTTGAACACACGACCAAGGGCTTATGAGTCCCCTGCTCTACCGCTGAGCTACTGAGCCGACAAGTCCTTATTTTAGCTTATGACCCTGCCAAGGTTAGTTGCTCTAGCGGAAAGGGAATACCCGTACCCCCTAACCCGCAGTAACCGCCCGGGTTTTTGGCCAGGTACTGTTGATGGTAGGCTTCGGCGTAATAAAACTCTGGCGCATCCAAAATTTCTGTCGTAATTGGACCGTAACCTGCTTCACTCAGCACCTTCTGATACAAATCGCGTGACTGTTCCGCCAACTGGCGTTGCTCTGGGGAATAGACGTAAATCCCTGAACGGTACTGAGTACCCACATCATTGCCCTGACGCATCCCCTGGGTCGGGTCGTGATTTTCCCAAAACGTTTTTAGTAGGGCCGCATAGCTGATCTGCTGGGGGTCAAACACCACCCGTACCACTTCGTTATGACCGGTTAGCCCTGTACAGACCTCCTGGTACGTGGGATTGGGCGTGTAACCAGCAGCATACCCCACCGCCGTCACATAGACCCCTGGCAGTTGCCAAAACTTGCGCTCGGCTCCCCAAAAGCACCCCATACCAAACATGGCCATCTCCAAGCCATCGGGATAGGGCGGTTTCAGGGGGTGACCATTGACGTAGTGCTTGTCTGGTACTGGCAGGGGAGTTGCCCGACCGGGGAGCGCCTCTTCAGGCCGGGGCATCACCAGTTTTTTGCCAAGGCCAAAGATTGCCATTACAGTATGCCCAAGAAGTGCAACACCCCTTGACCGCTAATCGCTTCCACGATCAACGCCGACACAAAACCCAGCATCGCCAACCGGCCATTCCAATTCTCTGCCCCAGCGGTAAAACCCCAGTTCCACAAGTTCCGCTCTTGGTTGTCCATGGCTGCCTCCCATATATGCCTGTAAACGTCTATATTGACAAGTTAACGAAAAATTTACGGTTTTGCAATATTTCTTAAAGTCCCAAATCAGTAGCCACGCGATGGGCGCAGGCGAAGCCGGAGAAAGCGACAGCGTTGAGACCTTGGCCGGGGAAGGTGCTATCGCCGACGCAGTACAGGCCGGGGATGCTGGTACGATTGAAGGGCATGGTGAGGAGTCCAGGTAGCACGCGCCGGGGAATAGGGCCGTAGGTGCCGTCCATGCGTCCTAAAAAGCGGCGATGGGTGCGGGGGGTGCCCACCTCCATATAGTCCAAATCGTGATCCAACCCGGGAAACAGTGACTCCAGGCGTTCGATGACTTGACTGGCTTTGGCTTCCTTTTGTCGTTCGTAGTCCTTGGGCGATAGGTGTTCCCAGTCGGATAGCCAGCAAGGAGTAAAGGCATGGATGATGTGATAACCGGGTGGCGCTAAATCGGGGTCCAGCAGGGTGGGGATCGAGACAAACAGCGTTTGGTAAGGGTCAGTCATGGCCCGCCAGTCGTCTAGGAGCACGTGGTGGCAGTCGGTGGTAGCAGGGAGCGCTGTGGCTTTGACCCCCAAATGCAGGCTGAGAAAACTGGGAGACGGTTGATAGCGGCGACGCCAGCGTTGTTCTGCCGGGGGGATGTTGGGCAACAGCAGGCCAAATGTATCCCAGCGAGTGGCGTTGGAGATAATCCGTTTGGCCCGGTAGGTCTGACCAGTAGCCAACTCCACTCCCACCGCTCTACCTCTTTCTAGAAGAATCCGGGTGACTCGGCTTTTATAGCGAATTTCCCCGCCGTATTTTTGCAAGCCTTCGACTAGTTTTTGGGCAATTTGTCCCACGCCGCCTTTGGGATAACGAATCCCCCCGTAGTGCCGGTCTGAAAACACCATACCTGCATTAATCATCGGGGTTTGCTCTGCTGGCACTACAGACCAGATATAACACTCCAGGTCAATAAATTTGAGCAACTCTGGGTCGCGGATGTACTTGCGAGCGATGGGGCCTACATTCCAGGGCAAGTAACTGGCTAAACCAAGACAGGCGCCGGGATTTTGGACAAAAACGCGCAATAGGTAACGGGGTTCTTCGAGGGATAACAGTTCGATGGAGTTGAGATAGTGAAACACGCGCCAGCACTCATCGTAAAAGCGGCGAATGCCTAATTTTTCGTGGGGGAATAAGTGGGTTAATTCGGTTAAAAATTGTTCGTAGTCCCGATGCACCCGCACCTGTTTTCCTCCCGGCAAATGATAGTGCACCTGCACAGGGTCGGGAATCGTCTCCAGCTTTTGGTCCACTGTCGCCAGCGCCCGGGTGAGCAGGTTTGTCGTTCCCTGGGAACCAAAACCAAAAATCATGGAAGCGCCCACGTCAAACCGATAACCGTTGCGCTCAAAATAACCAGCGCTGCCTCCCGGGATGAGATATTTCTCGAGCACTAGAACCTTGGCGCCCCGGCGGGCGAGTTGGGTAGCGGCGACTAATCCCCCGATGCCCGCTCCAATCACAATCGCGTCCCACTGCTGCACGAGCTTCACCTGGCAACTCCGCTCTTTCAGTGTACTGCGCCCGGATTACACTGGAGGTTATAGCTGGGGGTTCACCATGCACACGCGGGTCTGGAGCGCGGCCTTACTGGGAATTGAGGCGATTCGCGTTGGCGTTGAAGTGGATATTGCCGCCGGTCTGCCAGGGCTGGTGGTGGTGGGACTCCCAGATAGCGCCGTACAAGAAGCCCGGGAACGGGTGCGGGTCGCCCTCAAAAATACTGGTTTTGCCGTTCCCCAGCGCAAGGTGGTGGTCAACCTGACGCCTGCGGATTTACGGAAAGAAGGCCCGGCATTCGACCTACCAATTGCAGTCGCTATCCTGCTGGCTTCTGAGCAAGTCCCTACAGGTGACCTCAGTACCACGTTGTTTCTTGGCGAACTATCCCTGGATGGGTCGTTGCGAGGAGTGGCCGGTGTTTTACCGATTGCTGCGACAGCTCTCAAGTTGGGAATGACTCGCCTGGTGGTGCCGACAGCTAATGCTCGAGAAGCGGCTTTGATTCAACAGTTGCAGGTGTACGGCTGTGACCATCTGCAGCAGGTGGTGGCGTTACTCCAAGCCTCCACACCAATGGCACCCGTGCAGGTGAACCCTCTCGAGGAACTCCAACGGCAGGACGGTCAAATGTGGCTGGATTTGCGGGATGTGAAGGGACAGCATCTGGCGCGGCGGGCCTTGGAGATTGCTGCAGCCGGAGGGCATAACCTGTTGCTGGTGGGGCCGCCGGGGAGTGGTAAAACCATGCTGGCGCGACGCTTGCCGGGTATTTTGCCCACCATGACGCTGCAAGAGGCGCTGGAGGTGACCCAGATTTACTCGGTGGCGGGATTGTTGCCGGAACGCGGGACGCTCATCAACCAGCGACCCTTTCGCAGTCCCCATCATTCGGCCTCTGGCCCTGCCCTGGTCGGCGGCGGTAGTATTCCCAAACCCGGTGAGGTGTCCTTGGCGCATCACGGCATCCTCTACTGTGATGAATTGACCGAATTCAAACGAGACGTGCTGGAATTTTTGCGCCAACCTCTGGAAGACGGGCGGGTAACCGTGTCACGGGCGCGCCAGACGGTGACGTTTCCAGCCCGGTTTACCCTCGTGGCCTCGACCAATCCCTGTCCCTGTGGCTACTACGGCGACCCAGTGCAACCCTGTACCTGTACCCCGCACCAGCGCCAGCAGTATTGGGGCAAATTGTCAGGGCCGTTGCTCGACCGGATTGACCTACAGGTGCAGGTGGGACGCCTCAAACCGGAGGAAATGGTGCAACAACCTACTGGAGAAGATTCAGCGACGGTGCGAGCGCGGGTGCAAAAAGCACGGCAGTTGGCCCAGGAACGGTTTGGGGAACGTTCGTCCATTCAATGTAATGCGCAGATGCAACCCATGCACATCCGCCGCTGGTGCCAGTTAAGCGCAGAGAATCAAACTCGTTTGGAGGCTGTGATTCGCCGGTTAGGTTTATCAGCCCGGGGGATGGACCGGTTGTTGAAAGTCGCCCGCACGATTGCTGACCTGAAAGGTAAAACCAGCCCCTATTTGGATTGGGAGGATATTCAGGAAGCTATCCAATACCGGTCGCTGGAGCGATGGAGCGGCAGCAGTTAACTATAGCTGGGTTATCGAGGCTTGTCATGTCTTAGGTTGCCCGGCGCAGCCCCAATGTTGGTTTCCTGTAATGTGGCCCAGCTATAGAACACACCAATCGTCATGTGCCAAGCATGCTAGGATTGCCAATGACTGAAGGGCGCAGACTTGTCGAGCGTAAATAATCATGTCATTGTCGTTGTATGAACAGGACTACCAACTGTGGCTGGCAAAAACAATTGCTTTTCTCAAAATGGGCGAACTGAAGCAGCTTGACCGGGAACATTTGATTGAGGAGCTAGAAGACTTGGGGCGGAGTGAAAAACGGGCTGCTTTCAGCTACCTGATGCGTCTGTGTGAACATTTACTGAAGCTCAAGTATTGGGAACAAGAACGGGAACAATGTTTTCGTCACTGGCGACGGGAAATCGTCAACTTTCGCTTGCAGATTCAATTTATTCTAGACAACAGCCCCAGTTTGCGGAACTACTTGCAGGAACAGTTTGCAGCGGCTTACCAAGCTGGGCGTGAGCTGTTTCTGGCGGCTAGCGGCTTTAATGAACAGCATATTCCCAAAGAACCTGAATTTAGCTTTGATCAAGCCCTAGATAAACATTGGCTGCCCTGGCAACTTTAGCTTCTACTGTTAAGTCATCTGGTCGCCAGGCGCAGCCCCGTTGGTGGTTCTCTCCCTGACCATCTGAGGTGGGTGAGCCATACGAGACGTTGGCCTGTTTCATGACAGACCTATCGCTCAAGGCCGCTCGAGGAGTTTTTTTAAACGAGCGACTTGGGTGGTACTGAACCCAGCACGCACGAGGTCATCTAGGCCCGCAGCTTGCCCGTACCAGGGGTCGAGCGCAATAGCCCGCTGAAACACAGCACGCGCTTGGGAAATCTGATTTTGCGCCAGGTAACTCACCGCTTGGGCCAGCAGGGGATGGGGATTATTCGGTTCCCACTTTTGCGCTTGGGCCTGAGCCGTAATCGCTTCTGCGTAACGCCCCTGGCGGTCGAGACTTAGTCCCAAGTTGTACCAGGCAGTGCCGTTCTTGGGGTCCAGTTTGAGTACAGTGCGGGTGCTGGCTTCGGCATTGTGGGGTTGATTGAGAAACAAATAGACGACTCCGAGGGCGTTGTGAGCTTCAACATTTTTGGGGTCAAGACGGAGCGCTTGTTGCAGCCACTGGACAGCGACTGGGTGATTGCCGCTGCGATGTTCTGCCCATCCCCGCAAAACCCAACCGGGGGCGTATCGAGGTTCTAGTGCGGTCGCGCGTGCCTGCGCCTGAGCAGCATCGGCCCAGCGTCCCATGCGTCCCAGGGCAATGCCTAACCCCCGCCAGGCGCCAGCCATCTTGGGATTGATTTTGAGGGCTTCCTGGAATTCCTGGAGCGCCTTGGCATTTTCATTACGGCTGAGAGAACGGGTTGCCTGCTGGAACTTGATTTGGGCTTCGGGGTTGCCAGGTTGAGCCGCCAGCGGCTGGATGCACAAGGTCATCAAGATAAACAGCAAACATCCCTGCAGCCACTGCTTCATGCCATCAAACCCCACAAACCGGCACAAGATTATTCCTAACACAGGCGCAGGGACAGCGTAGCGGCCAGTTGCACCTAACCAGAAAATAACGTTAACCTATGGGGCAGAGGGACGCTGAGTGTTGAAACCTCATTATTGTACTTACGTCTAACAGGTAGGAGTTCATCGCACGGCAGCGTATGAAGGCTTCAGCATTGGTTTTGCCACTTTTGACCCTCACCCTGGCAGCGACTCCACCTTTACTAGGGGTTACGCCAAGCGCCGCGCAATCCCGCTTTCCGACTGAAGAACAAGTCAGCATCGATGTCTATCGCAAGGCTAGTCCTGCTGTAGTAACCATTCGCGCCGGTAATGCCAATGGCTCCGGAACGATTATTAGCCCAGAAGGGTTGGTTCTGACCGGTGAACATGTGGTGCGCGGCTTTCGGGCGGTGCAGGTGATCACCAGTACCGGAGCACGTTACACCGGTTGGGTGATTGCAACTGACCGGCAACGGGATTTGGCGCTTATACGGTTGGAAGGGGTACGCGGGCGATTGCCAACGGTGCCGCTAGCCAATGCAGATGGTATTCAAGTGGGACAGCGCGTATTTGCCATTGGCAGTCCATTTGGCTTATCTGGCACATTGACCACGGGTATCCTCAGTCGGATCGCGCCCAATGGCGATTTGCAAACCGACGCTGCTATTAATCCGGGCAATTCCGGCGGGCCGTTGCTCAACTCGCGCGGGGAACTTATCGGCGTCAACCGGGCGATTCTGAATCCCACTGGGGTCGGCGCCAACATTGGCATCGGCTTTGCCACGAGTATCCTCAATGCCCGGGACTTTATTGCCCAAAACCGCAACAATCCCATCCCCAACCTGGCAGCCCAACCAGCACCCCGTTCCACCTCACCAAGTCAAGGGCTACGCCTGGGGATTGTGATTGACCCCGAAACGCTAGTTATTCAGGCAGTTGAACCGAATTCCCCCGCAGAAATCATCGGCTTGCGACCAGGAGACCAACTACTGGCGCTGAATGGTCGTCCCCTCGAAGACCCAGAGGAGTTGCGCGCGTTTTTGCAACGGCGGCCAAGGGTCATGTTGTTGACAGTGGCGCGGCAGGGACGAGTGGCTAACGTTTTGGTACGATTCTGAAATATGCCCACAGCCACGCCCATTCGGGAACTATTGACCCAAACACCGCCGGAGACCCTGGTCATGGCTCAGGGGTGGGTGCGCACGCGCCGTGAGCTGAAAGACCTGTGTTTCATTGAACTAAACGACGGCAGTTGCCTGGCCAATTTGCAGGTGCTGGTGCCCAAAACGTCTCCCATCTATTCCATGGCCGCAGGCTTACACACCGGCTCAGCCATTGCTGTGCAGGGATTACTTGTTGCCTCGCCGGCCAAGGGACAGCGGGTAGAACTGCAAGCAGAAAACATTACATTGTATGGCGACGCCGACCCGGAAACCTATCCTCTGCAAAAGAAACGGCACTCGTTTGAATTCCTGCGCACCATTGCCCACCTGCGGCCCCGCACCAATACGTTTGGCGCTATTGCTCGGATTCGCAACCACTGCGCGATGGCCATTCACCAGTTTTTCCAAGAACGGGGGTTTGTGTGGGTGCATACGCCTATCTTGACGGCTAGTGATTGCGAAGGGGCCGGTGAGTTATTTACAGTCACCAATCTGCCCTTGCAGCAACTGCCACGCAACGAGCAGGGTGACGTTGATTTCCGGCAGGACTTTTTTGGGCGGCGGGCCTATTTGACAGTGAGTGGGCAGTTGGAAGCTGAGATCATGGCAACCGCCCTGACCAAAGTTTATACATTTGGCCCCACCTTTCGCGCCGAAAACTCCAACACATCTCGTCACCTCGCCGAATTTTGGATGATTGAACCGGAAGTAGCCTTCTGTGATTTGGCCGGTGATATGGATTTGGCGGAAGCCTTTTTGCAGTATGTGTTTCGCTATGTTTTAGAAAAAGATTTGGCAGACCTAGAATTTTTCCAACAACGGATTGACGGAACCGTTTTGGAGACAGCCCGGAATGTGATTGAGCAACCTTTTGAACGGATGAGCTACACGGAAGCAATTGAGCAGTTAAAAAAAGCAAACAAAACCTTTGAATATTCCGTGGAGTGGGGCCTAGATTTACAATCGGAGCATGAACGGTATCTCGCAGAGGAACTATGTAAAAAACCGGTGATTATTTATGACTATCCCAAGGAAATCAAAGCCTTTTACATGCGCTTGAATGATGATGAAAAAACAGTGGCCGCCATGGATGTGTTAGTACCTAGGGTTGGGGAGCTAATTGGCGGTTCACAACGGGAAGAACGGTACGATGTGTTGCGCAAGCGGATTGAAGCAAATGGCTTAGACCCAAGCGCCTATTGGTGGTATTTGGATTTGCGGCGCTATGGCACAGTTCCCCATGCCGGTTTTGGGTTGGGTTTTGAGCGGTTAATTCAATTCATGACCGGTATGGGCAATATCCGCGACGTGATTCCCTTCCCGCGTACACCTGATGAGATTGATTTTTAGTCATCAATTGGCCGATAACGCTGGTAAAGCCAGTCGCGAAACCGCTGGTGGGCAATTTTGCCATTCGTCGGCAGAGGCCGTTTCCGCCCAGTTGGCCAGGGCCATCACCATCTCGTCAATGCCACGCCGCAATACACTCGCCGGTTGTTCTGATTGATTGACAACGATGGCAAAGACAAGAACTGGCCGTTGACGCGGTTGCAGATACCCAGCCAGAGCAGCTACTCCCGATAAGGTGCCGGTTTTGGCCTGGAGATTGATATCAGTTTGGGTGTAGCGCCGTCGCAAGGTTCCCGGTAGTCCCGGCACAGCCAACGAAGCTCGATAGACTTGCTGCCACGGGGAAGCCGCCATCGCTTGTAATAATTGCACCAGCGCCAAAGGGGTGATCCGATTGTGACGCGACAGACCCGAACCATCGGCCTGACGAATGCCCGAAGTATCCACGCCCAAACGGGTTAGCACATTTTGTACGGTCTGGATACCAGCCATATCACTGGCAATTTGCGGTTGACGAACAGCGCCCAAATGACGCAGTAATGCTTCAGCATAAAGATTATCGCTGTTACGATTGATCTGGGTAATTAGTTGAGCAAGCGGCGCCGATTCCAGGGTGGCAATGGCTTCGCCTAAATTGGGGGGGATAGGCGCATAGGTAACTTCAATTTTTTTATTGGGAAATAAACGGGCCAACGTCTGTACCAAATACCGGTCGGTATCTAAGATGGGCACAGTAAAATCTAGGGATTGACCAGCGACATCGCCCTGTACATGCAGTTGCGG
>JANWVM010000061.1 GCA_025056115.1 Gloeomargarita sp. SKYG116
AATTGGTTAGAGCACCGCCCTGTCACGGCGGAAGTTGCGGGTTCGAGCCCCGTCAGGCCCGTTAAGCAATACTCTCGCGTTTGCGGCTTTCTTTTGCCGATGGCAGTAGTTGACCGAGACCGCTGCGCAACAATTGTTCTTCAATGAGCGCGAAAAACCTGGCTCGGTCGCTTGCCCGGACAACGGCCTGGTTGTGGGCTTCGGCGAGCGCGACTGGATAGCCATAGCCTTTGTTCACCTGCGCTAGGAGCAATCCCAAACTCTGATCCAACCAGTGCCGGTCGTCCGCCAGCCACAGGGGAAATTCCACCCGCGCGATTTCTGTGCCGACATGGACGTAACAAAAACCTACGACTTGGTCGTCGTAGTGTGTCTGGATGGGTTGGGTGCTGCGCCACAGGGGTCCCCGTTGGCCCGGCTGCAACTGCGTCTGCATCAACGTGGTATCCCGCAGGGGTTTGAGTTTATCGCAGGGAGTGCCTTCCGGCTGGCCATTGCAATGGGCCTGGCAATCGGGCGTCAGGTGGGGACACAACCCCAGGCGCAAAAAATTCATTACTTCCAGCGACCGCCCCGCACTCAGGTAGCTCAGCACCGGCACCTGGGCTTTCCGGCAGGCCCGCCACGCATCTAGGATGGGGGGCAAAATCACCGCTTGCGCCGCCGCCGGTAATCCCTCCAAAAACCAGTAGATGAGCGACCCATCCAGCAGGGCAATGGCCGGTTCATCCCATCCCCCGCTGCGCCATTCAGTGGCCAATTCCGCTAGAACTGTCGCTTCCAACTGAGTGCGCCGGTAGCTGAGCCATTCTTCCGTGCGAATGCCCCACTGGCGACACTGGTACAGGTCTTCTGCCTGGTAGAAAACTTCAGGAATGCTATCTAAACGGGGCAATCGCCCGGAACCGTAGTGCAGGAGTACATAACCAATGTTAATTAAATAGCAATACACTGCTTCGTGGTGACTCGGGGCGATTTGGGAGCCGTCGGTAGCTAAAACCGTGTGGATAGGGGGCGCCGGGGGCAATGTCACGCAGGTATCTAGGGGTTCCAAGGGAACTGCTGGAGCAAAGGCCAATCCCGTAGCGGCGGCGTGTAAGCGTTCGACCCATTCAGCCTGCTGAGTAGTCGCCAATTGCCAGAGTTCTTGGGCTGCTCGGAGTCGCTGTTGATTCGCCAGGGTTTCTTGGGTGAGATATTGACTAAGTGCGGGTAATTGGGCCGCCAGTTTGGTAAAGTCCAGCATAATTGCTACGATTCTCTTCGCCTATCCATCATAAGTGAGCGCTAGGGCTATTCAGTTACTCCTTGATTTGTACTAATAGCTAAGCTGCTTTAGTTTGTCAGAGAGAGGAGAGAAAACCCAAAGGTGGGGCCGTACCCTGCGACCCAAGGGCTGATGACCATCGATGGCTCAGCTATGGCAATTAAACCGATTATCTGTTTGGACCAACGCAATGAAGTCCAACCTGATGCAGTATTGTTTATCCCTAGTCGCCAAGCTACGATTGGCAGCGAAGATTTTATTGAAGGTGCGCCGGAACTCATTGTAGAAATTGCCGCCAGTATTGCTGCTATTGATTTGCATAAAAAAAGCAAGTCTATGCTCGCAAACCAGTTCAGGAGTATATGGTTTGGCGAACCCTCGATAAACAAATTGACTAGTTCGTTCTGGTTTCTGGTGATTATCAACAGCACAAATCTCAAAAGTAAAGTTTTTCCTGGTCTTTGGCTCGATTTTTCAGCACTCTTACAGGGTAACTTATCCCAGGTTTTGAGCGTATTACAAAGGGCGCTAGGCTCGGCAGAATATCAAGACTTTGTTAGGAGCCTCTAGCGCGGGATAGATACAACGAGTGGGCCTTTCGCCGGCATAGAAAATGATGTAGCTGCACTCTATAAAACTAATGGCTAAATCATCTATGTCTGTCATCTCGGGTTGCAGGGCGTAGTTCGACGGTTGAAACGTCTGGAAAGATTCACCAGACTGCATGGAATCTCAAAGGGTTATGAACTTGATAATCAGCGTCAAGGCACTGATAGCTAAGGCAACGGTGGCAGATACAATGAGCGTAAAGGCCAACCGGGTGATGACATCCGACGATTGTTGATAGACTTCGAGTTGAAAGTTGAGTTTTTCCACAGCTCAGTCTAGTCAACTGTTCAGTTCCTACACATCCTGGTCCAATTTATCTAGATGTTGATTGACACTGGCGAGTCCGACTTCCTAGGCATCGAACTGCGCATTGATGCTGCAGAGTTCCGTAAGCACCTGTTCTCGAAACGTTAGGGAAAATTCACTGGACTGCACAAGATGTCTTCGTTGGGATTAATAACATCCTAACTTAGCCAAGCAACCCTCAATCCAGAGTAGGTTTTAGATACGAGATTACAACCAAGTTGTTTATGATTGTCATCCCTGGGGTCACAGGGTGTAGCCCCGTTGTTGCTGCTCTCTAACAAATTGAAGTGACTTGGCGATCAGCTATCCCCAATCCGACTGTAATTAGCTCCATGCTAACTGGCAAACGCCGGAATCTGGTCGAAGTTGAGATAGCGATACAAATCTGCCGCCCAGGGGTCAATTTTTTCGGTCACAATGGCTCGATACTCTTCAACGGTGGGAATCCGTCCCAACAGCGCGCACACTGCCGCTAGTTCTGCTGAACCTAGATAGACCCGCGCGTTTTTCCCCATGCGGTTGTCAAAGTTGCGTGTGGACGTGGAAAACACGGTAGCGCCATCGGCAACCCGCGCCTGATTCCCCATGCACAGGGAACACCCCGGCATTTCCAACCGCGCACCCGCCGCTCCAAAAATGGCGTAGTACCCTTCTTCCCGCAGGATTTGCTCGTCCATGCGCGTTGGGGGGCACACCCACAGGCGAACTTTGACCTGGCCCGCGCCTTCTAGCACTTTGGCCGCCGCCCGGTAGTGCCCGATATTGGTCATACAGGAACCGATAAACACTTCATCAATCTGGTCGCCGGCGCATTCACTCAGGCGTTTGATGTTGTCCGGGTCATTCGGGGCCGCCACCAGGGGTTCGGTAATCTCATCCAGGTTGATGTCAAGGGTCTCCACATACTCCGCATCGGGGTCGGCGGTGAGTAATTGCGGGTTTTCCAGCCACGCCTGCATTTTTTCCATGCGCCGCAACAACGTCCGGCTATCCTGATACCCCCGCGCCACCATGTTTTTAATCAACGCCACATTCGAGCGCAGGTATTCACTCACCGTTTCGACACTCAACTGAATGGTGCAACCGGCGCAGGACCGTTCCGCCGTGGCATCGGTTAACTCAAAGGCTTGTTCCACCTTCAAATCCGGCAAGCCTTCCATTTCCATGATTCGCCCGGCAAAGATATTTTTCTTGTTTTCCTTGCCCAGCGTTAGCAACCCCCGCTGCAACGCCACATAGGGAATCGCATGCACCACATCCCGCAGCGTCACCCCCGGTTGCAACCGGCCCGTAAATCGCACCCGCACCGACTCCGGCATGTTCAGGGGCATGGAACCAATTGCCGCCGCAAACGCCACCAGCCCCGACCCCGCCGGAAAGGAAATCCCTAACGGGAAACGGGTATGGGAGTCGCCGCCTGTCCCCACCGTATCTGGCAGCAACATCCGGTTCAACCAGGAATGGATAATCCCATCGCCTGGTTTGAGCACAACCCCGCCCCGCGATGCAAAAAAGTCGGGCAATTCCCGTTGCACTTGGATGTCCACCGGTTTGGGATAGGCCGCCGTGTGACAAAAACTCTGCAACACCAAGTCAGCGCTAAAGCCTAGACAGGCCAACTCCTTCAACTCGTCTCGCGTCATCGGCCCCGTTGTGTCCTGGGAACCCACCGTCGTCATCACCGGCTCGCAAGCAGTTCCCGGACGCACTCCTGGCACCCCACAAGCCCGGCCCACGATTTTTTGCGCGAGGGTAAAGCCTTTGCCCGTATCCGCCGGCGGCTGGGGTCGCACAAACCCCGGATGGGGGGGCAATCCCAAACGGCTGCGGGTTTTGTCCGTCAGGCCCCGGCCAATCAACAAAGCAATCCGGCCTCCCGCCCGCACTTCGTCCAGCAAGGTTTCAGGTTTAAGAGTAAAGCGCGTTAACACCCGCCCCTGTTCATCCTGGATCTCCCCCCGGTAGGGATACAGGCGGATCACCATGCCCGTTTGCAGCGCCGTCACGTCGCACTCAATCGGCAAAGCGCCGGCATCTTCCGCCGTGTTGAAGAAAATAGGGGCAATGATCCCGCCTAAGATCACCCCGCCCCGGCGCTTGTTGGGCACACCTGGGATGTCTTCGCCGATATGCCACAGCAACGAGTTGATGGCCGATTTGCGGGACGACCCCGTGCCGACCACATCGCCCACAAAGGCCACCGGATAGCCCTGCTGTTTCAACTGCTGAATCTCAGCAATGGCCCCCGGATAGCGGGTCTCCAGCATCGTCAGGGCGTGCAGGGGGATGTCGGGGCGGGTGGTGGCATGCACTGCTGGCGATAAATCATCGGTGTTGATTTCCCCCGGCACCTTGAACACCGTCAGAGTCACGCACTCCGGCACTGGCGGCTTGCAGGTGAACCAGGTGGCATCCGCCCAAGCGTCAATGACTCCCCGCGCGTAGGGATTCCCCTGCTCAGCCAATTCCCACACATCGTTGAAAGCGTCATAGACCAACGTGATGTGCGACAGGGCATCCCGGGCAGCCTGAGCAATAGCTTCGTCAGTACTTTGTAAGAGTTCAATCAACACCGACACGTTGTAGCCGCCGAGCATTTGCCCCAGCATCTGTACCGCTTCCACCGGCGTAATCAAAGGACTGGTCAAGCGCTTGTGGGCTAACTCCCCTAAAAAGCTAGCTTTGACATAGGCGGCGGGGTCCACCCCCGGGGGCACCCGTTCCTGCAACTGGTATTTGTCGGCGGGTGTGGCATCGGGCGATTGCAAGCGTTCACACAGCGCCGCCGTCTGGGCTGCATCTAGGGGCAAGGGGGGAATGCCAAGTGCGGCACGTTGCTGGGGGTCTGAAACCATCGCGATTTGCCGAGCAGAGTTTGTTCCAAAGTTAAGTATAGATAGAATCGCTAGCGGCGCTGTGCAGAGTGAACCGTATCGCCGGCAACGTTAGAATCGGGTAGGGGGAAAGCGCTCCCAACCTCAGACGATGGACCTTGCAGGACAAACAGGACTCATCACAGGCGCCAGCAGTGGGATTGGGCTGGAATGCGCGCGGGTGTTAGCGCCTTTGGGAGTACGGCTTATCCTCGTAGCCCGCCGTTGGGAACGCTTAAAGACCCTAGCCCAAGAATTACAAGCGCAGTATGGTACCCCCTGCTGGGTGAGTCAACTGGATGTACGGGACTGGCAGGCTGTGCAGGAATGGTTTGCGCAGCTTCCCCCAGCCTGGCAGGCGATTGACGTACTCATCAACAACGCTGGCTTGAGCCGGGGGTTGGAGCCGCTGTACGCAGGAGCAGTGGACGATTGGGAGGAAATGATTGACACGAATCTCAAGGGCCTGCTGTATATGACGCGCCTGGTGCTACCGGGGATGGTGGCGCGGGGGCGGGGGCATGTGGTGAACATCGCTTCGATTGCCGGGATTGACGCCTATCCAGGGGGCAACGTCTATTGCGCCACCAAAGCCGCAGTGCGGATGCTCGGGGATGCCCTAAAACATGACCTGCTCGGGACGCCCGTGCGCGTGACCACCATCAATCCAGGGCTCGTGGAAACGGAATTTTCCGAAGTGCGATTTCACGGGGACAGGGAGCGGGCCAAGCGCGTGTATCAGGGCTTAACTCCCTTGACCGGTCGGGATGTGGCCGAAACAGTCGCCTTTTGCCTGACCCGTCCCCCCCATGTCAATATCCAGGAACTGACCCTGTTGCCGGTGGACCAGGCCAACGTGCTACGGGTGCATCGTCGAGAGTAAGGGCGTGGGCACATCCACTGTCACGACACGTTGCACCATTAGGGGCCTGGCTCCCAACTGGGCCAACTGGGTCGTCGCTGGGTTAAACCAGTCACTAATGGACCGGGGATAGAGACCCACCAGCAGCACCGGCACCAGCAAGCTCAGGGCAATGAACAACTCGCGCGGGTTGGCGTCTCCCCCTGACCAGGTCGCAGCGCCTGTCGTTCCGTAGAACACCCGCCGCAAGGCATCCAGCAGGTAGATGGGGGTGAGAATCACACCAACCGCTGTCAAACCCAGCACCAAGGCCTTGAACAGGACATTGTACAGACTATCCGCCAGGCCTAGGAACACCGACAACTCACTGATAAACCCGCTCATGCCGGGCAAGGCCAAGGAAGCAAAACTGGCGGTCGTAAACAGGGCAAACACCCGCGGCGCTGCTGACGCCAATCCCCCCAATTCCGCCATCGCCAGCGTGTGGGTGCGCTCGTAGGTGATGCCCGCCAGGAAAAACAAGGCCGCCGCAATGAACCCGTGGGAGACCATTTGCAGCAGTGCCCCCTGTAGACCCCAGGCGTTAAACGCCCCTAGTCCCACTAGCACAAACCCCATGTGGGAAATCGAAGAGTAGGCCAGCCGTTTCTTCAGGTGGTCTTGGCTGTAGGCCGTCAACGCTCCGTACAGGATGTTGATGACCCCCAGCACCACCAGCATGGGCGCTAGCACCTGGTGCGCTGCTGGAAGTATCTGCACATTCAACCGCAGCAGGCCGTAGCCCCCTAGCTTGAGTAGGACACCCGCCAGCACCATCGAAACCGGAGCCGACGCTTCACTGTGGGCGAAGGGCAACCAGGTGTGCAACGGAAACACCGGCAACTTCACCCCAAAGGCCACAAAGAACATCAGATAGACGGCAATACTCAACCCTAGGGGCCAGGGGTATTGCGCCAGCACCCCCATATCCCAGGAGCCAGCCGCATTGGCGAGCGCCAGTCCCCCCACCAGGATCAAAACCGACCCCAGCGCTGTATAGAGAATAAATTTCGTCGCCGCGTATTGCCGCTGCGGTCCCCCCCAGATGGCAATCAGCAGATAAACCGGCACCAGCTCCAGCTCCCACATCAGGAAAAACAGGAGCACATCTTTCGCCGCAAACACCCCCAACTGCGCTCCGTACAACAGCAGCATCAGGGCGTAAAACAACCGGGGCCGGTGTTGCACCCGCCAGGCCGCCGCAATGGCCAACGTCGTCACCAGCGCTCCCAGCACCAGCAGCGGCAGAGATAGTCCATCCACCGCCAGCGCCCACTGCCAACCCATCTGCGGCCACCAGGCCCACTGCTCCACCAGTTGATAACCCGTTACCTGCGGGTCATAGCCCAGCCACAGACCCGTCACCAAGATCGCGAAATCCAACAGTGCCACACTCAGGGCAACCCAACGCGCCACCCGCGCCGATTTGCCCGGTAAAAACGGAAAAAGCAGTGCCGCTCCCATCGGAACTAGCACTGCCAGCGTCAACCAAGGAATTTGCGTGTTCATTAGGAATAAATACCTAGTCGCCAGATGTTAACCATTGTAACGGAGATGGGGGCTAGATGGTTAAGAAAAGTTAAATGCTCTGATAAGTTGAACGGATATCGCTTTGGCTTCTCTGGGTTGCAGGGCGAAGTTCTGTAGTTCGGTTCTCTAGCTGCCAAATGCCTGCCCCCAGCCGCAACCGGACATGGGCAATGAGTAGGCTAGACTGGTAGGCGACCAGCCTTAAATGGGGATGATGCAAGTAGGGGCTTACGAAGCCAAGACTCGCTTGTCAGAGCTGTTGGACCGAGTGATTAAAGGGGAACACGTAGTCATTACGCGTCATGGTGTGCCGGTTGCGGTCTTGATGCCTGTGGCATCACAGCCGGACGGTGTGGGCACAGCTCAAGAAGTGGTGGAGACCATCCGGCAGTTTCGGCAAGGCAAACGCCTGGGTCCGCTGAGCTTGCGGGAGATCATTGCCCAGGGGCGCCATGAAGGCTAAGCGGGAACGCGGATTTGTCCTAGATGCTTCAGTGGCCTTGGCGTGGGCCTTTGAAGACGAAACCAGTGCCTACACGGAAGCTGTCCTAGACGCACTGACAACTGGCCAGGCGTTTGTTCCGACTATCTGGCCCCTTGAGATAAGCAATGCTTTGGTGGTGGCTGAACGTAGGGGGCGATTCCGGGCCGCCGACACAGTGCGGTTTCTAACCTTGCTCAAGGCCCTGCCGATCCAGACGGTAGCGGAAGCTAGAGACCGGCTGTGGGGGGAAGTGGTGTGCCTAGCCCGAGAGCAAGACCTTTCTGTCTACGATGCCACCTATCTCGACCTGGCCATGCGTCTGGAACTGCCATTGGCAACCCAGGACGAGCGTTTGGCTCAAGCAGCGCAACGTTGTGGGGCATCCGTACCAGCCATGAGAGCAGTGGCGGAAAATGCTTAGAATTGAAGTACTTATCTGTTGTGGAACCGCCCATGCCCTGGACGGGTGACGTTATTCGCCAGCGATTCCTGGATTTCTACGCCCAGCGGCAGCATCAGGGCAGCCGAGTTGGCCCGCCGGAGCGATGGCCGAGTCGTGGTAGTGCATGTGGTGCAGGTGGCGGACCCGCAGGGGCT
>JANWVM010000062.1 GCA_025056115.1 Gloeomargarita sp. SKYG116
TTACTGCAACGACAACCGGGCAATTTGCTGGCGCTCGTGGGCGCGACTGACCTGCTTGTGCAATTGGGACGCCCGGCAATGGCAGAATCCCTCCTGCAACAGAGTTTGAAAAAAGTCAATCCCAAGCAAGCTGATATGACAGGGATTCAGATTCAAATGGCGCGGGTGTATCTGGCGCAGGGAAAAGTTCCACCGGCGCTTGCCCTGCTGGACCAACTCATCCAACAAAATCCCCAAGATTTTCGACCCGTTTTTGCCAAAGCCCAAACCCTCAAAGCCATCGGTAAAACCAAAGACGCCCAACCCCTATTCACTAAAGCAGCCGAGTTAGCGCCTCCCGAGCATCGCGATGAAATTAAACGGCTAGCCGCAGCAACGCCTTCTCCCAGTCCTAAGTAGTTTTTCTCTGCGGTGTTCATCACCCGGTCATTTGGGCTGGTTATAGTCATTTCAAGCAAGTTTGAGACATTTACCAGTCAGTAGAAACGGGAACAATCCCGGCCCTGCTAGCGTGTGCAATGTAGCCATTGCTCGGGAGCAGCCAAAAAGTGTCTCATTTTTGTACGAAATGACTATATCTCTTTGGTTGCAGCGTAAAGTCTTTTGTTGGGTCTTAGCAATCTGATTTGATTTCCATCGATGCTGGCATGCCTCAGGTCAGAGGGCGCAGACCCGTTCTGGTTTTTTTCTACCATCTCCCTGATAAACGAAACTGACTTAGCTACACATTTCAGAGAAGAACCCCTTGTGAGCATCCGGAGATGATGGAGAACCTGAAGCGAGAGTTCCCCCTGCGACTGCCGATTAGCACCTTACAGGGATACCCGTTCTAACCTCTTTCAGGATTGCTATGGTACGAGGCTAGGTCTTTTAAACTGCGCGAATTAGCGCTTTCTCTCCCAACCAACATCTATTCAGTTGCATGGCGAGCGAACCAGTTCTCTAAATCTGCGGCGCTCTGAAAATCCAGCAATGCCTCTCCCAACGCTTCCAGTTGCTCCAGCGGTAGGGATTGAATCCGTTGGGTTTGGTCAGGAGACAGGGGACCCACTTTGCGCTGAAGCAGACGTAGCACTAAAGCCACGGCTTCTGCTTGGCGACCACTCACTTCCCCTTCCTGAAAGACCTCCTGATAAAATCGCGTCTGTTGCAGCGGCGCCAAACCCAGCATCTCCATAATTCGACGGCTCTCCTGACCTGGAAATTTCCGCACCAAGGCTTCCACTACCCATTCTAACCATGGCTCTTGCGCCTGGGTGATAATTGCTCGGCCTATTGTTACCGCGTCTTCCTCTGGTGCCACAATTAAGCGCAGGAGTTCCATGCCAATAGATTGCTGCGCCGGCAGTTCATCCAAGTAAATTCGCCGCACCCGCCAGTAGGTTAAATATTCAGCCATGTTGGGAATCTCTCGCTCCGTACGCCGGTTGGGATACAGCACCAAGACTTGCCAGGAATGCCGCGGTTGATATTGCAGTAAATAAGTTGCCAATTCACCCTGTAAACGGTAGTAAAATCTGACATCCGGTTGCATCTGCGCTTCAATCACAATCAGGGGTAAATTTTCATCGCTTGTTTCTGGTAGTAACAGACCGTCTAAGCGAAACCCAAATTCCTTGAGTTCAACTGATTGAAATTGATAAGGAACAGTAGGTACAGTCAAGCCCAGTAACTCAAAGGCCAAACTAGGAGCCAATTGGAACAGCTTGTAAAAGAGATTGTCACTACGCATGGAAAAAGCGTATTGGTTGTCACCCGTTGTCGTCAATGGCCGGAGTAAACTATAAACAACTCTCAAACTCCGCCAATTTTAAGCGCGGTTTGCCAATGTGGCTACAATAGTAAAAGGCATTCCCCCTTGGAAGTGACCATGTCCGACGACTTCCAGCAGCAGGTTTTGAACGAACTCCGCAATATCAATTCCCGACTCGATACGGAGCTGGGTCAGATTAATGAGCGCTTAGACAGGGAACTGGGCCGATTAGATGCCGAAATGAGTCGCGTCAATACCCGGCTTGACCGTTTGGAAGGCGATGTGCGGGAGTTGAAAAGTGAACTGCGGGAGTTGCGTGTCGAATTCAACGCCTATCAGAAAGGGTTAGATGGCATGGTGCGCATGGCCAATACCATCATCATTGCCACTGCTAGCGTTATCGTCCTGGGTAATCTTGTGCCATCCGTACTCAACTTCGTGGGTCAAACTGCGAACCTGACAACTCGCTAGCAGCAATTCCTGTCCTTTCCCACGCCAGAGTGTCAAAATGGGAAGCAGAGCGTGACTTCACCGGCAGATAAAGCGCAATGACTTCTGTGACAACTGCTGTACAAAGTTATTACCGAACCTGGCAGGGGTGGCGTACGCACTGGGTGCAGGCGGGACAACAGGGACCAGCCATTGTCCTAATTCACGGGTTTGGGGCATCTACCGACCACTGGCGCTACAATATTCCCGATTTAGCGCGGGATCACCGGGTGTGGGCGGTGGATTTGCTAGGGTTTGGCCGCTCGGAAAAACCGCCGGTGGACTATACGGGCGAATTGTGGCGCGAGCAATTGCGGGATTTTGTGAGCGATGTGATTCAAGAACCGGTGTTTCTAGTGGGGAATTCCTTGGGGGGTTACGCAGCCTTGTGCTTTGGTGTAGATTGCCCCGAATGGACGCGGGGGGTAGCTTTGCTCAATTGCGCGGGGCCGGTGGGCAGCGACAGTATTCGTCCAAACCCCATCCACCGTTTCCTGTTCAGCTTGCCGGGAGTGGTGGATGTCGCCAGCGCTGGTTTGTTTTTCTACATGCGCAACCGCCAGGTGATTCGCCAGATTTTGCACCAGGTCTATAAAGACCCCACCCACGTGGACGATGCTTTGGTCGAGAGCATTTACCGACCGGCTTGGGACAAAGGAGCGTTTGGTGTATTTCGGGCCGTGTTCAAATCGCCGCCCGGTCGCCGTTTAGACCAGCTTTTTGCCCAGTTGACTCGCCCTTTGCTCTTGATGTGGGGAACCGCCGACCCGTGGATGACAGTGGCGCGGGCGAAACGGTGTAATGCATTTGCGCCCTATGCGCAGGTGGAATGGCTGGACGCCGGGCATTGCCCCCACGATGAACGCCCGGATTTGGTCAATCCACTGGTGCGTCGCTGGTGCCAATCCGTCGCAGGATGACGCTGGAGCGGGGATTCGCCAGGTAGCGGGGGGTGGTGATGCGGGGGCCATTGGGGTTCAACGGTTCCGGGAGATAGGTATCTAGTAACCGCCGCCAGACACCGGGGGGCAACGTGAATTCCAAGCATTCCCAGTAACTATTGAGAATGACGTACAGGTGCTCGCCAGCGCTGGGATAAACCATTTCAAACGCCAGAGCGTGACTGTTGAATTCCCAACCCTGTTTCCCCAGTTCCGTCCCATGCCAGACAATGTGGGGATGGGTCACCCCTGGCGGCACCGGATAGGGTTCGACTTGCAAGCGCGTGCGTTCTTGGAACAGGTACAGGGATTGCATCCAGTTCAACAGCTTTTGCCAGAAGACCAGCATATCCCGGTGGCGGTGCACCAAGTGCCAGTCGAACCAACTGATATCGTTGTCCTGGCAATAGGCGTTGTTGTTGCCCCGCTGGGTGCGCCGGACTTCATCCCCCATCAGAATCATCGGTGTCCCCTGGGAAATCGCCAGAATGACCAAGAAGTTTTTGATTTGCCGGTTCCGTAGCGCTTCGACCTCCAGGTTATCCGTCGGGCCTTCCACGCCGCAGTTCCAACTGTAGTTGTCATTGGTGCCGTCCCGGTTGTCCTCGCCGTTGGCCTCGTTGTGCTTGGCGTTGTAGGACACCAGGTCATTCATCGTAAACCCGTCGTGGCAGGTGATGAAATTGATGGTGCGGTTGGGAATATCGTGGGGTTCGGCGTACAGGTCAGGGCTACCCAAAATGCGCATCGCTACCCGGCCCAACATGCCCCCATCCCCCCGGACAAACCGGCGCACGTCATCCCGAAACGGCCCATTCCACTCGGCAAATCGCTCCCCGATAAACGACCCCACCTGGTACAAACCAGCGGCATCCCAGGCTTCGGCAATGATCTTGGTGCCTGCCAGAATCGGGTCGGATGCGATCAACCACGGCAGGGGTGGGTCATCCAGGGGCGAACCAGTTTTACTGCGGGAGAGAATGGCCGCCAAATCAAACCGGAACCCATCCACATGCATCACATCCACCCAGTAGCGCAAGGCATCGAGAATCAACCGACCGACGACCTGATGATTGGCCTTGACCGTGTTGCCGCAGCCGCTGTAGTTGCTGTAGTAGGCGGGGTTGTCCGGCTCCAGGATGTAATACGTCTGGTTGTCGATACCGCGAAACGACAGCGTGGGTCCCGTATGGTTGCCCTCAGCCGTATGGTTAAACACCACATCCAAAATCACCTCGATCCCCGCCCGGTGCAAGGCCTTGACCATGTCCCGAAACTCGTTGAGTGGCCCAAACAGCGATTGGTCGGAACTGTAGGCGCGGTGGGGGGCAAAAAACGCCAGCGTGCTATAACCCCAGTAATTCTTCAACCCCGGCGGCGCGTCCTGTTCATCAAACTGATGAATCGGCAACAGTTCCACCGCTGTGACCCCCAGCGCCTTTAGGTAGGGGATTTTTTCGATGAGGCCCGCATAGGTTCCCCGTTTCTTCTCCGGCACTCCCGAACTAGGATGCGCCGTAAACCCCTTGACGTGCATCTCGTAAATCACGGTACGGGCGTAGGGAATTTCCAGCGGCACGTCCCCTTCCCAGTCGTAATCGCTGGGGTCCACCACCACACCCCGCAGGGCATAGGCGCAGTTATCCCCTGGACGGCGGGCCGCTTCCCGGTCGTAGCGTTCCCAATTCACCACCAGCCGCGCGTAGGGGTCCAGCAATACCTTACTCCCGTCAAAGCGATGGCCCTGTTCTGGCGCGTAGGGACCATAGACCCGGTAAGCATATACCTGGCCGTGCCCAATACCCGTGACAAACACATGCCAGTAATAGCCTGTGCGGTGATAGGGGGGCGTCAAGGAAATGACATGGGCGGGACGGGGGTCGTCCGGTCGGTCAAACAGGAGTAACTCCACTCGCTGGGCGTGCTTGGAGTACAGGCAAAAATTGACCCCTTGCGGCGTGACTGTCGCTCCCAGTGGAAAACTCCGTCCCCGCTGTACCGTCAACATTGGCTCCCAGGCCCGATTCATCAAACTTCATCAAAGTTATCAACATTATCGAGCGATAGGCGTTAGGGGATGAGCCACTTCGGCAAAAGATTTAACAAATGCCCACCGGGGCGATTTTCTATACTGAAATCCAGATGCCGCCACCGCTATGATTGCCGTTATTTACGCCGACGACTATCTCCAGCACCAGGTAGGCTACGGTCATCCCGAACGTCCGGCGCGGCTGACGGCCATTGTCCAAGCCTTACAAAACGTTCCCTGGCGCGACCAGATTCGCTGGTTGTCTCCCAATGCCGACCGACCAATTGATGCCTACCTGCGCTGGGTGCACACGCCGGAATACTTGGAGGACCTGGCCCATTTGTGCACCAAAGGGGGGGGCTGGCTGGATACGGACACGCCGGTTAGCCCCCAGAGTGAACGGGTCGCGCGCCTGGCGGTGCAAGGTTGGCTTGACGGAGTAGATTGGGTGTTAGACCAGCAGGAGCCAGTGTTTGTGGCCGCCCGTCCGCCTGGTCATCACGCGCTTCCCGACCAGGGCATGGGGTTTTGTCTTTTTGCCAATGCCGCCATCAGTGCGCTCTATGGGTTGCGAGTGCGGGGCCTAGCGCGCGTGGCTATTCTGGACTGGGATGTCCATCATGGCAATGGCACCCAACTGCTCGTGGAATCGGTGCCCCAAATTGCCTTTTGCTCGATTCACCAGGCCCCCTTTTATCCCGGCACCGGCCATCCCCACGAAAAAGGCTGTTGTAACAACGTGCTGAATTTACCGGTACGGGCTGGCAGCGATTTTTCCCACTACGCCAAGTTGTTTGAGCAACAGGTGTTGCCCTTTTTCCAGTCGTTTGCTCCCGATTTACTCATTGTCAGCGCCGGTTACGACGCTTTGGCCGCCGACCCGCTGGCCCAAATCAATTTGCACCCCGCAGACTACGGCACATTCACCTGCTGGCTGCGGACCCTGGGTTGCCCGCTGATGTTTGGCCTGGAAGGAGGTTACCATTTAGACGCCCTGGCCCAAGCCGTGGTCGCCACCCTGAGCGCCTGTCTTAACTGAGAAAAATTATTACAAGATATTAAGGTCTGTGCCTGGATGTGACCGACCTGTCGCACAATAAATCCCGGAGAAAGCCGCATTTGGTTCTATTTCGGGTGAAGTAGGATCAGGTGCGGTTCCCCTGATAAGATCACTGCTGGGCACTCAGGTTTTGAGTTGTCCGCTTGACAAACCGACATACCCTCTGGAGTAGGTTCATGAGTATTGTCACCAAATCCATCGTGAATGCGGATGCCGAAGCCCGTTACCTCAGCCCCGGTGAACTCGACCGGATCAAGAGCTTTGTGGCTTCGGGCGAAAAGCGGCTGCGGATTGCGCAAATTCTGGCCGACAACCGGGAGCGCATCGTGAAGGAAGCCGGACAGCAATTGTTCCAGAAGCGGCCTGACGTGGTCTCTCCTGGGGGCAATGCCTACGGCGAAGAGATGACCGCCACCTGTCTGCGGGATTTGGACTACTACCTGCGGCTGGTGACCTACGGCATCGTGGCCGGGGATGTGACGCCGATTGAAGAAATCGGTCTGGTAGGGGTCAAGGAAATGTACAACTCCTTGGGGACGCCCATCCCGGCGGTGGCCGAAGGCATCCGGTGCATGAAAAACGTGGCCAGCTCCCTGATGTCGGGCGAAGACGCCATGGAAGCCGGTTTCTACTTTGATTACATCATCAGCGCCATGCAGTAGTGGCGCACCCTTGTTCAACCGTTGAGAGGACATCAACCATGCAAGACGCGATTACGGCGGTGATTAATGCTGCGGACGTGCAGGGCAAGTACCTGGACAGCAGCGCCATCGAAAAGCTGAAAAAGTACTTCCAGACCGGTGAACTGCGGGTGCGGGCGGCAGCGACGATTGCGGCCAATGCTGCCACCATTATCAAAGAAGCAGTTGCCAAGTCGTTGCTGTACTCCGACATCACCCGTCCCGGCGGCAACATGTACACCACCCGGCGCTATGCGGCCTGCATCCGGGATTTGGACTACTACCTGCGCTACGCCACCTATGCGATGCTGGCGGGCGATCCCTCCATCCTGGACGAGCGGGTGCTCAACGGGTTGAAGGAAACCTACAACTCCTTGGGCGTGCCGATTGGGGCGACCATCCAAGCCATCCAAGCGATGAAGGAAGTCACAGCCGGCCTGGTGGGTCCCGACGCGGGCAAGGAAATGGCGGTGTACTTTGACTACATCTGTTCCGGTCTGAGCTAAATCCCTCCCGGTGGGGGGTTGGTGGGTGGCTGTTGGTTGTCGCCTGTTGACCTCCCACTTTTGCCCTTCAGTGGAGACGATTCACTATGCGGATGTTCAAAATTACGGCCTGTGTCCCCAGTCAAACCCGGATTCGCACCCAGCGGGAATTGCAAAACACCTACTTTACCAAGCTAGTGCCCTACGATAGCTGGTTCAAAGAACAACAACGGATTCAAAAAATGGGCGGCAAAATTATCAAGGTGGAACTGGCGACTGGCCGCCCTGGCATCAATACAGGTTTGAGCTAAGCATTTCCACCCGATGACACAACACTATCTGCACCCTGGCCCCAGCAATGGGGTTATTTTTTATAGCTACATCATCCAGGTTTGTTGTCCCTTGGCGCACAGGGCGCAGCCCCGTTCTAGTGTTCTCCTAGTCTGAGTAAACTAGGGTGGCCTATAGCACTACAGGCTTATAGTTATTTCAAGCAAGTTTGAGACATTTACCAGTCAGTAGAAATAGTAACAATCTCTGTCCCCGTCAAGTGTTTGAGGTGGTCACTGTTCTGGATCGGCCAAAAAGTGTCTCATTTTCATACGAAATGACTATAATTTAGGACGGTTTTTGTAACCCTCACCCCCAGCCTTTGTCGGTGTAGGAGAAGGGAGCTAGAGAACCACAACCGGAGGCGA
>JANWVM010000063.1 GCA_025056115.1 Gloeomargarita sp. SKYG116
GCAGCGTGGGATCAGTACCTGGCGATGCTATGGCAAAAGCACTACCGTCAGTCCCAACAGCACCAGCAGGAGGTTTGGCGGCAGCGGCGAGAACAATGGCGAGAAATGGAGTGGGATTACGTGCGGGCGTTACAGCGCAAAGTGGATGCCATGTTAAGTTTACCCGTCACGCGCCAGCGCACAACCCGCGACGGTAAAACAGTCATTATTGAACCGATCAATTGGAGTCTGGGAGACGTGACCCAACTGGTGCAATTGATTAGTGAATTGGGGCGCAAAACCCTGGGGGAAGCAGAACCGTCTCTCTCTCCCCTGCTGGCTGTTTTGGCGGCTCGCATGTCCCCCAGTGCTTATAACGAGTTAGTGCGGGCAATTCAGGAGTTCGCGCCTCATCAAGAGGGGTTGGATTCCTGAAGGGAATGCTCTAGGGCATAGCGTTGTTCAACGTTGCGCAGGAAATAACCGCTAATCATTGCCGAGGCCAGCAGTCGCCCTAAGCTCTCCCGATCCACCGTAATTTGCACGTGAAAATGCTCCGCCGGTAGTTGCCCCAACAAGCCAATAATATTGCGTTCCATCACCTGGCGGGCTTCGGGGGTGCTGGGACGAGAGAGTTGTTCGACGACCTCAGGTGAGAGGGATTGGACGTACTCCCACAGACCGTTTGTACGAGGTTCGGCCATGTCGGGCATAGGCATGGGTGCTAGTGGTTACTCTCCACCGAATCACAATCTATTTATTACCCTAACAAACCCTACTGCTAGCTACAGTGGGCAAAACCGAACTCACAAGTTGGGTTCCATCTTGTCTTTGAATACGTCTTTGAGGGCCGTGCGGGCAGCCAGATGACTGCGAGTGGACGCTAAAATTTCCGATTCTCGACGCAAACGACTGGCCGTATCCTGCATTTCTAAGAGGGCTTGTTGTTCCAGCGGCGCTCCTTGAAAGTTACTAGCCACCCAGTAGGAAAATTCACGGGGTAGCGTGGGGTACCGCTCCGGCAGACTGACATCTTGATCGGTTAGTTTGGCGGACAGTTGCACGACATCGTACAGGAGTTGTCTGACTTCATCCGCCAGGGGCTGCAAATCTTCGGTTGGTGGTTGGTCTTCAATCCATTCCACCAGCGCCACCCGAAAGGGTTTTTCCCGCAGGTATTTCAACACCTGAAACCGCTGCTGCCCCAGGGTGAGAATCAGCATCCGGTCGTCGGGGAGTCGCTCGTAACGCAATACTTCAGCACAGCAACCGACTGTTACTGGCCGTCCTTCCTGGGGGTTCCACATTAACACGCCAAATCGCTTATCCGTTTCCAGGATGGAAGCCATCATCATCCGGTAACGGTATTCAAAGATGTGCAGCGGCAGAGGACAACCAGGGAACAGGACGACCTCTGGCAACGGAAACACCGGCAGTTCACGCAGGCTGGACATTGGCAGATTTTGTTACGGGGTGTTAAGCGCTCTTTGACTACTGTAGCGCACCTGTGGGAAGCAGTAGAGTAGAAATGGTTGTCACAGTCACACGTTCTTATGGAGTTAACCCATCGTCCCCGGCGGCTACGGCGTAATCCAGCGATTCGACGGCTCGTGCAGGAAACCGTACTAACCACGGGTGATTTGATTTACCCCATGTTTGTGATGGAAGGGGAGGGGGAGCCGGTGCCCATTCCTTCAATGCCGGGGTGTTTCCGCTATCCCTTGCCGCGTTTGGTGCAAGAAGTGAAAACGGTGGCCGAGTTGGGTATCCCTGGTATCGCCCTGTTTCCCGTGATTCCCGAAGCCAAAAAGGATGACCAAGGCAGTGAAAGTTTCAATCCTGATGGATTGGTGCAGCGCACTGTGCGGGCCATCAAGACGGTAGTGCCGGATATACTGGTCTTCACAGATGTGGCGCTTGACCCGTTTACCACCCACGGCCACGACGGATTAGTGGACGACCAAGGGCGCATCTTGAACGATGAAACCGTAGAAGTTTTAGTGAAAATGGCCCTTTCCCAAGCGGCTGCGGGTGCCGATTTTGTCGCCCCATCGGACATGATGGACGGGCGAGTTGGCGCGATTCGACGTGCCCTCGACCAAGCGGGTTACACCCAAGTAGGCATTCTGGCTTATTCTGCCAAGTACGCCTCCGCTTACTACGGCCCGTTTCGCGATGCGTTGGACTCGGCCCCCAAGTTTGGCGATAAAAAGACCTACCAGATGGACCCCGCCAACGCCCGGGAAGCACTCAAGGAGATTGACCTGGATACCATTGAAGGGGCAGACATTGTCATGGTCAAACCGGCGCTGGCTTATTTGGATGTGGTGTACCGGGTGAAACAGCATACCCACTTGCCAGTAGCGGCCTACAACGTGTCAGGCGAATACGCGATGGTGAAAGCAGCAGCCCAGCAAGGGTGGATTGAGGAGAAAAAAGTGGTGTTGGAAACCTTGACGGCGATGAAACGGGCCGGTGCGGACATGATTCTGACCTATCATGCGGTGGATGTTGCCCGTTGGTTGCGGGGTATGCACTAAAACTGCCTGTGGTATGGTGGAGGCAGTAACGCATGGAGTGCAGCGATGGCAGTTCTGGAGCGGGTCCCAGATGTCGTGTTCAAGACGCGCGTGCGCGATGAGTCCCTTGGCGGTCCCAATCCGTTTCGCTGGCAGGATTTAACAACCCAGGATATTTTTGGCGGGAAGAAAGTGGTTTTGTTTGCCTTGCCAGGCGCTTTCACGCCGACCTGCTCCAGTAACCACCTACCTCGCTACGAAGAACTCTATGACGAGTTTCGGGCGCTGGGGATTGATGCGGTCATTTGCCTGTCGGTTAATGATGCCTTTGTCATGTATCAATGGGGCAAGCAACTGGGGATCAAAAAAGTCTTTTTGTTGCCCGATGGTTCTGGGGAATTTACTCGCAAAATGGGGATGCTCGTCCGCAAAGATAATCTGGGGTTTGGGATGCGTTCCTGGCGCTACTCCATGTATGTTAATGATGGGGTCATTGAAAAGATGTTTATTGAACCCCACTTCAGTGACGATTGCCCGATTGACCCCTTTGAAGTGTCTGATGCTGACACCATGCTCAACTACCTGCAGTCAGTTCTTTCTCCCGTGTCTACAGGTACCGTGTCAACCTAACCACTGGAGCGATGAAACTCAACAGTCAAAACCTGAGCCAGCGCTTGGATACGCTTTATGACGCTATCATTGCTGGCGGGGGCATGGGTGGTCTCTCGGCGGCCATTTATTTGGCTCGCTATGGCCTGAAGTGCTTAGTGATAGAAAAGGGCAAGGGTCGTTCCCTGTGGATGCAGGAATTGCGCAATTATGTGGGATTAGACCCCACCACACCGGGGCGAGAAATTCTCCGTCATGCGACGGATATGGCCTTGCACTGGGGGGCAGACTACTTGCGGGGATTTGTGGATGGGGTGACCGACTGCGGCGACCATTTTGAGGTGCAGGTCAAGATTGGCAAGGTCAATCCGACGTTTGCCACATTTAAGGGAACCTATCTCATTGCCGCTACGGGGATCATCGACATCTTGCCTCAGTTAGAGGATATGCAAAATGTTTACGAATTTGCGGGCTACACGTTGCACGTGTGCATGATCTGCGATGGGTTTGATATGTGGGACCAAAAGGCCATTCTGATTGCTGGCAAAGAGTCCCAGATCGAAGCGGCATTTGTGCTCAGTTGGTTTACGCCCTATATCACGGTGTTGACCCACGGATTATTTCCCGTCAGCGATGAAATGAAAGCGCGATTAAAAGCCTGTGGCTATCCCCTGATTGAAACGCCGATTGCCCGTTTTCTCGGGGAAAACCACCAGTTGCAGGGGGTGGAATTCGTGGATGGCACCCGCATTGAATGCACCACCGGTTTGATCAATATGGGGGCGAAGTACCACAACCATTACCTTAAAAACATTCCCGAATTAACCTGGGATGGGGAAAACCTGGTGACGGACGAATTTTGCCAGACCACTCACCCCCGCATTTTCGCTGTGGGCGACCTGAAAAAGGGTCTCAACCAGGTGGCAATTGCGGTGGCGGATGGATGCCTGGCGGCTACGAAAATCTGGCGCAACATCCGGCGCTCCTGTCCCCCGCGCGTCTGGGCTGAACATCTGGTTTCACCAACTCCAGAACCGGCAACAGCCCAATAAAAAACCCCCAGGAGTGGTCCCAGGGGTTTAACCAAGGCTCGTTTAAGAACCTAGTCCAGCGGCTTCATCGAGAACACTGGCTCGGCTTTGCGGTCAATGCCCTTTTCAAAACCGGCAGCCGCCGCCCGCGCCCGACCTGCATGCCACAGGTGCCCGATCAACATGAAGAAGGCCAGGATGAAGTGGGACGCAGCCAACCAGGCCCGCGGCGACACATAGTTCACCGAGTTGATTTCGGTCGCCACGCCACCCACCGAGTTGATCGAACCCAAAGGCGCATGGGTCATGTATTCGGCAGCCCGCCGTTCTTGCCAGGGTTGAATGTCATTTTTCAGCTTGTTGAGGTCCAAGCCATTCGGTCCCCGCAGCGGTTCCAACCAGGGTCCACGGAAGTCCCAGAACCGCATCGTTTCACCCCCGAAGATAATTTCTCCCGTGGGCGAACGCATCAGGTACTTCCCAAGGCCAGTCGGTCCTTGCGCCGAAGCGATATTAGCCCCCAGCTTCTGGTCCCGAATCAAGAAGGTCAGCGCCTGCGCTTGCGACGCTTCCGCCCCGGTCGGGCCATAGAACTCGCTGGGATAGACCGTGTTGTTGTACCAGACCATGAAGGAGGCGATAAAGCCCATCAGGGACAGGGCGCCCAAGCTGTAGGACAGATAGGCCTCCCCGGACCAAATGAGAGCCCGCCGCGCCCAGCCAAACGGGGTGGTCAGGATGTGCCAAATCCCGCCGAAGATGCACAGGAAGCCGACCCAGATGTGGCCGCCAATCACATCCTCCATGTTATCCACGCCCGCAATCGAACCGGCGCCGCCAAAGGGGGAGTTCAGTACGTACCCAAAGATCACCCGCGGGTCGAGCGTGGGATTGGTAATCACCCGCACATCGCCACCGCCGGGCGCCCAGGTGTCATACACTCCCCCCAGGAACATGGCCTTGACCACCAGCAACAGGGCACCCAACCCCAGCAGGATCAGGTGAATCCCCAGGATGGTGGTCATCTTGTTCTTGTCGCGCCAGTCGTAGCCAAAGAAGGGGAAGGACTGCTCCAGGGTATCCGGCCCAATCAGCGCGTGGTACAGGCCGCCAAAGCCTAGCACCGCCGAAGAGACGAGGTGGAGTACCCCTGTCACAAAGTAGGGCGTGGTATCCACCACTTCACCACCGGGGCCAACCCCGTACCCCAACGTCGCCAGGTGGGGCAGCAGGATCAACCCCTGCTCGTACATCGGTTGGTTGGGGTTGAAGTGGGCCAGTTCAAACAGGGTCATCGCTCCCGTCCAGAAGACGATCAACCCCGCATGGGCCACGTGCGCCCCCAATAACTTGCCAGACAGTTCAATGAGCCGGGCATTGCCTGCCCACCAGGCATAACCAGTGGACTCCTGGTCCCGGCCACCGACGACAAATCCAGGACTATAGAGCGTTTCCACGGGGCAATACCTCCTCGGGGAACACAAAGTTCTCGTGCGGTTGGTCCATGGGGGCCATCCAAGCCCGGATGCCTTCGTTCAACAAGATGTTCTTGGTATAGAAGGTTTCAAATTCCGGGTCTTCCGCCGCCCGCAGCTCTTGGGACACGAAGTCATAGGCCCGCAGGTTCAGCGCCAGACCCACTACGCCAATGGAGGACATCCACAGGCCCGTCACCGGCACAAACAGCATGAAGAAGTGCAGCCAGCGCTTGTTGCTAAAGGCAATCCCGAAGATTTGGCTCCAGAACCGGTTGGCCGTCACCATGGAGTAGGTTTCTTCCGATTGCGTTGGCTGGAATCCCCGGAAGGTGTTCGGGGAGTCGCTGTCTTGATACAGGGTGTTTTCCACCGTCGCTCCGTGAATGGCGCACAGCAGCGCACCGCCCAACACGCCAGCCACCCCCATCATGTGGAAGGGGTTCAGCGTCCAGTTATGGAACCCTTGGAAGAACAGGATGAACCGGAAAATCCCGGCCACACCAAAGCTGGGAGCAAAGAACCAGCTCGACTGCCCCAAGGGATAAATCAAAAACACTGACACAAACACCGCAATCGGCGCCGTGAAGGCGATAGCGTTATAGGGCCGCACCCCCACCAGCCGGGCAATCTCCAACTGGCGCAGGCAGAACCCAATTAGCCCAAAGGCCCCATGCAACGCCACAAATGTCCACAGGCCGCCGATTTGGCACCAGCGGGTGAAGTCCCAGTTCGCCTCCGGCCCCCACAAAAACAGCAGGGAATGGCCAAAGGCATCCGCCGGGGTGGATACCGCTGCCGTCAAAAAGTTGCAACCTTCCAGATAGGAAGAGGCCAAGCCGTGGGTGTACCAAGAGGTCACAAACGTCGTGCCTGTCAACCAGCCCCCCAAAGCCAAGTAGGCGCAGGGGAACAGCAACAGACCCGACCAGCCCACGAACACAAATCGATCCCGTTTTAGCCAGTCATCGAGGACGTCAAACCATCCCCGCTCCTGGGTCCGTCCAATCGCAATGGTCATCGTCGTTCTCCCAAACCGAGATGTATAGAGACCGTCAACCGGAAGAAGTATTTCCCTGTAGTTTTCACTGTAGCCTTGGCAAGGCCTCAGCGTCCCTATAAGGAAAATTTACGTTTCTTCACGGTTTGTTTTAATTATAGGGGCAACACCGGCAAGTGTGGGTTTTCCCCCAGCCCCAACAAAAAGGAGATGCCCGGTTGGACACCTCCTGTATCGGGTTAACCACTCAAGCTGGCTACATTTCTTCCTTCACGAAACCAGCATAGGCCTCCATCGCGTGTTCCCCGACGTCGAGACCCTTGATTTCTTCTTCCGGCGGCACCCGCAGGCCAAAGATGGCTTTGAGCACCAGCCAGGCAATGGTGGCAGTCACAACCACCCAGCCGCCAACAATAATCACCCCCAAGAACTGATGCCACAGTTGGGTGATACCGCCGCCGAGGAAGAGACCTGCTGCCGGACCTGCGGCGTATAAACCACCTTCTTTGGCTCCCTCTGCAAATAACCCGACTGCCAAGGTGCCCCATGCCCCACAGACCAAGTGCACCGAGACTGCACCCACCGGGTCATCAATTCTCAGCCAGTCTAGGAACGATACGGAATAGACCACCAGGATGCCGGCAATCAAGCCAATGATGACAGCCGAGACAGCGTTGACAAAGGCGCAACCTGCCGTAATTCCAACCAGACCAGCGAGGATGCCGTTGATGGTCATGGACAAATCCGGCTTGCCGAATCGGGCCCAAGAGGTTGCTGTCGCCGCTACGCCTCCAGCAGAAGCTGCCAAGTTAGTGGTTA
>JANWVM010000064.1 GCA_025056115.1 Gloeomargarita sp. SKYG116
GTGCTGTAAGGCTTAGACATGAAAAAACCTCTATGAACTCATTAGCCCTATTCTATGTCAAGCTAAACGTTTTTAGCTATAGTCAGCGAGTCCCTACGTTTGATAGCTGCTGAAGGTAGCTAGAATTAGCTGGTGGCAGCTGTGGTTTAGTCCAATCACTCTTGCGTTCACGCATCTAGGTTCTTCGTCAGTCCTACCAGTGTGGGGTTGAACCGCTCTGGTTTCTGTCATATTGGGGACTGATGAGCTAGCGGTCTAGGTCAGTCTCACATGCTGGAAGTACGGGCAGACAGCAAGCTAACAATGTACTGATTCAAACTCACCCCTTCCGCCTGTGCCTCCTTATCCAAGCGTTGATGGAGACTTTTCGGCATTCGTACCACGAGCCGCCCGCTGTACTCCCGTTCCGATGAAGGCAGGGGAATCTCATCACCGTACTCGTAAGCGGTCTCGATCCAAAGTCGCCGGGCTTCTTCCAGGTTCCGCAGGGCTTCCTCCTTCGTCTCCCCCACAGAGACACACCCCTTGAGAGCGGGAATCAAGGCGGTATAGCCCCCTTCTAGCTCGGGTACCAGCAAAATGGGATATTCCAAACGCAGGTAGTATTCTAGGTCTTTTTTCTCTTGCGCTTTATGAGCCTGCCGTTTCATAAGTCATCCCTCTCCAGAAGCTCTTCCAGACTCTGATGAGTCACGTCTTCAATGGCCTCCCTAACCTGCTTTAGGTACTGGCGCTTGACGACTTGACCGCCAAACTTGGGCACCGTCAGCATCCGACCACTTTCCAGGTGCCGGAAGGATTGATGGCTTCCCCTAGAGCGCACACACACAAAGCCAAACATCCCCAGAACTTGCTCCACCTGCTCGTAGTCCATCTCTGGGGGCAGACGCAAAAGCTGCTCCAACAGCTTGCGTTTTTTGCTCACCCATCATCTCCAATGATATTGCAGATAGTATCACAGTCACAGGGCTAACCCTGTTTTTCTGATAGTGCTTGTTGAGTGCGAAAGCCTGGGCACCTACGCTCTCTTGGTCAACTCTTGACTCCATACTGTTACTTAGGCCAATTTTTGCACTTTGGAAGTACATCGTGGGATGGCTTTAGGAGCAAGGTCACGTGGGAGAAGGCTGGAATCAGGTCGAGAACCGGAAGAAGGAACGGTAAGAGTGGCAAGTCTTCATCGAGCGGCTACAGGAAATGACAAAGGGGATGACGCACTGTGAGATTGCACGAGTCGCAGGCGTCTCCGGTGCATCATTGGTTTTACAGTGGGCGGATTCCGCGAGCTTCTTACCTGCGGGCCATCGAGCACTACTTCGGCAGACCTGAGGGCTGGCTTCAAGGTCAAGACCGCCCCACAACCTCGCAGTACTATACCATAGGAATTGGTGTTTAAACGCAGGTCAATTGTGGTTTCGGTTGCTCCCTCTGTTCCCAAAATTCGCCCAGAAATTCAAGCCCTGCAACCCCGACTCGTTGAATGGCGGCGGGCATTACACCGGCGACCGGAACTGGGTTTTCGGGAAGTAGAGACGGCAGCGCGCGTCACCCAACTCCTGCGCCAGTGGGGCTACCAACCGCAGACGGGGATTGCTCAAACGGGCGTGATGGCCGTTTTGACAGGCGGGCGACCGGGACCAGTGCTGGCGCTACGGGCAGACATGGACGCCCTGCCGATTCAGGAATTGAACGACGTCCCCTATCGCTCGGAAATTGATGGGGTGATGCACGCCTGCGGCCACGACGGGCATACAGCCATCCTGCTGGGAGTGGCGCACTACCTAGCCCAGCACCGGCATCACTGGCGGGGAACCGTCAAACTGATTTTTCAACCAGCGGAGGAGGGACCAGGGGGCGCGAAACCCATGATTGAATCCGGTGTGCTGGAACAACCGCGGGTGGAAGCCATGTTTGGTCTGCATCTCTGGAACGACCTACCAGCAGGAACAGTCGGTGTACGCAGTGGGCCGTTGATGGCAGCGTCTGACTTTTTCAGTTGCCGGATTCAAGGACGGGGAGGACACGGGGCCAAACCCGAGCAAACCATTGATGCCCTGGTGATTGGCGCGCAGGTGGTAGTGGCCTTTCAAACCGTAGTGGCACGGCAGGTGAGTCCTTTAGAGCCAGCAGTCGTTACCGTTGGGGAGTTCCATGCGGGTTCAGCGCGCAACGTGATTGCCGACCAAGCCTACTTCGGTGGCACAGTCCGCTATTTCCACCCTGATCTGGCATCCACCTTACCGAAAAAACTCGAGGCGATTGTTCAAGGAATTTGTACAGCCTATGGTGCTCACTACGAGTGGAATTATGAATACCTCTATCCCCCTCTAATCAACGACCCAGCCATGGCTGATCTGGTGCGGTCCGTGGCGGAACAAGTGGTTGAACCAGCTCTGGGAGTGGTGCCCAATTGTCAAACGTTGGGGGGAGAAGACATGGCCTTTTTCCTCCAGGAAGTGCCTGGGTGCTACTTCTTTTTGGGGTCAGCCAATCCCACCAAAGGATTGGATTTTCCTCATCATCATCCCCGTTTTGATTTTGATGAAGAAGTCCTCTGTCTAGGCGTAGAATTGTTGGTGCGGTGCTTAGAGCAATATATAGGACGATGAAACTCTCGACCAGTACGTTAATCATCCTAGCCTTAGCGATTGGATTAGCGGGGGGCGTGGCCTACTGGGAATGGGTAGGTAAACCCCAGCGCCAGGAACAAGCCACCCGCAAAGCGCGATTGTTTAACTTCACTGAAAAAGATGTCACAGCTATCACGATTATCAAGCCCAAAGAAACCCTCAAATTTGAACGGGTGAAACCAGGGGAATGGAAAATGGTGCAGCCTCAACAAAAACCGGCGAATACCGCCCCAATTGCCTTTCTGCTAGGACAGATGACGACTGCGGAACGGGTACAAGATCAGGATTTAACGATTAAACCTGAAGAAAAAGCCCAGTTTGGTTTGACAACCCCGCTAGCAATGATTCAAGTAACGCTGGAAAATGGCAACCAACACCGTTTAATCTTGGGCAATCCAGACTTTACTGGCGTGGCTTTATACGCCCAAATTGACCCTCCTACTGAAGCCACCTCCTTGTCGGTTGCCCTAGTGCCGATTGACTTACGCAACGCGGTGGACCGTCCTTTAGGGGAGTGGCAGGCATCACCCAAACCGGAGAAAAAGCCGGAAACAAAATCTAGTCCAAAACCTTGACGCTCTGGATTATTGGTGGAACCCGCGAAAGCGCAGAACTGGTGGCCTGCCTGGGGAGTACCTACCCTTGTGTAATTACAGTGACAACTGACCGGGCGAAGCAGCTTTATTCAGACACATCACTACGTGTCGTTGTTACCCGCTTAACGCCGGCGAATATCAGCGCTTTTTTACAAACGTATCAAATTACTCGTATTTTAGATATGTCTCATCCACACGCTGCCGTTATTTCCCAACTGGCTATCCAGTGTTCTGAACAATATCATTTACCCTATTTGCGTTACGAGCGTCCATCTATCAGGAGTGACTCTCCTTTCTGTCTGTACTGGCGGGATTTAGATGAATTATTCACCACTTATCATTTCGGTTGCGAACGAATTTTAGTCACGCTCGGATACCGGCAATTGCCCCGCTTAAAACCCTACTGGGGAGCGCACACTTGGTTTGTACGCATCTTACCTGACCCTGTGGCATTGACAACGGCTTTAGACGTGGGATTTGCCCCCCAAAACATTATTGCTTTGTGGCCACCAGTCAGTCGAGAAATGGAACGCGCTCTCTGGCAAACGTGGGGGATTACCCAGGTCATTGCCAAGGCGTCTGGTGCGCCTGGGGGTGAGGATATTAAACAGACGGTGGCTCAGGAGTTGGGAGTGGTTTTGCATCTGTTGCAGCGTCCGGCAGTGTCGTATCCCCAGCAGACGGATGATCTGGCGGTGGCGCTGGCGTTTGCTCGTGGGGAGACGACGCCTGGGTGACTAAAGCCTGCACAACCGCCTGTAATTCCTGGGCCAGAGGACTGGGGTGACGGCGCTGGAACAGGTCGGCTAAGCGCTGGTAGTACCACAGTGTCCCCTGCTTGCCTGTGCGGAAGCGTTGCCACACAGTTTCCCCCACCTGTTGATAGTCGCGCCAGATGGTTCGGGCATTGTGGAGCTTGTCGGCATTGGATACCAGCAGGACGTCCCCATCAGCCTGTTCCAAGTGGTGCAAATACACCTGCTTGCGGGTCCACCAATCCCGTGTGTCCTCGTCCTGGCGGTCTGTGCATCCTTCGACAATGCGCAAAACCCGCTCACCGAACTGGGCGGCAATATCTGCGGCAATTTGAGCGCGAGTGTAGGTGCTGTAGCGGGGGCCATCTTCCAAACTGTCGTGCAGCAGAGCCGCAATGGCCTGGTCTTCGTCACCGCCATTTTCCAGCACCAGGGCGCTGACGGCCAGGAGATGGCTGAGATAGGGAATGGTGGTGCCTTTGCGGAACTGCTTTTGGTGCAGTTGATGGGCATAGGTCAGGGCGTGGGCAAAGCGTTCGCTCAACATGGTCATCCCCCCGCCACCGCCGCCGTTTGTTTGGCCGGTAAAGGCACTACTGAACCCCCAGGCGGACACAGCTTGCGCAGGTCCCGGAAGGGAAAGTGGCTCTTTAACTGATGGTGGGCATCGGGACCAAAGGCTGCCACCTTCACCTGCACCCCCTGCTGCTGGAGCCAGTGCAACGCTGGTAGAAAGTCGCCATCGCCACTGAGCAGAATCACCTGAGTAAACAGACTTGTCAACATGTCCACAATCATCTGCCCGTCCATATTCGCTTTCGCACCCCCATCGGCAAAGCGGACAACTGGTTTGGTATGCACCTGTACCCCCAACTGCTGGAGTTCCTGGTGCAGTTGCCGTTGCTGGGGATGGTGGGGGTAGTGACCGCTGTAGAAATGCACCGTAGCGGGGACATCCGAGGGCACTAGCCGGCGCAGGAGCTTGGCATAGTCGAGGGCAACCCCCAACCGGCGGGCGCTTTCGTGGAGATTGGCCCCGTCAATAAAGACCCCCACCCCCTGGCGCACCACCACCCCTTGGCTCAATTGATGCACCTGTTGCTGGAGTTGGTCCAGTTGGGCAACGAGAGCATCCACCTGGGGAGCAGTTTGGCGTTCGAGTTGCTTCAGGCGGTCGCGGACAGCGTGAACCTCTTGTAAAATCGCTGCCCGTTGCTGGCGGGTTTGGAAAGCTACCTGGTTCAACTGGTTCTGCATGTCCTGTAGCTGGCTCAACAGATGGTCTATCCGTTGCTGCTGCTGGCCTAGTGGCCCGACCAGGTCGCTCACTTGAGCGCACTGGGTTTGCAACTGTTGTAGTTGAGCCAGCGCATGATCGAGCTGCTTTGTCTGCTGATGCATTGTTTGGCTGACCTGGGCCATCTGCCGCCGTTGCCAATGAACTGCTAGCGGGATGAACCCGAAGGCCACCTGCCGCGTGCATAAGGTCAACAGCAAAGCGCCGCCCCACCACCATCCGATTGGTATTGTGCTGTTCATCGGTCGCTAGTCTCCCAACTCAACCATCCCTTTTATAAAAGGGACTAGAAAACTCCTTTTCCAATGGCAGCGCCACGCTCTTCAAGCGGTCGAGCAGGCCAGCCGGCACCGTCACGGGTTGGTCGTCTAGCAAGCCGAGTTCCAGTTCTAGATAGGGTGCTGATTGCCGCAGGCGTTCCCCTTGACCTAGGTACGTATGGACAATACCCAGCAATTGTAAGTTACCCCGGTCAGCGCAGAATTCATGCCAAGCAGGAATGGCTTCCGGGTCGCGGCTGACGACTAGGTAGTGGGTGCAGGCTTCTAGCAAGGGTTGTTTGGCCGGGTCCACTTTGCCCCCCACATCCACCAGCACCAGTTGTTTTTGGCGGCGCAATTGCAGAATGGCTTGGGCCTGCCAGGGGAAAAACTCGCTGGTCGGTTGACCTCGATACCGGTCTTTCAACATTTTTCCCTGGTCGGCATCGTGAATTTCCAACAACCAATTACCTTCGCCATCCCAGTGTGCCCGTTGCAAGTACACCTCTGGACAGGCAGGTAGCAGGGCTTGAAACAGGGCATGGGCCAGACGGCTTTTACCGCTATGGGGTGGACCGACAATCATCACTGCCGGCGCTAGGCGGTTTTGTAGGGCTGGCAGAACTATGCGCAACACTTGCCCCACGCGTACCTCTGGGTGATGGGTGTTGACGACAACGGCCCCCAAACGCGGGTCATAGCAGGCCACCCAGCGCGTGTGATGAC
>JANWVM010000065.1:0-1120 GCA_025056115.1 Gloeomargarita sp. SKYG116
CTGCGCTAGGGTGGAAGGGAATGTGACTCCCCATGACCCATGACGGATACGTTTTTAGCGCGTCACATCGGCCCGACGCCGGACGAGCAAGCAGCTATGTTGCGCTTTTTGGGCTGTCAGAGCCTGGACGAGTTGATAGACCAGGCCATGCCGGCGACCTTGCGCACGACCACGCCATTGCAGATTCCGCCTGCCCAAACGGAGTACGAAGCACTGGCGACCCTGAAACGCATGGCCCAGCGCAACCAGCTGTGGAAGAGTTACCAGGGCATGGGGTACTACGGGTGCATCACGCCGCCGGTTATTCAGCGCAACATCTTGGAAAATCCAGGCTGGTACACGGCCTACACCCCCTACCAAGCGGAGATTGCCCAGGGACGGCTGGAAGCGCTGTTTAATTTCCAGACCTTGATTACGGAACTGACGGGGTTAGAAATTGCCAATGCGTCGTTGCTGGATGAGGCGACAGCGGCAGCAGAAGCCATGTTTTTGTGCTACCAGGCCCACCAGCAACAGCGCCGGACGTTTTGGGTGGATGTCCACTGCTGGCCCCAGACGCTGGCGGTGCTCCAAACCCGCGCCGAAGCTTTAGGCATCAACCTGCGCATCGCTCCCTTAAACCAGTTCGCTCTGGACGACACCACCTGTGGGTGTCTGTGGCAATCGCCGAACTGTTACGGAGCGCTAGTAAACCCAGAAACGGTTGTCGCGCAAGCCAAGGCGGTCGGAGCGCTCACGGTCATGGCGGCGGATATTCTGAGCCTGGTGTTGCTGAAGCCGCCAGGTGCTTGGGGCGTGGACATCGCGATTGGGAGTACGCAACGGTTAGGGGTGCCCCTGGGATATGGGGGGCCGCACGCGGCTTACTTCGCCACGCGGGAGCTGTACAAGCGGCTGGTGCCAGGGCGAATTGTGGGCTTGTCTAAGGACCGGCAAGGACGGCCTGCCTTGCGATTGGCGCTGCAAACGCGAGAGCAACACATCCGGCGAGAACGGGCCACGAGCAATATCTGCACGGCGCAGGTGTTACTGGCGGTGGTGGCGAGCATGTACGCGGTCTATCACGGGCCGGCGGGACTGAAGCGTATTGCTGAAGACATCCATCAGAAGGCGCGGGTGT
>JANWVM010000065.1:1219-5254 GCA_025056115.1 Gloeomargarita sp. SKYG116
CGAGCATGTACGCGGTCTATCACGGGCCGGCGGGACTGAAGCGTATTGCTGAAGACATCCATCAGAAGGCGCGGGTGTTCGCTATCGGGTGCAAACAATTGGGCTATCGGCTGCGGTCGCCGGTTTTCTTTGACACGGTGTTTCTGGAACTCGACCCTGAGCAGCGGGATGCCCTGCAACGGCGTTTTGCCGAGGCCCAAATCAATCTGAATTGGTTTTATCCGGAGGGCGTGGGCATCAGCCTGGACGAAACCACCACCTGGGCCGATGTGCAAGAATTGCTGAGGCTGTTGAGCGGTCAACCAGCGTCGCCCTTCCAGTTAGAGACGCTGAAGGCGCAAACGACCACCGATGACTTGGCCGGTTGGAGACGCACTGACGCATTTCTGCGGCAACCCGTCTTTCATCAATACCACTCGGAAACGGAATTTTTACGGTACGTGTGCCGGCTGGAGCGGCGGGATTTGTCCTTGACTACAGCGATGATGCCCCTGGGGTCCTGCACGATGAAGCTGAATGCCACCAGTGAAATGCTGCCCATTTCCTGGCCGGAATGGAATCAAATTCATCCGTTTGCGCCTTTGGAACAAACGCAGGGATACCAGCAGTTGTTTCAGGAGCTGGCGGCCTGGCTGGCGGACATCACGGGGTTGCCGGGGGTGTCGTTTCAACCCAACGCCGGCTCGCAGGGGGAACTGACGGGGTTGCTGGTCATTCGCAAGTACCACCAGCAGCGCGGTGAAGCCCAACGGCGGGTGTGTTTGATTCCCCAGTCAGCTCATGGGACGAATCCGGCCAGCGCGGTGATGGCGGGTTTCCAGGTGGTGCCGGTGGCCTGTGACCAGCAGGGAAATGTGGATATTGATGATTTACGCCGCAAAGCCGAACAGTATGCCGACCAACTGGCGGCCCTGATGCTGACCTACCCATCCACCCATGGGGTGTTTGAGACCGGCGTGCGGGAGTTATGCGAGATCGTCCATCACTACGGCGGGCAAGTGTACTTAGACGGGGCGAATTTGAACGCGCTGGTAGGCTTGTGTCGTCCGGGCGAGCTGGGCTTTGATGTGTGTCATGTGAATTTGCACAAGACGTTCTGCATTCCCCACGGGGGCGGCGGGCCAGGGATGGGGCCGATTGCAGTGGCGGCGCACCTGCGGGATTTCTTGCCGACACACCCGGTGATTCCCACCGGTGGTTCCCAGAGCATTGGGACGGTGGCAGCGGCCCCCTGGAGTAGCGCCAGTATCTTGCCCATCTCCTGGATGTATATCGCCATGATGGGGGCGGACGGATTGACCCAGGCGACGCGGGTGGCGATTCTCAACGCCAATTACATTGCCCAGCGACTCGACCCCTATTTCCCCGTGCTCTATCGCGGTAAAAACGGCTGGGTAGCCCACGAGTGCATCCTGGACCTGCGTCCTTTGAAGGCCCAAACCGGCGTGGACGTTGAAGATGTGGCCAAGCGCTTGATGGACTACGGGTTCCATGCGCCGACGGTGTCCTGGCCGGTGGCGGGGACGATAATGGTGGAACCTACCGAAAGCGAATCCCTAGCGGAACTGGACCGGTTTTGCGAGGCCATGATTGGCATCTATCACGAGGCGATGGCGATTGCCCGGGGGGAAGCAGACCCCAAGGACAACCTGCTCAAGAATGCGCCGCACCCGGCCGAGGTCTTGATCACCGACCACTGGACGCATCCCTACAGCCGGGAACAGGCGGCGTATCCGGTGCCGAGATTGCGCACGTCCAAGTTCTGGCCGCCGGTGGCCCGCATTGACAACGCCTACGGAGACCGCCATCTGGTCTGTAGTTGCCCATCAGTGGATGAGTTCTCCCTGGGTTGAAGTCCTGGTGGACGTTCCGGGCACAGCGGAGGTGCTTACTTACGCAGCCGCAGACGCCCTGCCGGGAGACGTGGTGCAAGTCCCGGTGGGGGCCCGGACGGTTTTGGGGCTGGTGCTGGGTTGGCTAAACGAATTGCCGCCGGCATTGCCGCCCGCCCAAGTGAAACCGGTTACAGCCGTCGTACATCGCCAGTTGTTTCCGCCGGATTACGCGCCTTTGTTGCAAAAAGTTGCCGATTACTACCAGGTGTCCCTGGCATCGGTCTGGCGCTTGGCTTTGCCCCCTGGGGTGTTCCGGCGCAGTCAAACCCGTATCCGGCTAGCGACTACCGAGATACCGGCCCATCTATCTAAAAGGGCGCACCAAGTGTGGGAACTCCTGCGCCAGGGGAGCGGGGATTACAGCCGCCGGTACATAGAGCAACAGGCGCCCGGTTGCCAGAGCGCTCTGCGGGAGTTGACCAAAAAGGGTGTGATTACGTCCTACTGCACCTTTCCACCGTCGCCCCAGACCCAGTACCGCACCTGCGTGACGTTGATAGGCGAAAGCTCAACCCCCTTGACCCCGGCGCAAAAACGGGTGGTGGATTGGCTGCGGCACCAGGGGGGTGAAGCGTGGCTGACAGACGTCCAGCAGCAGGCAAAAACCAGCACGACCACGCTGCGGAAACTAGCGGAATTGGGTGTGATTGCCCTGGATAAACGGCCCTGGTTACGGCGGGAAATGCAAGTAGTGGCTCCTGACCAACCCCGTCACCTGACACTGGCACAACGAAAGGCCGTTGACCACATCCTACGGGCGATTGACGCCGGTGCCTACACCGAAATCCTGCTGCACGGGGTCACGGGTTCCGGCAAGACGGAGGTGTATTTGCAGGCGATTACTGAAGTGATTCGCCGGGGCCGGCAAGCGCTGGTGTTGTTGCCAGAAATTGGTCTAACGCCCCAGGTAACCGACCGGTTCCGGGCGCGGTTGGGAGCGCAGGTGTGGGTCTATCACAGCGGGCTATCGGCGGGGGAGCGCTACGACACGTGGCGGGCCATCTGGCAAGGAGAAGCCACCGTCGTGATTGGCACGCGCTCAGCCGTGTTTGCCCCCTTGCCCCAGTTGGGCCTGGTGGTGTTGGACGAAGAGCACGACGCCAGTTTCAAGCAAAGCCAAATGGCGCCCTGTTATCACGCCCAGACGGTGGCGCGGTGGCGAGCGCAAATAGCCCACTGTCCGATAGTGCTAGGTTCGGCCACCCCTAGCGCTGAGACGTGGCATCGCTTGGGGGGAAGTGCGAATTACCTGGTTCTGCCGGAGCGGATTCCCCCCCGTCCCTTGCCGCCGATTCACCTGGTGGATATGCGCACGGAGTTGGCCCAGCACAATTTTTCGCTCTTTAGCCGGCTGGTGCAGCAGAAGCTGGTCGAGCGGGTGTCACGGGGCGAACAGGTGATGATATTCGTTCCACGCCGGGGTCATAGCACCTTTGTGTCCTGTCGCGCCTGCGGTTATGTCCTGGAATGTCCCCGCTGTGACGTGTCCATGACCTATCACCAGGAGCATCCCGAACAAATCCCCCTGCTGTATTGCCACTACTGCAACTGGCGCCAGGGATTGCCCCAGCGCTGTCCAGCCTGCGGTTCGCCCTATTTCAAACACTTTGGCTGTGGGACGCAGCGGGTGGTGCAGGAACTCCAGCGGCTCTGGCCCCGATGGCGGGTGTTGCGTTACGACCGGGACAGCACCAGTACCAAGGGCGCGCACCGGGACATTCTGACGCAATTTCAAGCAGGGGATGCCGACGTGTTGGTGGGAACGCAGATGTTGACCAAGGGCCTAGATTTGCCGCAGGTGACGCTGGTGGTGGTGTTAGCTGCCGATGGACTGTTACACCTGGCGGACTTTCGAGCGCAGGAACGGGCAGCCCAAACGTTTTTGCAAGTGGCGGGACGTGCAGGCCGGGGTGACCAACCAGGTGAAGTCATTATCCAGACCTACAACCCTGACCATCCCGTGCTGCAAGCGGTGCGGGCGTATGACTATGCAGGGCTGATGCGCCGGGAATTGCAGCAGCGCCAGGAGTTGGGCTATCCCCCTTGGGGCCGCTTGGTGCTGTTGCGCTTTAGTGGGCTGGACGCGCATCGCGTGCAACACACAGCCGAACGGTTGGCCGTCCAGTTGCAAGCAGGTCCC
>JANWVM010000066.1 GCA_025056115.1 Gloeomargarita sp. SKYG116
ATCCCACCCTGAAGTGCAATAGCCGCTATTGCCCCCGCCAAGATGGGTGAATGCTGGTGCGACTCCAGCACGGGGGCTTGGCATATCCTGAGCAGGCATGTTAGCTTGAAGAGAGCAACATTCTGCGGGCCTGACGCCATGAGCATTGGGGAACGATTGAAAATTGCCCGCAAGCAGCGTGGATTGAGTGAAGCAGCTCTTGCTGAGCAAGCCGGAGTCAGCCAAGAACACATCGCTCGCTATGAGCAGGAACGTGTGGTACCTGACTCGCAGAGCCTGATTCGATTGGCAAAAGCATTGGGCGTGTCCTTGGAGTGGTTGATGCGTCCAGTGACCATCTCCCTACCCACGCCGGCCTATCGCAGCCATGCCAACCGGTTGAAGGAGTGGGAACTCGCCTGGATTGAACAGCAGGTACAGGAGTGGCTAGAGCGTTACCTTGCGATTGAAGACATCCTGCAAGGGCGCCTGTCGTTTGTCCAGCCGGAGATTCGTCGCACTATCAAGACACTGGAAGAAACTGAGCAAGTCGCGGAAGCCCTACGCCAAGCCTGGAATCTGGGAGACGATGCCATCCCCAGCATGATAGACACCCTGGAAAAGCATGGAATACGAGTTGGACTCATACCGGCTGAGAATCACGACCATTTTGATGCCCTGGCGCTCTCGCTGGGGCCTCAAGACCTCATCATGGTGGTCAAAGCGAATGTCCCTGGTGACCGGCAACGCTTTAGCTTGGCCCATGAGTTAGGGCATCTGGTGCTGGAAATGCCCTCAGACTGGAGCCGTGACCAGATGGAAAAAGCGGCTAACCGGTTTGCAGCAGCGTTTTTGGTTCCCCAAGCGGTGGTTTTCCGGGAGCTAGGTCCCAAGCGTACATCGCTTGACCTGCTGGAACTCCACTTGTTGAAGCATCACTACGGCCTGAGTATGCAGGCTTGGATTTATCGTGCTTACGACCTAAAGATTATTTCTGAAGAAACCAAGCAATGGCTTTTCCGCTTATTTCGTCAGCGGGGCTGGCACCGGCAAGAACCGGGGGATGCCTATCCGCCGGAAAAGACCGACCGTCTAGAGCGGATGGTGCTACGAGCTTTCCGAGAAGGACTGATTAGTGAAAGTCGCGCCAGTGAACTGCTGGGATGCTCACTAGAAGAGTTTTTCCATCAGGCACAAAGTGAGCATGGCGGTCTCCCGGCCCTGTTGTATACCGGATGTGAATGTTCTGATTGATTTCGCCTGCTGCGGACAACTACAGGCGCTGCTCGGACTTCCCTACCGCTGGATGTTACCTGATTTGACACTGGCGGAACTGCGAGACCCAAACCCAAACCTGTTGCGTAAGCTGGGGGTTATAGAGATTAACTTCACCAGTCTGGAGATTGGCGTTATCTTCCAATTAAGAAGTCAATATCGTGGGCTTTCACTTGCTGATTGTGGGGCACTGTTTTTAGCTCAACGTCAACGGGGTTTACTGCTCACTGGCGACCGCCTGCTGCGTCGCATTGCTAGCGAAGCGTTTAACCTGACAGTTCACGGCACGCTATGGGCACTCGATGAACTGGTTGCTGGTCAACACCTAACCCCATCCCATGCAGCGGCGGCTTTGAAACAGATGCTAGCCCACCAGCGACGCTTACCTCAACCTGAGTGTAAGCAGCGGCTCAGACGGTGGGAATAAGCTAGTGGGGTGCTTGTCTCAGGGCGCGGTAAACCGTTTTGGAGCTGACCTTGAGCTTGCTGGCAATCTGCTCCCGCGTCATCCCCTGGGTGGCCAACCGGCGAATCTCCGCCCGGATATTATCCGAATAGCGCAATCTATCCCAGGCGCTTTGGTGTTTCGGAGCCAGGGGGTGTTCTGGTTTTGGATGAGTGGGGATGTAAATCCGCCGCCCAGCCCTGGCCGCCAGTAACGCCTGCCACTGCTCGTCCGTTAACCACTGCTGGATGGGGTGGGGTTCTGGCACGACACTCACCGCTTGTCACGTACTTATCCTAGTCCTTTTATTGGTTTAAGTTTGGTGTAATTCTAATTGGTGTAAGCCGCAAACCCCGTATTTATAAGCTTTAAATGTCAGCTTCCCAAGCTGAACGTCGTGGGTTCGAGTCCCATCGCCCGCTTCTAGAACGGTTCCTACCGTTGGCCAGTAATGATAAAGGCAACCCGTTGACCGATATTGGTGGCGTGGTCAGCCATGCGTTCCAAATGACGGATGACCAGGGCTAGCAACAAATAAGGCTCTAAGCGAGTCAGGTGGGGTGAACAAACGGGCAACTCTGGGATGGAAGTCTCTGCTAATCGCCGGTAGACCTTGTCATACAACTGATCAACGACTTCGTCCATCTCTTTGACCTGCTGTCCCACCGTTGCATCCAGATCAGCCAAGGCCACTAAACTGGTCGCCAACATTTTTTGGGCCTGGTGGGACATCTGCTGAATATCCGCCATGCAGTCATCTACTGGATAGGGAAAGAGACGAATGGCAATTTCGCCCAAATCCTCGGCATAGTCACCAATTCGCTCTAAATCCCGTACCAATTGCATAAAAGCCCCCAGCATCCGCATATCCTGAGCCAAGGTGGGCGGGGCAGCCATCATCCGCAAGCAGTCCACCTCAATCTGGCGGTAAAACCGGTCAATTTGCTGGTCTAACAGGGGGATTTCTTCGGCGGCTGCCAAGTTTCGCCCCACCAACGCCTGATGACACAACCGAAAAGAGTGTTCAACCAATGCCCCCATCCGCAGGACATTTTGCTCGAGATGCCGCACTTGCCGATGGAAGGGAAGATGGTCGAATGACGACGGAGCAGCAGCCAAGGTCAATCGCACGGCAATAAAACTTCCATAAATACTAGGGTAGGCGGTTCAGGTAAAGTTTGCGTTAACCCAACATTAGGACGTCAAACATCACAAAACATTACACAGATACTCCCTGGCGAACCGAGATGCTCTACAGTGGCAGATGGCTGTGTTGTGGAGTGGATATGGCAGCTTCCTTTTTGCCTCCGATCTTAGTTCCTCTCGTCGGTATTGTCCTGCCGGCAGTGGCAATGGCCTTTTTGTTCGTGTACATTGAAAAAGACAACATCGCTTAAATAATTGACGCCAGCGGCAACAATCCATGGACGCTCGGGATTTTTTCGCCCGCAGTGGTGGTCTTTGGCACTCGCAGCGGGTTACCCATCACTTGGCGTTTCGGCAGACTGAGATGGGGCACTCGCGTATCTGGGTAACGGACTTGGCGTTAGACGACCCAGCAGTGCAAGCGGTTTGCGCTCAGCACCAGTGCTCTCCTGCGCAAGCGAGTGGGGCGTCACGGGTGGAGTGGCAGGGAGTGATGGGCTGGGACCGCGAAGGCGACCAGCAAAATGGCAGTACGGTGATGGTCCTGATTCCTAGCGATGAGCGTTCGGGGCGCTTGTTGCGGGAAGTCGGCTATGCCGAAAAAAGCCCGGTCGCTGGTCAGTACCAGATGGACGAGACAGGCGCTATGGTACTCACCACGGAATATGCGACGCTGCGTTCCCAAGAGCGTCTATGGTTTGAAGGGGAACATATTCGCCTGCGCACCAGCACCTTGGGGTATGGTTTCGGCGGGATGACAATGGCAACCTTCGCCATCGAAACACGTACGGAATGGCCGGGCGTACCTCCTGTCTCGACTACCTTGCCAACGATCCTGGGCTGGTAGCAACATCCGATCGTTAAGGGGGAACCAGCGAGGACAAGGCTGTAGGTCTGTTATACTAGGAGACCTCCCCACAGAGCCATTATGACCGAGAAGGTTGTTAGCGAAAACCGGGAAGCTCGCCATCGTTACGAGATTCTGGAAACTTACGAATGCGGCATCGAACTTAAGGGCACCGAAGTGAAATCGGTAAGGGCCGGAAAGGTCAATTTACGGGATGGGTTTGCCCGTTTCAAAGATGGGGAATTGTACCTCATGAATGTGCACATTTCACCCCATGAAACTGCCAGCGCCTACTTCAACCATGACCCCCGCCGCACCCGGAAGTTGCTCTTGCACCGCTCAGAATTACGTAAACTTCTCGGCAAAGTGGAACAAAAGGGACTCACCCTCGTGCCGCTCAAAATGTACTTCAAGGGCGATTGGGCCAAGGTGTTACTGGGTTTAGCCCGCGGCAAAAAGCTGCACGATAAACGGCAAGCTATCAAGGAACGCGAGCAGAAGCGAGAGATCGCTCGGGCTTTGAAACATGGGGACTGACCCAAGCAAAAACTGTTATTTATGATACAAATTGCCGAACAGCATTTACTCCCTAATAGAGGGATGACGCAATGACGTAAGCCGGTGTTCCGCAGTCAGATGCAACAAGGCGCAGGAATCTTTGGTTCCGGTGCCCAGTGATGCGGGTCTGATGGTCAGAACCGGAATGTATTTTGCTTAGAGGAGTTTCACCCATGACAGTCGTTCGTTGGAAGCCTCGTCGCTTTCGTCTAAGTCCCCGCAAATTGCGGTTTAAGGAGTTTTCGATCCCCCGTGGTTGGCTGACCCTGCTGGGTTACCTGTACTTGCCCCTGCTGATTCTAGGGGTCGTCGCCTGGGGCACAATGGTGGCTGCGCAAGCCCCAACTACTCCGATGGCACCAGCAGCGCCGACAGTCGATCTCAGTGGGATCGAAAAAAATCTGACAGCGGTGACGGAACAGGCCAGTGGTCTTAAGGTGGCAGTAGATACCGTTTGGGTACTGCTGTGCGCCTTTTTGGTCATTTTTATGAACGCTGGGTTTGCGATGGTGGAATCGGGGTTCTGCCGCCAGAAAAATGCGGTGAACATTCTGTCCAAGAACTTAATTGTTTTTGCGGTCAGCACCCTGGCGTTTTGGATTTTTGGGTTTGCCTTCATGTTCGGTGACGGCAACGACTTTGCAGGGTTCAACGGCTTTTTCCTGGCTGGTCCCGACAATAGTCCCGCGACAGGGGATGACTACAAGGGCATCTTTAGCGCGCTGAACTGGACGGGAGTTCCCCTGTCGGCTAAGTTCCTGTTCCAAGTGGCGTTTGCGGGGACAGCAGCTACGATTGTTTCCGGGGCGGTTGCCGAGCGGATTAAGTTCATTGACTTCCTATTCTTTAGCTTCATCCTGGTAGGCTTTATCTACTC
>JANWVM010000067.1 GCA_025056115.1 Gloeomargarita sp. SKYG116
CCTTCACGAAAGTAGGCGCCAGACATCCCGGTTGACGGGCCTTTCCAGGCGCGCAGTCTCAAATTCCTTATCCCGGTATGCGGGATTGAAACCAGGTAGTGGGCCAGGCCAATGCCGTCAGGCTGGTCGTCTCAAATTCCTTATCCCGGTATGCGGGATTGAAACGCCCGCTGATTTGATTCCTGCGCCGGATGAGCATCCCGTCTCAAATTCCTTATCCCGGTATGCGGGATTGAAACACGCGAACTGACCATCAATGCCAACACTGCTCGTCGGTCTCAAATTCCTTATCCCGGTATGCGGGATTGAAACTTTCTCCCAGGCGTTTTGCATGTGGTCTGAGAGAAGTCTCAAATTCCTTATCCCGGTATGCGGGATTGAAACTTTTCTCTTCGGTTAAGGTGCCCCGCTGCTCATCGTAAGTCTCAAATTCCTTATCCCGGTATGCGGGATTGAAACGCGCGTAAGGAATGGGACAACGATGGAAATCAAGTTGTCTCAAATTCCTTATCCCGGTATGCGGGATTGAAACCGGCACGGCAAAAGGAATTTCCGTGGCACGAAAAACTGTCTCAAATTCCTTATCCCGGTATGCGGGATTGAAACTTTATTGCCCCGCCGGTAAATCTCCCACGGCATTTTAGGTCTCAAATTCCTTATCCCGGTATGCGGGATTGAAACATTAGATGCCAAAGGTCAACCGCTGCGGCCTGGGGTTGTCTCAAATTCCTTATCCCGGTATGCGGGATTGAAACCGCAGGTGCATAGGTGCAAATCACCCAAAACCCGCGTGTCTCAAATTCCTTATCCCGGTATGCGGGATTGAAACTGAAAAATTGGATATCATTTTCCTATCTCCTGTAATGTCTCAAATTCCTTATCCCGGTATGCGGGATTGAAACCACAGATGACGTTCATCGCAGAGCTAGGTCAATCCTGTCTCAAATTCCTTATCCCGGTATGCGGGATTGAAACAAAGCATATAAGATAATGTTATAGTTAGGCTGTTGGGTCTCAAATTCCTTATCCCGGTATGCGGGATTGAAACTCCAGTCAACAAGGGCAACAGGTCACGCCTGAGCAGGTGTCTCAAATTCCTTATCCCGGTATGCGGGATTGAAACTGGCAATCGAGCAGGAATTTCAACAGCAGATGCAGGGTCTCAAATTCCTTATCCCGGTATGCGGGATTGAAACCTCTCATGTACGGCGACACCAAGCAGCCGGATCAGGAGTCTCAAATTCCTTATCCCGGTATGCGGGATTGAAACCTACAAGGACTGAGACTAGGTGCGCACCCAGCAAGAGGTCTCAAATTCCTTATCCCGGTATGCGGGATTGAAACTTGCAGATCGAGAGGATTGCGCACATCTAAGCGCATTTTGTCTCAAATTCCTTATCCCGGTATGCGGGATTGAAACGACCTAACATGCCGTCTCGACCCAGCATATTGCCCACAGTCTCAAATTCCTTATCCCGGTATGCGGGATTGAAACCGAACCCGCAAGGGTATCCCCACTGCTATCGAGGTCAGTCTCAAATTCCTTATCCCGGTATGCGGGATTGAAACGTTCCAGCAGCTCCCGCTGGGCCGCTTCCGTGATGGTCTCAAATTCCTTATCCCGGTATGCGGGATTGAAACTCTGGCTCAGTTTTCCGGCGGGCCAGTGCGACCAGGGTCTCAAATTCCTTATCCCGGTATGCGGGATTGAAACATGGAGACGCATGAGGGGCAGCATGGCTATGGGCAGGAGTCTCAAATTCCTTATCCCGGTATGCGGGATTGAAACCCGCGCTAATTCGACCATTTGCCGGGGCGTCATGTTGTCTCAAATTCCTTATCCCGGTATGCGGGATTGAAACCCTTGGGTTCTCGACTTCGGAACCGCCTGATATTCGGGTCTCAAATTCCTTATCCCGGTATGCGGGATTGAAACCCGCAAACCGGGCTACGACTTGATGGCTGGCCGTGAGTCTCAAATTCCTTATCCCGGTATGCGGGATTGAAACCACTTTATCCGCCGTCACCCCTACCGTTAGTTTCTGTGTCTCAAATTCCTTATCCCGGTATGCGGGATTGAAACCCTGGACGATCCACCACGCACGCATGATACGCCTCGTCTCAAATTCCTTATCCCGGTATGCGGGATTGAAACGTGGTCGCGGAACCCCACCAGGTACCGCGCTAATTCGTCTCAAATTCCTTATCCCGGTATGCGGGATTGAAACAGGTGCCACAGGGCCCCCCAGACAAATGCGCTCATAGGTCTCAAATTCCTTATCCCGGTATGCGGGATTGAAACCCTCAAATCAAGCTGGCACCTGACCACTGTTTTCCCTGCTGTCTCAAATTCCTTATCCCGGTATGCGGGATTGAAACTTGCCAATCCCAGGCGAGCCGGCGCAGATGTTGTTGTCTCAAATTCCTTATCCCGGTATGCGGGATTGAAACTTCCATCGCCTGTCCGACAGGTGCCAGGCAACAAGGGTCTCAAATTCCTTATCCCGGTATGCGGGATTGAAACATTTCCCTTCCTGACGAAATCCGGTTGGAATTTCTCAGTCTCAAATTCCTTATCCCGGTATGCGGGATTGAAACTTCCAATACCCCGTCATCTACATTTAGACACAAGCGGTCTCAAATTCCTTATCCCGGTATGCGGGATTGAAACTTTAGGAACCTTAACTTCCCCAAGGGTGCGCATATTGAAGGTCTCAAATTCCTTATCCCGGTATGCGGGATTGAAACACTTCTGAATCTCCTGTTCTTTTGGGTCTGGCTTTACGTCTCAAATTCCTTATCCCGGTATGCGGGATTGAAACTTTTAATAAGCTCGATTTGAACGAGATATTGGACTTGTCTCAAATTCCTTATCCCGGTATGCGGGATTGAAACTCCTAACCGTTTACAAATAAATCCCCCGGTTGGTGCGTCTCAAATTCCTTATCCCGGTATGCGGGATTGAAACGGTCATGGCTTTCCCGACTTGTGCGTGGGCGTCCCGAGTCTCAAATTCCTTATCCCGGTATGCGGGATTGAAACATACAACGCGCCGGTATCCCGCAGAATCTTGTTCCGTCTCAAATTCCTTATCCCGGTATGCGGGATTGAAACTCGCGAATGTACTGCGGGGTCGGCGGAAAGCCCATCGTCTCAAATTCCTTATCCCGGTATGCGGGATTGAAACGTCCCCAATCTGGGTCTTGGCTACTGTCGCGCCTTCCGTCTCAAATTCCTTATCCCGGTATGCGGGATTGAAACATTCCTTGTTCCGCCATTTCCAGCAGAATATCATCAGTCTCAAATTCCTTATCCCGGTATGCGGGATTGAAACATGGGCGGAGTCTTGTAGCAGAAGAAGCCTTAGTGAAGTCTCAAATTCCTTATCCCGGTATGCGGGATTGAAACAACTGCTTAGCTGGCTGGTGTGGTGTGTGGAAAGATAGTCTCAAATTCCTTATCCCGGTATGCGGGATTGAAACTACTATGCGATTCCTGCGGGGTATGAGTATGTGAAGTCTCAAATTCCTTATCCCGGTATGCGGGATTGAAACGCCTAATTCTGATAATTTTTTGTCTATTTCCAACTGGTCTCAAATTCCTTATCCCGGTATGCGGGATTGAAACTTCCCACCCCTTACGGGTGATAGGGGTGCTAGTGGGTCTCAAATTCCTTATCCCGGTATGCGGGATTGAAACATTGCGATTGGCGACTGGGATGCCGCCTATGTTTATGGTCTCAAATTCCTTATCCCGGTATGCGGGATTGAAACTTCTGATAATTCAGGTGCTAAAGTGCGGCTGTTTATGGTCTCAAATTCCTTATCCCGGTATGCGGGATTGAAACCATCGTCTGGGGCGGAGATGCCGGCATCAAGATTCGTGTCTCAAATTCCTTATCCCGGTATGCGGGATTGAAACCGGCGGCCCGTCAGTGCGTGAGCACTGTGTATCCTGGGCGTCTCAAATTCCTTATCCCGGTATGCGGGATTGAAACCCTTGGACAATCCTGAGATTTCCCCGCAAATATCCGTCTCAAATTCCTTATCCCGGTATGCGGGATTGAAACTCGCCGTACATGAGGGCAACAAGCGTCGGCTTGGACGTCTCAAATTCCTTATCCCGGTATGCGGGATTGAAACCTGTGATGGGGGAACCGGAGATGAACCGGCTGATTGTCTCAAATTCCTTATCCCGGTATGCGGGATTGAAACAAACATTTGAATACCTCAGAACGACTGCACTTAATTTGTCTCAAATTCCTTATCCCGGTATGCGGGATTGAAACTCCAGCCCAGCGTGCTGGTGGATGTGATCAACCGTGGTCTCAAATTCCTTATCCCGGTATGCGGGATTGAAACCGTTGCCTGCACGTTTAGTTCCAGCATCGGATTAGCCGTCTCAAATTCCTTATCCCGGTATGCGGGATTGAAACGTGTCTTATGCAGACGGCGCGGTTCTCACACGGGGGGTCTCAAATTCCTTATCCCGGTATGCGGGATTGAAACGATTGTCGCGACCTGAGCGTAGCGCCCCATTTGCTGCGTCTCAAATTCCTTATCCCGGTATGCGGGATTGAAACGTCTTGACTTCATGCATACCTTTGCCGCAGTTGTCCGTCTCAAATTCCTTATCCCGGTATGCGGGATTGAAACTTGACGAGTGTCGCTGTCATGGTTGGAACTCCTAACGTCTCAAATTCCTTATCCCGGTATGCGGGATTGAAACGGAAATGTTTTCGACCAGCTTGTATCGCCGCAGCAGGGTCTCAAATTCCTTATCCCGGTATGCGGGATTGAAACCGTAGCGGGTATCGCCGGGGGCTGGCCTGAGCCACTGTCTCAAATTCCTTATCCCGGTATGCGGGATTGAAACATGAGACACCATTGGGGGTACTGCCAGGGGTGACAAGTCTCAAATTCCTTATCCCGGTATGCGGGATTGAAACTAATTAATTCGCCGTTGTTAGGGAGGTTGACATGCTATAGCTAAAAACGTTTAGCTTGACATAGAATAGGGCTAATGAGTTCATAGAGGTTTTT
>JANWVM010000068.1 GCA_025056115.1 Gloeomargarita sp. SKYG116
AATTCGGGACTGTCAAAGCGGATGTCCAGAATCGTCAGGGTTTTACAAGGGGAAGTGTTGCCAGCTAGGAGAGGTCGCGGTCCAGCGCCCAGAATTCCCATGTGTAACAGTTGTAATTTCCCCTTGTGAGCTGGGTAATAGGCGTGGTGATGGCCGCTGATGTAGGTATGAACGTTGTATTTCTCCAGCATCGCCCGCAGCTTGTCGGCGTTTTCCATGACTTCGCCGGGGTCGTTGCGTCCAATCGCTACTGCATACAGGGGTAAGTGGCCGAGCAGGATACGCATCTTGGCCTGTTGCGCGCGGGGACTGGCCAAGGATTTTTCGACCCACGCCAGCTTGTCTGGGGGAATGTGGTGGGACGACCCATCCCAAACCAAGAAGAAAATGTCTTTAAACTCAAACGTGAAATAGAAAGGAAATTCAAACTTGTCCACAAAGTTGACGCCGGGGTCATGCTTGGGGTCGCGCCAGTATTCCGCCGCTACATCCCGCTCTTTCTGGAACAAAAAAGTTTTATTCACACTCAGGGCGCTCGACGCATCGTGATTGCCAATTGTAAATCCGTAGGGAATTTTGAGTTGACGAATCGGGGCGGCAACGGTGCGGTCAAATGCTTCCCACATGGCCCGCATTTGCGCTTCGGTTAGGGCTGGAAATTGCCCCGCCACCATATCGCCGCTGCATACAATCATGTCGGGTTGCCAGAACGGGATGAGCTTAATGGCTCGCGTTACTTCCGGCGCGTAGGTGGTCGCTCCATAAGCATCGTTCAGGTCGCTAATCACCATGAGCCGCACGTCACCCCGGGGTGGGTTTTCAATGTTGTTGCCAAATTGCGCCAAGACTTCTTTTGTTTCCGGAGGCAATTCCTTGGGCCGCTGTTCCACAACCGCCGGCGCGGGTGAGGCTGGCGTTTGGGTCACAGTCACTTGGGGTGACGATGGGCCGATGAGGGCATGGATGCCGAAGGCTAAACCGATTCCCACCAGTATCCCCAGGACAAGCTGCACTCCTAACCGGCCCCAGCGCATGACTCACTTCCCCAACACCCTGCCATGAATATAGCACCAGCTACTGGAGTTTGCACCCACCGTCTGAAGCATTGACTCATTGTTTTGGTTATGACGACAACAAACACAACGCTCAGCAGTATAATTGCAGGCAAACGTTATAGCGATTGTGCGCACGTTGTCAGGGGAGATAAGCAATGCGAGTGGCGGTGTGGGGCGTGTTGACCATCGGCATGGGTTTGCTGATCAGTTCGCAGGCGCAAGCAGCCAATCCCGAACATCTCCAGCAATTGGCCAGCACCAATCAATGCCCTAAATGCGATTTGTCGGGTGCCGATTTGCGGGGGATGGTGTTGGTAGGTGCGAACTTGGGCCATGCCAATCTGAAGGGCGCGAATCTGGCCGGTGCCAATCTTGAAGGGGCCAAGCTATTCAACGCCAATTTAAGCGAAGCCAATTTAGGAAATGCCAATCTCAAACAGGCCGACTTGGGAAATGCCAACTTGGCGAAATCGGTGCTGATTCGGGCGAATTTGGAGCGGGCGAATTTGAACGGCGCTAACCTGGCCCACGTGGATTTGAGTGAAGCCAATTTGCGGCGGGCGTCCTTGAGTTTGGTGACGCTAGAAAAGTCCAATTTGGCCGATGTGAATCTCAGCGACGCCGACCTTACGGGTTCCCTGTTAACGGGAGTGAATTTATCCCAGGCGCGATTGACCAATGCTGTGTTGAATCGGGTGAATTTGGACGGGGCCGATTTGACCGATGCGCGCTTAGAAGGGGTCAAACTGCGGGACGCCAGTTTAGTAGGGGCAATGCTACCCAGGGCGCGCCTGCAACGGGCGGAACTGGTGGATGCGAAATTAAAGGGAACGAATTTACGAGAAGCAGACTTGAGCCAGGCGGATTTGACGCGGGTGGACTTGACCGGGGCGCGACTCGACCGGGTGAATTTATCCCAGGCGACGCTGGAAGGGGCAACCTTGCACAAGGTGAGCCTGGTCAGTGCCAATTTACCGGCCACCAATCTCATCCAAGCCGATTTGAGCCACAGCGATTTGCGGGGGGCGAATATCTCGCGGGCGCGGCTGCAAAATGCCAATCTGAGCCATAGCAATTTGAGCGTGGTGAATTTGACCGATACCAATCTCACGGGCGCCAATCTCGCGGGTGCCGATCTAACCGGGGCGCGGGTGCAACAGGCAGTCATGGCGGGCGTCAATCTCAACGGCACGCTGGGCCTGGATAAGACGGTCGGACGCGCCCAGCCCAATTAAGCGGGTTTGGTTAACTGCACCAGGGTCACCGGATTCAAGGGCTGCCAGCGGGTCAACTCGCCAATGGCAAGCGAACGGGCTAAGCGCACATCTAGCGCCTGGTATTGCCAGCTTTGCTGCTGCGACCACTGGAGCGTCTGTGCCAGGTGTTCCTGGGTTGCCAGCGCCAGCACCACCACACCCCCTGGGGATAGCCGAGCCGCCACCGCATCCAGGAGGACCAAAAGCTCTCCACTGCTGCCACCGATAAAAACCCGCTGGGGGTTGGGTAAAGTCGCCAGAGCTTGGGGGGCCGCACCACTCATGACAGCGACATTGTTCACCTGAAAGCGCGCGAGATTCCGGCGAATCAACTGCACCCCCAAACTGTTTTTTTCGATGGCATAGATAGTGCTATGGGGCAATAGCCGGGCGATTTCAATGCTGACGCTGCCAGTTCCGGCCCCCACGTCCCAAATCACCTGCCCATCCTGGAGATGCAACAGCGATAAAACCAGCACACGAATTTCTTTTTTGGTCATGAGACCTGGCTGGTCAGGAAAACTCTCGAACCAGTGGTCTGCCAGACCGACCAGGGGAAGCGATGGGGGTAAAACCGGTGATACCGATTCGCGCACCAAGACCACGACATTTAACCCCGGCGTTTGGTAATGGCGAGCGGTTTCGATATCTAAACACTGCACGTTTTCCTGAGGACTCCCCAAGTTTTCACACACCCAGATTCGGTAGTGGACAGGTAATGCCAGCCCTTGCAGCACCTGGGCAATTTCAGCGACGGAATGCTGGGGGTCGGTGAAAATGGCAATTTTTTCCACGCCTTGCTTCAGGGGCTGGAGGAGATTTTCGCAGGCACGACCATGCAGGCTAATAACGCGGGCGTCTTGCCAGGGCAGCTTCAGGCGGCTAAAAGCCAACTGCACGGCGCTGAGATGGGGGTAAAACCGCAGCATATCGGCTGGGAAATGGCACAGCAACAGGCGCCCAATGCCAAAAAACAAGGGGTCCCCCGAGGCCAAGACCACCAGGTGTTCATACCCCTGGGCGATGGAGTCCTTAATCGCAGCGATGTCCAGGTCGAGATGGCCCCACACTAAACGTCGCGCTGGATGCTCCGGGAAATGGGCCAGATGCCGTTCAGCCCCACAAAGAATTTGCGCCTGGGCCAGCACCTGTTTGACTTCCGGTAGGGGACTGGGGCCATCCCCGCCCATGCCAATCACATGAATGGTCGCAGCCACAGTGCTAGAGCAAGTTCAAGTCAGTGACAGCGCCCAAGTGACTCCCTGACACCAACTTGGCATATTTCGCCAGCACGCCCCGCGTGTAACGAGGAGCCGGGGGTTGCCATTGCGCGCGCCGGCGGGCCAATTCGTCATCGCTCACGTGCAGGTGCAACAGTTGCCGGTCGGCATCAATCGTGATCAAATCCCCTTCCTGCACCAGGGCAATTGCACCCCCGACTGCCGCTTCCGGCGAGACATGACCCACCACCAGCCCGTAGGTGCCACCCGAAAACCGACCATCGGTAATCAAGCCCACCTTATCTCCCAGTCCCGCGCCGATAATCGCCGATGTGGGCGAGAGCATTTCCCGCATCCCTGGCCCGCCTTTGGGTCCTTCGTAGCGAATGACCACCACATCCCCCGCCTTGATCTGACCGGCGAGAATGGCCGCCAAACAGGTTTCTTCGGAATCAAACACCCGCGCCGGCCCCGTGATTTGCCGCTGCTGAATCCCGGAAATTTTCGCCACCGCCCTCCGTCGCCAGGTTCCCCCGCAGGATGGCGATGTGACCTTGGGGATAGACTGGATTGCGCCAGGGACGGATCACGTCCTGGTCAGGGGACGGTTCATCGGGCACGTCTGCCAACAATTCCGCCCAGGTCTTGCCCGTGACCGTCAAGCAATCGCCGTGGAAACAGCCGTGGTTGAGCAGGATTTTGAGCACCTGGGGCACGCCCCCCACCCGGTGAAAATCCACTGTCACATACCGCCCCGACGGTTTCAGGTCGCACAGCACCGGCACCTGCTCCCGGATGCGCACAAAGTCATCCAACGTCAAGGGCACTTCGGCGGCATGGGCAATCGCTAGCAGGTGCAACACGGCATTGGTGGACCCCCCCACCGCCATCAACAGGGCAATGGCATTTTCTAAGGACTGGCGGGTGATCAACTGGCGCGGGAGAATCTGCTGCCGGATGGCTTCCACAAGCACTTTGCCCGATAATGCCGCGCTTTCCAGTTTTTCGGGGTCTTCGGCGGCCATGGTGGATGAATACATCAGGCTCAACCCCAGCACTTCGGCAATTGACGACATGGTGTTGGCCGTGTACATGCCGCCGCAGGAACCCACCCCCGGACAGGCCCGCCGTTCAATTTCTAGCAATTCCGTTTCACTGATCTTACCGGCGCTGTAGGCTCCCACCGCTTCAAAGGCGCTGACAATGGTTAAGTCCTGGCCCTTATAGTGCCCTGGTTTAATCGTCCCCCCATAGACAAAGACCGACGGGATGTTCAGCCGCGCCATGGCAATCAGCGCCCCTGGGATGTTTTTGTCGCAGCCGCCAATCGCCAGCACCCCATCCAGGCTCTG
>JANWVM010000069.1 GCA_025056115.1 Gloeomargarita sp. SKYG116
AGCGTGAAACAGCTCATGTACTGGGTGGGATAGGGACGAATCGCCAGCTTGGGCGGGTCTCCCTGGCGCAACACCACCCGCGCATCCAGAGCCAGCAAATGGTCCGCCGAAACAAACAAGGGGTTGATGTCTATTTCCTGAATCTGGGGCTGCTCGACGACCAACTGGCTAAAGCGTACCAGCAATTGGGCAAGTGCTTCGATATCTACAGGCCGCTGGCACCGAACGCCCTGGAGTGCCTGGTAAATGCGGGTGCGTTCCATCAGACGCTTGGCCAGGGTGCTATTTAGGGGCGGCAATCCCAGCGACCGGTCTTGAAACACCTCCACCAGTTGCCCGCCGCTTCCAAATAAAATGACCGGCCCAAACTGCACATCCACACTGCTGCCCAGGATGAGTTCGTAACCGGGACCCCGCACCAGCGGTTGCACCGTGACCCCCTGGAAGGCACCGGGATGGTGGGCCTGGGCTTGCGTGCGGATTTGTTCAAAGGCCGCCCGGACCGCCTCGGCATCGCGCAGGTTCAATTGCACACCGCCGACATCGCTTTTGTGGGTGATGACCTCCGAGAGCAATTTCAGCACCACCGGATACCCCATCTGTTCGGCGATGGTCACTGCTTCGTCGCTGGTGTGGGCTACTGCCGTCGGCACGGTGGGAATCCCATAGGCGCTCAAGATTTGTTTGGCTTCGTATTCCGTCAGCAGCGTGCGGCCGGCCTGAAGCGCTTGCGTACAAAGGCGTTGCACCAACGGGCGGTCAGGGGTGAATTCGTCGGAATCAGGCGGCAATTGCGGCGTTTCATACAGGGCGCGTAGATTCCGGCTGTAACGCCACATGTAGTTGAAGATGTGAGCGGCGGTGTCGGGATAACTAAAGGTGGGAATGCCCGCCGCATTTAACGCATTCATCGCCGGTGCCACGCTTTCACCCCCCATCCAACTGGCCAGGATGGGCTTGCGACTCTGTTGCGCGCAGGCAATTAACCGGTTAGCGGTCTCGGTAGGCTGGGACATGGCCTGGGGCGTGAGAATCACCAAGATGGCGTCGCTGTTGGGGTCGCGACTGACAATCTCTAGAGCCTGGGCGTAACGCTCGGCATCGGCATCCCCCAAGATGTCCACCGGATTGCCATGGCTCCAGTGGGGCGGCAACAGGCGATTCAGCTCAGCAATGGTCTCGGGCGCCAGGTGTGCCAGTTGTCCTCCGCCGTGCAAGTAAGCATCAGTGGCAATCACCCCGGGTCCCCCAGCGTTGGTGACAATTGCCAGGCGATTTCCCTGAGGTAATTTGGGCTGCTTCGAGAGCACCTCCGCCATGTCAAACAGGTCGGAAATGTTATCGACACGCAACACGCCGCACCGCCGGAAAGCCGCACTGACGACTTCATCGCTCCCGGCCAAGGCGCCTGTGTGGGAAGTCGCGGCTTGGGCTGCAACCTCGGTGCGTCCTGCCTTAAGCACAATGATGGGTTTGGTCAGGGCCACTTCCCGCGCCGCCGAGAGAAATGAGCGGGCATCGCCAATGGACTCCATGTAGAGCACGATGCTTTTGGTGTGGGGGTCGTCGGCCAGGTAATCAATCAAGTCTCCCCAGCCCACATCCAGCATGGTGCCGATGGAGATAAAAGCGCTAAACCCGATGTTTTCCTGCAAACTCCAGTCCAGGATGGACGTACACAGCGCTCCGCTTTGGGAAATAAACCCCACCGTCCCGGGGCGCGCCATGGCACTGGCAAAGGTGGCGTTCAGCCCAATGATGGGATTCATCACCCCTAAGCAGTTGGGGCCGATGATGCGCATGGAACCGGCGTTGGCCCGGATTTGCTGCTCCAGCGCCAGACCCTCCGCTCCCGTTTCCCGAAACCCCGCCGAGACAATCACGGCGCCTTTCACACCGGCTTGGGCGCACTCGGCAATGACCTCGGGGACGGTTGGGGCCGGCGTGGCAATCACCGCCAAATCCACTGGGTCGGGTACGTCCTGGATGCGGGGGTAGGCTTTGATCCCTAGCACACTCGGACGTTTGGGATTGACGGGAAACACCGTTCCCCCAAACGGCGTGCTGATCAGGTTCCACAGCAGGGTGCGGCCCACACTCCCAGGGCGTTCTGTAGCCCCAATCACCGCCACCGTCCGGGGACGCAGGATGGCCTCCAGGGGCGAGCGGGGCTGGGTGCGCCAAATATCCGAGACCCCCTCTGGCACCGGTAAGCGCGTTGCCAAGTCCATCGCTCCTCCCCCTAATTCGTGGTTGTTGCCAGCGCTAGGGGTTCTTCCCGGTGGTAGAGCACGCTCTCGAGCCGGCAGCCCTGGTAGGCAAGTACATACAGCTCCTTCAGGTCGCGGATCAGGGGATAGCGGGGGTTGGCGCCAGTGCACTGGTCGTCAAAGGCTTGTTCGGCCATCTGTTCCACCTGCTCGTAAAACTCCCGTTCCTTATCAGGCAAGGCCTCCTTGATGGACATGGGCAACTCCAACTCCCGCTTCAGGTTTTCTACCGCTTCCACTAGGCGCTCTACCTTTTCATCTTCCGTGCGCCCCCCTAGTTCCAGAAAATCGGCGATTTCCGCGTAGCGCTGCTTGGCGTGGGGGTAGGTGTACTGCGGGAAAATGGCCTGTTTGAAGGGGGCGTCGGTGGCGTTGTAGCGAATCACGTGGGCAATCATCAGCGCGTTGGCTAAGCCGTGGGGCAAGTGGAATGTGGAACCCAACTTGTGGGCCAGGGAGTGGCAAATTCCCAGAAAGGCATTGGCAAAGGCCATCCCCGCAATCGTCGCCGCGTAATGCACCTTTTCCCGAGCGACGGGGTCCTTCGCGCCGTATTTGTAGGCCCGGGGTAGGTAGGTAAACAGCAACTTGATGGCCTCCAGCGCCAGCCCCTCGGTAAATTCCGTCGCCAGCACCGACACGTAGGCTTCTAGCGCATGGGTCAGGGCGTCAATCCCCCCGTAGGCTGTGAGTTTTTTCGGCATGTGCATCACCAGTTCCGGGTCCACGATGGCCATGGTGGGGGTGAGCGCATAGTCCGCCAGCGGGTATTTAATGCCGGTGCGGTCATCCGTTACCACGGCAAAGGGCGTCACCTCCGAACCCGTCCCCGAGGTGGTGGGAATCGCCACCAGGATGGCCTTTTGTCCCAACGGCGGCAACGTGTACACCCGCTTGCGAATATCCATAAACCGCATGGCAATGCCGCTGAATTCCACCTCCGGGTGCTCGTACATCAGCCAGATCACCTTGGCCGCATCCATGGGCGACCCACCGCCAAACGCGATCAGCACATCTGGGTGAAAGCTGCGGCACCGCTCCAGGCCCTTTTCCACGTTGCTGAGTTTGGGGTCTGGCTCCACGTCATAAAACACCTGGAACTCGATACCCAGTTCCTCCAGCACCTGCTCCACTTCCTTGAGCATCCCCAACTCAAACAGGGGTTTATCGGTGACGATAAAGGCCCGCTGTCGCCCCTGCAGTTCCCGCAATGCCACTGGCAAACACCCGTATTTGAAGTAAATTTTGGGGGGCACTCGGAACCAGAGCATGTTCTCGCGCCGGTCCACCACCGTTTTGATATTCAACAGGTGCTGCGGCCCCACATTCTCAGAAACAGAATTGCCGCCCCACGTGCCACACCCCAGGGTCAGCGACGGGTCCAGCTTGAAGTTGTACAGGTCGCCAATGGCCCCCTGGGACGACGGCGTATTCAACAGCACCCGGCTGGCCGTCACCTGCTGCTCAAAGTAGGCGATGTCATCTTTATTGGCCGGGTCAGTATAGAGCACCGCCGTATGGCCTCGCCCGCCAAAATTCACCACCTGCGCGGCAATCGCCACCCCGGCGTAGAAGTTGGGCACACGGTACATCGCTAGCAGGGGCGCTAGTTTTTCGTAGGACCAGGGTTCCGTTTCCCCAACGGTTTCCACCTCCCCGATGAGCAGGCGCGTTCCCGGCGGCACGGTAAATCCAGCTATCTCGGCAATCTTTGCCACCGGCTGGCCCACAATTTCGGGATTTAAGCGTCCTTCCGCCAAGATAATCCGCCGCACCTTATCTACTTCGTCAGGCGTCAGGATGTAGGCGCCCCGGTGTTGGAATTCCCGCTTTACCTGTTCATAAATCGGCTCGACCACAATCACCGCCTGTTCCGACGCGCAGATCATGCCGTTGTCAAAGGTCTTGCTCAGCAGGATGGAACTCACCGCCATGGGAATATCGGCGCTAGCGTCCATCAAGACAGGCGTGTTGCCGGCCCCCACCCCCAAAGACGGATGCCCCGACGAATAGGCCGCTTTCACCATGGCCGGTCCACCCGTCGCCAGGATGAGTTGGATGTCGGGGTGTTGCATAAGCGCCTGGGACAACGGCACCGACGGTTCATCAATCCACCCGATCACTGGGTCTGGGGCACCGGCGGCCACCGCTGCTTGGCGAAGGATGTTGGCGGCTGCAATCGTACAGCGTTTAGCGCGGGGGTGGGGTGAAAAGATAATGGCGTTGCGGGTTTTGAGCGCAATCAACGCCTAGAAAAAGGTCGTAGATGTCGGGATGGTGGTAGGCACAATCCCGGCAATGATC
>JANWVM010000006.1 GCA_025056115.1 Gloeomargarita sp. SKYG116
TTGGATGACCAGCGCCACCCAGGCCGCTCCCAGCAGCACCAACACCCACCTCATGACCAGCGTTGCCATGGCACACAATCAATTCCCAACTGGTCCAACGCCCGCGCCACGACAAAATCCACCAGATCCAGGATGGACTGGGGCTGATGATACCAAGCCGGAATGGCCGGGACAATGCGAGCGCCCGCCTCCGCCAAGGTGGTGAGATTGCGCAAGTGAATGAGACTCAAGGGCGTTTCACGGGGCACTAACACCAAGCGCCGTCCCTCCTTGAGATGCACATCCGCCGCCCGCTCGATTAAATCGCCGCTCAAGCCCGCCGCCAGCTTCGCCACTGTCCCCATACTACAAGGCATCACCACCATCCCCTGGGTGCGATAGGAACCGCTGGCAATCCCCGCCCCGATGTCGCGCCAGTGATGGCAAATCAATTTCCCCGCTGTGGGCACCCCTACCTGTTCCCGCCAAAACATTTCCTGCTGGGGCACCGCCGGAATTTTGACCCCCATCTCGTCGCTCCAGACGCGGTAGGCCCCCTGGGAAAGCACCAGTTCCACGATGTATTCGGCCTGGAGCAGATACTTCAGCGCGCGCAGGGCATAAATCTGTCCCGAAGCGCCTGTGGTTGCCAGCACCACCGGCCAGTGTTGCCCCGTCATGGGTGGGTGGCCTGCTGCACTAGGGTGCGAATCTGAGCGTGATTCATCCCAAAGGTTTCCCCCAAGACCGCCACCAGGTCATTTTCCTCCACCAGGGTAACCCCATCGGCCAGGGCTAATTTCGCCACTAATTTCACGGCAGTTTCCCGGTCGGCTGGGTCAATCCCCCGCACCCCGGCCCAAAACAACTCCAAGGGGTCCACTGACTGCAACCACCGCTGTACCTGGGCCAGCAATTGGGCATCCACGTCAATCCCCAAAGCCGTCAACTGGGTGCGCAATGCCGTCATCTCTAAAGGCGACACCTCATCGTCAATGGCTATCATCGCGGTTGCCAGCGCGGTCAAAGCTTCCTGCCGGTTCAAGGTCAACGCCGACGACACTGGTTGTCGAAAACATTGCCAAACGTAGCGCATGCAAGGGAATGAACGTGGCTGCCACCCCTATTCTAAACCAGCAGGTCCTGCAGCGCCGGATGCACCAAGCGCCCGCCCATCGTGTTGACCCCCCGGCCCAAGGGCGTTCCTGGCTTCAGCGCGTCATACCCATGTTCTGCCAGTTGCAGCAGGTAGGGCAACAAACTCTGGTTCAGGGCTTGGGTCGCCGTCCAGGGCACTGCGCCTGGCATGTTCGGCACCCCATAGTGCAACACCCCGTAGCGCGTATAGACCGGTTGCGTGTGGGTGGTTGGTCGAGACGTCGCCACACACCCCCCCTGGTCCACCGCCACGTCCACAATCACACTGCCCGGTTTCATCTGCTGCACCAGTTCCTCCGACACCAGGGTGGGTGTGCGTTTGCCTGGCACGAGCACCGCCCCGATGAGTAAATCCGCCGTCGGCACCATCTCAGCGATGTGGGTGCTGTTGCTGTACAAAAGCTGCACCCGAAACCCGAACAAATCCCCTAGGGCGTGGAGCCGGTCCAGGTTTAACTCAATGATGGTCACCTGCGCCCCCAGTCCAATGGCCATCCGCGCCGCTTCCGTACCCACCACGCCGCCGCCTAGGATCACCACGTGGGCAGGTTTGACGCCTGGCACGCCGCCGAGCAGCACCCCCCGTCCTCCTGCCGGTCGTTGCAGAAAATGACTCCCGAACTGCACCGCCAACCGCCCGGCAATCACACTCATGGGGTGCAACAGGGGCAAGCGCCCATCCTCCAGTTCCACCATCTCGTAGGCAATGGCCGTTGTACCTGCCCGCAGCAGAGCTTTCGTTAACCCCGGCTGGGCCGCCAGATGCAGGTAGGTAAACAGCAGCAAATCCGGTCGCAGAAAGTCGTATTCCACCGGCAAGGGTTCCTTCACCTTGACCACCAACTCCTGCGCCCAAGCCGTCGCCGCATCCGGCACTAGCAACGCCCCCGCCTGCCGGTAGTCCTCATCACTGAAGCCTGCCCCCTGACCCGCCTGGGTTTCCACCACCACCGTATGCCCGTGGGCCACTAGCGTCGCCACGCTTGCCGGACTCAGGCCCACCCGAAACTCTTGGTCTTTGATTTCCTTGGGTACCCCGATGCGCATCCCCGTTTCCCGCGCTATGGGCAATAGTGTAGCCCGTTTACCGGCGGTCTGTTTGTCCCACCAGCGCCTGTCCCGCCACCGTCACCAGCGCAATCACCGTCAACAGCGATGCCCCCGCAAAGGCCGCCACCGTCTGGTACTCCATGTACACTCGCTCGATGTGTAGCGTCAGGGTATTGGTCAGATTAATTACCTTGCCGGAGATCACCGCCGCTGCGCCGTATTCCCCGAGCGCTCGTGCCGTCGTCAGAATCACCCCGTACAACAGCGCCCAGCGAATTTGGGGCAACGTCACTCGCCAGAAAATTTGCCAGCCGTGCGCCCCCAAGGTTTGAGCCGCTTCTTCTTCTTCGCGGCCTGTGCTCTCCAACACCGGCAATACCTCCCGCACCACAAATGGCAAGGTCACAAACATGGTCGTGAGCACCAACCCCGGCGGCGCAAACACGATGGACAGTTTGAGCGCCTCGACCCAGTGACGGAATATCCCCACCGTGGGGCTATAGAGCAGGATAAACATCAGTCCTACAATCACCGGCGAGATGGCCAGGGGCGCATCCAGCAACGTCAACACCAGCCCCTTCCCCGGCAAGGGATACCGCGCTAGTACCCAGGCCGCCACCAGCCCAAACACCGTGTTCAAGGGCACGGCAATCCCCACCACCAATAGCGTTAACCCAATGGCATGGAGCGCCTCCGGCGTCGTCAACCCCTGCACGTAGGCCGACCAGCCCTCGCGGAATGCCTGGTAAAACACATTTGCCAGGGGCAACGCCACCATCAGCACCAGGTACAGCGTCGCCACAGCAATCAATCCCCAAGCCACCCATCCTTTTGGTCGCACTGGCTGTCGCATCCCTAGGCCCCTCCCGTTGCTGTGGTTGCCGGTACTCGCGTGCGGGGAATTGCATAGGTCCAAAAGTCCTGGGCCAGCACGGTGTTGGGGAAAATCGCTTGCGCTTCCGCCAGCAGATCCGACAGTTGGATGGGGTTGCCCGGCGCATAGCGAGGACTGAAATGGGTCAAGATGAGTTGCTTCACTCCCGCCGCCAGGGCCACCTGCGCCGCCATCGTCGAAGTTGAGTGCAATCGTTCAAAGGCCAGCGCCGCATCTAGGTGGGAAAACGTGGCCTCATGCACCAGCACATCCGCCCCCCGCGCCAGTTCCACCGCCTCGTCGCAGTAAATCGTATCGGTGCAATAGACAAAATGGCGACCCGGTTGCGGCGGCCCACAGAACTCGCGCCCATCCAACACCCGGCCATCGGGAAGCGTCACCCTTTCCCCCCGCTTGAGTTGGCCATACACCGGCCCCGGCGGAATCCCCAACTGCTGCGCCTTGACCACATTGAACTCCCCAGGCCGGTCCCGTTCCGCCACCCGGTAGCCAAAAGCCGGCACCCGATGCTTCAACGGCGCGCAGGTTACCCGAAATTCCTCCTCCTCGTACACAACTCCCGGCGCCACGGCATGCACCCGCACCGGAAACCCAAACCGCATTTGGCTATAGCGCAAGCACGCTTTGATATAGCCCTGCAAATCCGGCGGCCCGTACACATCCACCGCGTGGTTATCCCCCGCTAGCCCACAACTAGCCAGCAACCCCATCAGCCCAAAGATATGGTCCCCATGCATGTGGGTAATGAAAATCCGGCGGATTTGACTGATACGCAACTCACTCCGCAACAACTGGTGCTGGGTGCCTTCGCCACAGTCAAACAACCAAATCTCGGCCCGCTGCGGCAACTTCAGGGCCACACTGGAGACATTGCGACTGCGGGTCGGCACCCCGGAACTGGTCCCTAAGAACGTAATCTCCACGCCACCGTTGCTCATCCACTCCCTGATCAGTTTAGCGAACCCAGGTCCCCCCGCCGTTTGACGCGCCCGCTCCCACCCCCCTAAAATGAGAACACAAGTTACAGAATGTAAATTTTGTAGCAAACGTGTTACATCAGGTTTCGACAAGCGGAGTGTAGGGTGCTATGGGACGACGGTGGTACTGGGTTTGGAGCTTTTTAACGATAGTGATGGTGGGATGGGCGGTGGTGGCCGGTCCGGCGCTGGCCTACGACAATCCCGATTTGTTACCGGACCACCCGACCCCGATCATTGACCTGAACCATTCCCTCACGGACCTCCAGCGCGCTGCTTTAGCCCAAGAGCTGGAAGACTTTGAGCGGGAACACGGCTGGAAGTTGCGGGTGGTGACCCAGTACGACCGGACGCCTGGCCGAGCAGTGAAGGAATTTTGGGGATTGGATGACCGCAGTGTGTTGCTGGTGGCCGACCCGCGCGGGGGCAATCTCTTGAGCTTCAACGTGGGGGATGCGGTCTATGCCAAAATGCCGCGCCTATTCTGGATCGAGCTACAGGCCCGGTTTGGGAATATGTTCTATGTGCGCGACCACGGGGAAGACCAGGCAATTATCCAATCGTTGCGAGTGATTGAAGCCTGTTTGGTCAAGGACGAAGGCTGTCGGGTGGTGCCCGGTTTACCCCGTGAGCAGTGGTTGCTGACGCTCATTACATCGCTGGTGGGGGGCGTCATTTGTGGGTTTGCGGCCCAACCCCGGCGTCCTGGCCAAGTCATTGCCTGGCAATGGGTGCTGATCTTTTCACCCCTGTGGGGGATGCTGTTTATCTCCTTTGGGATTGGGCCGGTGGTCAGTCGCACCAGTGATTGGTTGCCGGTGTTTCGCAACGTGGCGGGTTTCGCTATTGGGGTGTTGGTGGCCTACCTGAGTCCCATCTTTGGTGAGCCGTCTCCCTCCAAGACCTGACGCGCGTGTTGACGGGCCAGCGCCACGTAATGCTGGGCGTGGGTGATTAAATCAGCGGCTTCCTGGGGCGTCACTTCCCGAATCACTTTGGCGGGGATGCCAATCGCCAGGGAGTAATCGGGGATAGATTTGGTGACCACGGCGCCGGCTCCCAAGATGCACCCCTTGCCGATACGAACTCCGTTGAGCACGATGGCTCCCATCCCTACCATACTGCCGTCACCAATCTCGGCGCTGTGGATGATGGCCCGGTGTCCCACTGTCACCCATTCTCCCAAGACTGTTGGTTCACCAGGGTCGCCGTGCAGGATGCAGCCATCTTGGATATTGGTGCCCCGGCCTAGAATCACCGGACTGCAATCACCCCGCACCACTGCCTGATACCAGATATTCACCTCTGGCCCGATGCGCACGTCGCCAATCACGGTGGCATTGGGAGCGATGAAACTGGCCTGGCTGGTATCGGGCCGTGAACAGTCTGCGTTGCCGAACTCCCTCATGCCTGGGCCGCCAGTTCCTGCAGCGCCAGTACGGGTTGATAGGTATCAATGTCTGCCTGGGTGACGACGGTTTCTTCGCCAGCCGCGCAGGGATACACCACATACGTCCAAATCCCTGGCTGGCCCGCTTCGGCGCTTTCCGCCTCGTAAAATGTCACGGTGCCGTCTTCAGGGCATTCGTAGTAGGCCGAGTACACATCTTCCCAGTCGGCATCGGAGTCCGCCAGCGCCTCCCGGATATTGGCCAGCAAACCCGCCAGGTGATGGGGTTGGGTTTCCACCTGCACCAGCCGTTCTTCTTCCCAATAAAAGTTGTGCAATTCCAGTCCCATGATCCGCCCTGCCCAACAACTGTCGTTCCATTATAGGCTGAGCCTGTCAGAATGAAAGGCCGGGAAAATCCATCGCTCCCGCAGCGTTTAGGGTATTATCGAAGGCGAAGCGCGTGTTGGTGGGTATGCGTCGGCGTCAATACCTCTATCTCACCTTGGCAACTGGTCTCGGGGCTGTCGCCTGTCAATCCCAACCGATACCGCCACCTAAAACGGAACCCCCGCCCGGTCAACCCGTTTATCTCAACGGTGCTGGCGCCACCTTTCCGTCCTTCTTGTACTTGAAATGGTTTAGCGAGTACCAGAAGATTTACCCGGAAGTGCAAATTTCTTATCAACCGATTGGGAGCGCTGCCGGTATCCAGCAATTTTTGACCGAAACAGTGGATTTTGCCGGTAGTGATGTGGCAATGACCGATGCCGAGGCAGCGCAGGTCAAACGGGGAGCGCTGTTTGTGCCCATGACCGCCGGCAGCATCGCGGTGGTCTATAACGTGCCAGGGGTGCCAACCGGCTTAAAGCTGTCTCGCCAAGTGTTGCCAGCCATTTTCTTGGGGAAAATTACGCGCTGGAATGACCCCGAAATTGCCGCTCTGAATCCAGACATAACCCTGCCGGATTTGCCCATCACTGTGGTTTATCGTTCCGATGGGAGTGGGACAACCGCCATTTTTACCCGGCATTTGAGCGCGATCGATCCCCTGTGGAAAAACCAGGTGGGGACGGGTTTGACGGTGAACTGGCCAGTGGGAACAGGGATCAAGGATAACGCCGGTATCAGCGCTCAAATCCAGCAAGGGCAAGGGGTCATCGGTTATGTGGAATTCGCCTATGCCAAGCAGTTACAACTGGCCACTGCCGCGTTGGAAAATAAGGCTGGCAAGTTCCTACTACCGACTCAAAATTCGGTGGAAAAGGGCGTGGCTGCTGTCGTCCTTGATGAACGCCTGCGCGGATTTGTAGATGACCCCACCAGCCCGGAAGCCTATCCGATTGTGAGTTATTCCTGGTTGCTGATTTATCAAAAATATGACGATAAGCGCAAGGGGGAAACCCTGCGCAAGTTTATCCAGTGGGCATTGATTGAAGGTCAAAAATTTGCAACTGAATTGGGATATGTGCCGCTGCCAGGACCAGTGGTGGCTAAGGCCCAGACCCTCATGAAAGAAAATACCCTCGTCGCTTGAGGAGATAGGTTGTGACCTTGCGCCTGCACATTGGCGGTAAACACCCCCACCCGGACTGGAAAATTGTCGATATTGAACCGCGCCCGGAGGTGGATTACGTAACCGATGCCGCCGATCTACACATGTTTGCTGATGAATCCGTGGATGCGATCTACGCCAGTCATGTCCTGGAGCATTTTCACTATGGGTTGAATAATGAATTACTGCGGGTCTTGACCGAATGGCGGCGCGTGTTGAAACCAGGGGGGAAGTTGTTTATCAGCGTACCAGATTTGCGAGTGCTGTGCTGGTTGTATTGTCACCCCAATCTGTTACCTGAAGAGCGGTTTCATCTGATGCGGATTATCTTTGGCGGCCAGGTGAATGAATACGATGTGCACAAGGCCGGTTTAGATGCCGATATTTTGGGGATGTATTTAGCCGAAGCTGGTTTTAGTAGTTATGAACAGGTGAGTGAATTTCATCTATTCCCCGATTGCAGTCGGATGCGGATTTTGGACACCTTGATCAGCCTGAATGTGATTGCCACCCGTTAAACATCGCCGCCAGAGAATCAAGGCATCGTCATCAGGGTTTCGGTAATAACCAGGACGGCGGCCCACGATGCGAAAGCCACAGGATTGGTAAAGGTGTAGGGCAATGGTGTTCTGGCTGCGCACTTCCAAGGTGGCGTGGGCGATAGCGGGGGGCAGTGCTTGGAGGAGGTAATTAAGGGTGGCACGACCCACACCTCGACCCCGGTGGGCAGGATGCACAGCCAGTAGGACAATGTGGGCTTCATCAAGAATTAACCAGGCGGCGGCCATGCTGATCAACTCAGTAGGGGACGCATCACCAACAAACACAGTGCTGGATTTGCCCAATTCTTCTGCATACTGCGACGCCGACCACCATCCCCCGAAAGCGGCCTGGTCGAGGGCAACCACAGCAGCCAAGTCGGCAGGGGTCAAGTGGCGCAGGGGCATGATGGGTCAATGAGGGGAATGGATTGCACGTTGGTTTGTCAGCATCGCCGGTGGTTTCGCCCTATTTTTTTGCCCAGAGCTGGCCTGTGGGTAGGGACAACCGCACTGGTCGCTGCTCGGGCCGGCTGGTTGCAATTGATGGATAGACCTTCCCACTCGTCGTTTGTTGGAACCTGCTCTTCCTTTAGGGTTCGTTGAACTACACACCAAGGCTGTCCTTTCCCTAACGTAGTAAGTATCCTATCCTGGTCATCAACCAATCCGCGTTATTGGCAGACCTATGCCCCGTTCGCAAGCCCCAGCCACTGCAGTAACCAACGGCCAGCCAACGTTGGTCATTGTGGAATCGCCCACCAAGGCGCGCACCATCCGTCAATACCTGCCCGCCAACTACCGGGTGGAAGCCTCGATGGGTCATGTGCGGGATTTACCGGAGTCAGCCAGCGAAGTTCCCCCTGAGTACAAGGGTCAGGACTGGGCTACCCTGGGCGTCAACATCCACCACAACTTTGAACCCCTCTACATCATCCCGGCGGATAAGAAGAAAGTCGTCAACCAGCTCAAAGCGGCCCTCAAAGACGCCAAAGAACTGATCCTGGCGACTGACGAAGACCGGGAAGGCGAGAGTATCAGTTGGCATTTAACCCAGGTGCTCCAGCCTCAGGTGCCGGTCAAACGGATGGTGTTTCACGAAATCACTCGCGAGGCCATCCAGGAGGCATTGCAGCACTGCCGGCAGTTGGATGAGGGCCTCGTGCGGGCGCAGGAAACCCGGCGGATTCTCGACCGGCTGGTGGGTTACACCCTATCGCCGCTGCTGTGGCAGAAGGTGGGGCCAGGGCTATCGGCGGGACGGGTGCAATCGGTGGCGGTGCGGTTGCTGGTGGAACGGGAACGGCAGCGGCGGGCCTTTCGCGCAGCGACCTACTGGGATGTCAAAGCCCAGCTGGTGGCCCAGGGGATGCCCTTTGAAGCCCGCTTGGTCAGCCTCAACGGCGAGCGATTAGCCACCGGTCAGGATTTTGACCCCAAAACCGGTCTGCTGTTGCCGGGACGACAGGTGCGGTGGTTGCGGGAGGCAGAGGCCACGGAGCTGTGCCAACGGCTGCAGGGGGTGACTTGGCGCGTTCAGTCCGTCGAATCCCGGCAGGTGCAACGCAAACCCGCGCCCCCCTTTACCACGTCCACCCTGCAACAAGAGGCCAACCGGAAACTCCGGCTTTCTGCCCAGGAAACCATGCGCATTGCCCAAAGCTTGTATGAGCAGGGCTACATCACCTACATGCGTACCGACTCGGTGCATTTGTCCCAGCAAGCCATCAACGCTGCCCGTGCCTGTGTCCAGCAAATGTATGGCAAAGAGTACCTCAGCACCCGACCTCGCCAGTACGCCACCCAAACCAAGGGCGCCCAGGAAGCTCACGAGGCGATTCGTCCGGCTGGCAGCACCTTTCGGACACCCCAAGAAACCGGTTTAACCGGACGGGAACTGGCCCTGTACGAGTTGATTTGGAAACGCACGGTAGCCACTCAGATGGCGGAAGCCCGGATTACCCACTTTACCGTCACCATTCAGGCGGGGGAAGCGGAATTTCGCACCACAGGCAAGCGCATTGATTTCCCTGGCTTTTTCCGGGCCTATGTCGAAGGTTCTGATGACCCGCAGGCTGCTCTGGAAGACCAGGAAATCAACCTACCGCCTTTGCGGGAGGGCGATATTCCCACCTGTACCCAAGTGGAACCAGTTCGCCACGAGACCCAACCGCCAGACCGCTACACGGAAGCGTCGCTGGTGAAGACCTTAGAGAGCGAGGGCATTGGCCGTCCTAGCACCTACGCCACGATCATCAGCACGATCCAAGACCGGGGTTACGTCCGCACCGAAGGCAACGCCCTAGTGCCCACCTTCACGGCCTTTGCCGTCACCGCCCTGTTAGAGCGTTACTTCCCCCATCTAGTGGACACTGGTTTTACTGCCAAGATGGAGCAAACCCTGGACGAGATTGCCGAAGGACACGTCAATTGGCTGCCCTACCTCCAGGAATTCTACCTGGGTGAACAGGGGCTGGCCAGTCAAGTGAAGGCGCAAGCGGAAACGATTGACCCGGCAGCGGCTCGCACGTTGGAACTGGAGGGATTGGGGGACGCCAAAGTCCACATTAGTACCCGCTACGGCCCTTACGTAGAAATTCCGCAAAACGGCCAGACGATTACAGTTTCCTTGCCCAAGGACTTGACTCCTGGCGACCTGACCCCCGCCGTCATCGAGGAACTCCTGCGCCAGAAAACCGAGGGCCCTACCAAGCTCGGTCTGCATCCCGAAACGGGTGAACCCATTTATGTCCTCACGGGCAGCTACGGTCCCTATGTACAACTGGGCGACGTCACCGAGACCAATAAAAAGCCCAAGCGCGTTTCTCTCCCGAAGGGCATGACGCCAGAGCAGGTGACGTTGGCAACCGCCGTGGGATTGTTATCGTTGCCGCGCACCCTTGGTCCCCATCCCGAAGGCGGTACGGTGAAAGCGGGGCTCGGGCGGTTTGGACCCTACGTCGTTCACGACCGTGGCAAGGCCGGCCAAGAGTTTCGTTCCCTCAAACCTGAAGACGACGTGCTCACCATCACATTGGAACGAGCCTTGGAGTTGCTGTCCCAACCCAAAGCGACACGCGGGCGCAGCACCAGCACTCCCATCCGCGACTTGGGGTTGCATCCCGACGACCAGGAACCTGTGCAAGTCTATCAAGGCCCCTACGGCTACTACATCAAGCACGGCAAGGTGAATGTCGGATTGCCAGAGGGTGTGACCCCTGACAGTCTTACCCTTGACCAGGCACTCCAGTTGTTAGCCGAACGCCGTCAAACCCCTCGCAAGCGGACCACTAGCCGACGCAAGAAAAGCTGATCAATTGACGACAGGCCGGCGCAGGGGTTCTGGACGCAGTTCAATCAATGGCGCCTGGGGGTCGCTCAGGTCAATGGCAGCAATCCGTTGCAAGGGAACCTGGCGAGGTAAATGGCGCAGGCGGTCTAGGGCAACCAGTTGGGCGGGCAGTTGTTGCAGATCACTCCCCAGGCGAATCCAACCCAATTCGGTTTGCAGGCGAATATCCCCCGGCTGCTCCCAGTCAATCGCCCTCACCCGTACAGGGCTGGTTACGATGGCGCGATAAACCTGCGGCCAGAGCGACTTCTGGGTCGGGTGCCAGCCCCGCACGTGCAACGACGGATAACGCTGCAACTGTCGTAACACCGGCGCATATTCCGGCCCCAAACGATTGCCTTCCACGTCCAAAAATCCCTGCTGGTCAGGGGGACAGGGAGGTTGACAAACCAGAACTGCTACTGGCTGGCGCTCCTGCACCCAGATGTCCACCCGCGCGGGAAATGCTTGGCGTCGCACCCGCACCTGGGCAACCACCGGTTGTTGTTGCAAGCGCGCGGTTAAAACGGTAGGAGATAACTGCCACAGGGGCTGGGGCTGGTCAAATTGAAGCCACTGCCGCACCCGTGCCTCCGTCAATAGACCATCCGTGTGTATGACCACCTGTTCAGGGCGCACCACCCACCAACTCGGATGTTGCACCAGCCAAGCCAATCCGGCTGTGGTTCCCACGGTCGCCAGCGTCTGCCAGACTTCTAAGAGCAACCGATACCGTTGCTGGCGCCGCATCTGTTGCCGTCGTTGGCGAAAGTCCATCCTGTTGAGACTGCGCCTTTTCCCCGATCCATCTTGACACCTTCTGTAAGGAATCTCAAGGCCCCTATAGGACATGGCTGCTCAATTCATTGATGCTGGTTACCGCCTAGGTCACAAGGCAAACCCCCCTCGTTCTCTTCCTGCCCAACGAGAGTAGCCAAGCGATAACGAACTCTTAAAAATTTCCTTAACGTTTTTGCCGCCGAGATCGGTTAAGAATAGGTAGGGATACTCAAGGTGGCCAATGCACGGGTTACTGACAGGCACGTTGCAGGTCGAACACATCACTGTTGCGATCAGCGACTTACCGGAGACGTTAGCTGGTGTACGGCTTGTGCAACTTTCAGATTTTCACTTCGACGGTTTACGATTGAGTCCATCCCTATTGCAGGCAGCCTTGGCGGCGACCCAGGCAGCGCGACCGGATTTGATCGTGCTCACCGGTGATTATGTCACTGACGACCCGGAGCCGATTTGGGAACTGGCTGGCCATCTGGGGACATTGCAGGCAACTTACGGCATCTGCGCCGTCTTGGGGAACCACGACATTGAATGGCCCCAGGCGCGCACCATTATCACCCAGGCTCTGGCTAGTGTGGGGATCGAAGTGTTGTGGAATCAGGTCAGCTATCCCTTGGGGCCGGGAATTGCGGTGGTGGGGTTAGCCGATTTCTGGTCGCGAGAATTTCGGCCTGCTCCCTTATTCCAATCCTTGCCGCCCAACGTGCCGCGCCTTGTGTTGTCCCACAATCCTGACAGCGCCGAAGTACTCCAGCGGTGGCGAGTGGATTTGCAACTGTCAGGCCATACCCACGGCGGTCAGATTGTGATTCCGGGATGGGGACCCCTGCCAGCTTACACCCGCACCTGGATGCAACGCATTCCCCCCTGGTTGCGCCGTCGGATTCCCTCGCCCTTGTTCAACCAGAACTGCGACCGCGTCATCCTGCACTGGGAATGGAGCCAGGGGTTACACCGGGTAGGCGCCAATCAGCTTTACGTCAATCGGGGGTTAGGCACTTACCTGCCAGGGCGATTCTGTTGTCCTCCCGAAGTCACGGTTATTACCTTAACTCCCGCCAGCCACCATCCTCAGGCCCAGTCCGTTCTCCGCTTGGAGTCGGTGTCGGTTGGATAGCTAAAGGACAATACAGATGACTCATTTCTCACCAAAACGGGCTTGGAGGGATTCGAACCCCCGACACCTTGATCCGTAGTCAAGTGCTCTGATCCACTGAGCTACAAGCCCTGACCGCAGAACATCATTATAGCAGCATCCCGAGGGGGCAGCGCTGGTAACCCAAGGCCGGAAACTTCCACCCCCTGTACGCCGAAGCCTTAATAATCTGTAACAAGCTAAATGAACAAATTTCTCAATAACTGTGCTATCGTTTAGACGAACTTCTATTGAGATTTAATCTCAATAAATGGGGTTCAGGATGAACCATCCTTTTTTCCCAGGTAATTCTGACTTACTGGTTGTTTACGAAGGAGTTCAGGCAATGCAGACCTACGGAGAACCGAATGTGACCTACGGTTGGTGGGCAGGCAATGCTCGTTTTGCCAACTTGTCCGGGTTATTTATTGCGGCGCATGTAGCCCAAGCGGCATTGATCACGTTTTGGGCGGGAGCCTTTACCTTGTTTGAAATTTCTCGCTTCAATCCCGACCAACCCATGGGCGAACAGGGGTTAATTTTGTTACCCCATTTGGCTACGTTGGGGTTAGGCGTTGGTCAAGGTGGGCAGATTGTGGATACTTACCCTTACTTTGTGGTTGGGGTCGTGCATTTAATTTCTTCAGCGGTATTTGGAGCAGGCGCTCTATTCCATACCTTCAAAGCACCGGAGGATTTGAAAATGGCCACTGGTTGGGCCAAACGGTTCCATTTTGAGTGGGATGACCCTAAACAATTAGGCATCATCTTGGGTCATCATTTGTTGTTTTTGGGCATGGGGGCTTTGCTGTTAGTTGCCAAAGCCTGTTGGTGGGGTGGCTTGTATGATGCGTCCACTCAAACAGTTCGTTTAGTGACCCAACCAACTCTGAATCCCCTTGTGATCTACGGTTATCAAACGCACTTCGCCCAATTGGATAATTTGGAGGACTTAGTTGGCGGTCATATTTACGTCGGCCTCATGCTCATTGGGGGCGGTATCTGGCACATTTTAGTCCCCCCACTAAATTGGGCGCGCCGGGTGCTGCTATTTTCAGGGGAAGCACTTTTGTCCTATGCACTCGGCGGCATTGCTTTGGCTGGATTTGTAGCGGCCTATTTCTGTGCAGTGAATACCTTTGCCTACCCGCCAGAATTTTATGGTCCGCCACTGCAAGTAAAGTTAGGGATTACGCCCTACTTTGCGGACACAGTTAAACTTCCCTATGGTACCTACACATCCCGTGCTTGGTTAGCCAATGCCCACTTTTTCCTAGCTTTTTTCTTCCTGCAGGGTCACTTGTGGCATGCGCTACGGGCGTTGGGATTTGATTTCCGACGAGTAGAGCGGGCTTTAAGTTCGTTGCAGGTTTAGAACGTTAACATTCCTACACGGCAAGGGAGAGGGGAGAACTTTTTATGGTGTTTTTTGAGGTGATTTCATGGCAAAGATTGGTCTGTTTTACGGTACGCAAACGGGCAACACGCAAAACGCCGCAGAGCAAATTCAAAAGGCGCTAGGTGGGCCGTCGGTGGTTGATTTAATTGACATTGCCAATGCTGATGTGGATGATTTTGCCAAGTACGAGTACATCATCATTGGTTGTCCCACCTGGAACATTGGTGAGTTGCAAAGCGATTGGCAGGGCTTCTACGATGAAGGACTAGATTCAGTTGATTTTAGCGGTAAAAAGGTGGCCTATTTTGGTTGCGGTGACCAGGTAGGCTATGCAGACAATTTCCAGGACGCCATTGGCATTTTGGAGGAGATGATTTCATCTCTGGGCGGCAAAACAGTGGGTTACTGGCCAATTGAAGGTTACGAATTCAATGCATCAAAAGCACTGCGAGGGGATAAGTTTGTTGGTCTGGCTTTGGATGAGGACAATCAACCAGAATTGACAGCCAAACGCATCCAAGCCTGGGCAGAACAATTAAAGCGGGAATTTGGTCTGTAATGGCTTTGTTGGGGGGACGGATAAAGCTAGACTTTGTCCCCCTTCTAACTAGGCCACTTTAGTTTAGCTGGGAGACAATTGGAAAAGCAACAATGGGACTGCGCCCTGCGACCCAAGGGATGACAACTATAGATAACCTAGCTATATCACTATGCTAACACTACTATGCCCACTCGTCATTTGGTTGATGCTAACGGGATTTCTCACCGCCCTCTGTTTTGCATTTGCTGATGGGGTGGAATTGCTCCAAAAACTGCATCGTGTTCCCTGTGACCGCTGTTACTACTTTTCGGGAGACCACCGCTTGAAATGTGCAGTACATCCCTGCCGGGCAATGACACCAATGGCGGTTGGTTGTCCGGATTTTATTGCAACAACGCCACGCGGGTTCTCTGCGGGTAAACGCCAGGGAGCAGGGTTGGTGTAGGATCAGAGGACAAACGCTGAGAGTCGGGAATGGCAGACGTTTTGACGGTTGAGGGGATTCAAAAGTTGCTGCCCCACCGGTACCCGTTTTTGCTGGTGGACCGGATTGTGGAGTATGTGCCGGGGGAACGAGCGGTGGGGATCAAAAATGTGACGTTCAATGAGCCATTTTTTCAGGGACATTTTCCGGGCCGACCATTGATGCCAGGGGTTTTGATTGTCGAGGCGATGGCCCAAGTGGGCGGCATCATTGTCATGCAATTGCCGGAAGCCCAGGGACACTTGTCAGTATTCGCCGGAATAGATAAGGTGCGGTTTCGGCGACAGGTCACCCCTGGGGATCAATTAGTCATCGAGGCCCAATTGCTACGCTTGCGGATGGGGCGTTTTGGTCAGGTGCAGGGACGCGCCAGGGTTAACGGAGAATTGGTCGCTGAGGGAGATTTATTGTTTTCCTTAGTAGATTGATGGCCGACCTCATCCTTTTTTGGCACCGGCGGGATTTGCGCACTGAAGACAGTGTAGGTCTCTATAACGCGCGTTTGCGCACCCCCAAAGTCGTAGGCGTTTTTTGTTTTGACCCGAACATTCTGGGCCGAGACGATATTGCACCGGTACGGGTGTATTATTTGCGGGAATGCTTGGCCGATCTACAACAACAATACCAGCGCGTGGGGAGTGAATTATTGATTGTGTGGGCTGACCCAACAGAGGCGATTCCCCGCTTGGCACAGGCGCTAAATGCCGCATCGGTGTACTGGCATTGGGATGTGGAACCGTACAGTCAACAACGAGATAAACGAGTGATTCAGGCGCTTGACCAACGCGGCATTGCTCATCAGCAGTTTTGGGATCAACTGTTACATGCACCGGCTGAAATTGTGACGCAAACGGGACAACCCTACACGGTCTTCACGCCATTTTGGAAAAATTGGTCGCAACAAGTGAAAGCTAAACCCTATCCCCCTCTACAGGACTGTATGGGTCTTACGGCAGATGAACGTCAAATTGCTCAGGAAGCTGGCGCGATTCCTTTACCTACTCTGGAACAGTTGGGCTTTTCCTGGTCAGGAACGTTGGATTATCCGATTGGGACAGCCGGAGCGAAAAGGTTACTCGCAGAATTTGGACGTTCAGCAATTTATGCTTATCAAGAACAGCGTAATTTTCCAGCCGTGGCAGGCACATCTCGTCTCAGCGCTGCGTTAAAATTGGGAGTCATTGGCATTCGCACCGTCTGGCAATTCACGCAGGATTGTTTGCAGAATTTTCCGGGGAATGAATCAGTGATAACCTGGCAACAAGAACTGGCTTGGCGGGAGTTTTATCAACATGGCATGTATCACTTTCCCCATTTGGAAACCCATAGCTATCGGTCTAAATTCGACGCATTTCCCTGGGAGAATAATGAAAAGTATTTCCAGGCGTGGTGCGCCGGTGAAACGGGCTATCCCATCGTAGATGCGGCTATGCGCCAGTTAAACCAAACAGGTTGGATGCATAATCGCTGTCGCATGATTGTTGCGAGTTTTTTGACCAAGGATTTGTTAATTGATTGGCGCTGGGGCGAACGGTACTTTATGCAGAAGTTAATCGACGGGGATTTGAGTGCCAACAATGGCGGCTGGCAGTGGAGTGCATCGGTGGGCATGGACCCCCGTCCCTTGCGTATTTTTAATCCCAATACTCAGGCAGCCAAATTTGACCCGGATGCTGAATATATTTACACTTGGATACCAGAATTACGCCCTGTCGAAGTTGCGCAAGTCTTAAGCAATCAAATCACGTCTCTAGAGCGACGGTCGCTGGGTTATCCTGAACCCATTGTTGACCACGCCAAACAACAGCACTTATTTAAGCGCAAGTATCAAGCCCTAGGTGGCAATGCCGAGCGTTAAGACTGAACGGTATAATAAGGATTCGGCACGCTGGGAGAGATGGCCGAGTGGTCGAAGGCGCAGCACTGGAAATGCTGTGTGGGGCAACTCACCGTGGGTTCGAATCCCACTCTCTCCGTTGATGCAGTACCTTGTAGTGATGGACACAACTGGACTCGAACCAGTGACCTCCACGATGTCAACGTGGCGCTCTAACCAACTGAGCTATGCGTCCCCGTAGTCTTTTATAGTAACATCGGCGTTGGACCTTGACCAGAGGCATGCGCGTTCGCCAGCACGTTAATCCCCTCAGCCTGCACCTGATTCAACCGATACAACTTCCAGACTGGTCACTGATTTACGCTCAGGTAGAACAGCCCTTGCATATTGACATCGGCTCGGCCAAGGGGGTGTTTTTACTCAAAATGGCCCAGCAACAACCACAGTGGAATTTTCTCGGTTTAGAAATCCGCCGTCCCTTGGTCGAATATGCCAATCAACAAAAAATGGCCCACGGCTTGCCAAATTTGCACTTCATGTTTGCCCAGGTCAATGTTCACCTAGAAGCTATCCTGGAGAGCTTGCCAGCGGGAGTTTTGCACCGGGTGACCATTCAATTTCCCGATCCCTGGTTCAAACGCAAACAACAAAAACGTCGGATTGTCAAGCCAGAATTAGTCGCTACGATTGCCCGTTATTTGCAACCAGGGGGAGATGTCTTTTTGCAGTCGGATGTGCAGGAAGTGGCTCTAGAAATGTTTGACTACTTTCGCCAGCATCCTGCTTTTGTCGTTGCCGGTGAATTCCTACGGGAAAATCCCCTGGGGATTCCCACCGAACGAGAAGTGTCAGTGTTGCGCCGGGGATTGCCGGTTTATCGCTTTTTACTGCGACGCTCATGATTGCGGTGGTGGGTATGGGGTTGGTCTCAGCCCTAGGGTGGGATAAATCCACCGGCTGGCACCATCTGCTGGCTGGACATTGCCCCATCAAAGTACAGCAACCGTTTGCCCAGTCGCCCCCTGCACCCTTGGCGCTGGTCACATCACAACCAGCCAACCCACGCACGCTCTTACTCGCTGCACTTACGGAAGCATTACAGGATGCAGGCTGGGAATTGCCCTTGCCGGATTGTGGCGTGGTGATTGGTTCGAGCCGAGGAGAACAGGCGCGCTGGGAGCAGTGGTTATCAGGGCAACGCCAGGACTTGCACCAGTGGCTTGACCATTTGCATGGGAGTTGGGCGAGCTGGGTGGCTGCGAAAGTTGGGGCCAAAAGTTGGGTCGCGGCGCCCATGGCGGCCTGTGCTTCGGGGGTCTGGGCGGTGGCAACGGCGGTGGAGTGGCTGCGCCAGGGCTATTGCACGCGGGCGATTGTGGGAGCGGTGGATGCGGCAATCACACCCCTGACGCTGGCGGGATTTCGGCAAATGGGAGTTTTGGCAAGCGAAGGCTGTTTCCCCTTCGACGTCAAACGCCAGGGTTTAGTACTAGGTGAAGCCGCCGGCGTGCTCCTGCTTGAGACGAGTGAACAGGTGACGAGCAAATATGGATTCATCAAGGGCTGGGGATGCACTTGCGATGCAGATAACCCCGTTGCTCCCAGTACCGATACAGCCGCGGCGATGCAAGCGATTCACAACTGTTTTGCCATGAGTGGTGTGCCCCTGGAAGCCTGCGATGCCATTCATACCCATGGGACGGGAACCCTTCACAACGACCGGCGCGAGATGCACATCATCCAGCAGCTTTTTCCAGAGTCAGTGGCCATCCTGGCAACGAAAGGGGCGACGGGCCATACGTTGGGAGCCGCCGGAATTGTGAATATCATCTTTTCCCTACTGGCGCTGCAAACGCAAACCCTACCCCCTTGTGTGGGGCTGCATACGCCTGCGTTTCCAGGTAACTTTGTGCGTCAAAAACAAGAGCGACCTTTGCAATTTATCCTGAATTTGAGTTTTGGGTTTGGGGGGCAAAATGGGGCGGTTCTGGTGGCTCGCGCCGAGGCGTAATCAGGCCGTAATCGCTCCAATAACTGCGCCGGTTGCCAATAATGACCGTGCAAAACATATCCACCGGCAACTGGGTGAAATGGGCTAAATCCGACCGCCAGATTTGTTCATCGGAACGATAGGCTTGGCGCACAACCGCGACGGGTGTTTGGGGGTCCCGGTGCTGGAGAAAAATGGCCTGCGCCGCTGGTAATTGCCAGGTGCGTTGGGAGGAACAGGGGTTGTAAAGAACAGTGACCCAATCCCCTTGGGCGGCCTGGGTTAAGCGATGGGCAATCGTCTCCCAAGGCACGTGTAAATCGCTGAGACTAATGGCGCAAAAATCCTGCATCAAGGGCACGCCGACCCGACTCGCCACCGCTTGTAAAGCCGAAATCCCTGGCACAACCTGGACACGGTTGAGCAATGGTTGGTGTTGTTGGTGGTGCAGTAACTCCAACACCACGCCAGCCATGCCATAAATGCCGCTGTCACCGGAAGAAACCACCGCTACAGTTAATCCCCACGTGGCTAGGTCAATGGCCCGCTGGGCGCGTTCGGTCTCTTGCCCAATTCCATAGGCTTCCCAAATTTGCCCAGGTCGCTTGAGCGGCGCTAGCAATTCCAAGTACAACCGGTAGCCAATCACCACATCGGCGTGGGCCAGGGCACAGCGAGCTGCAGGCGTGAGTTGACTGAGGTCGCCAGGGCCAGCGCCAACCAGATACAGATAACCTTGGCGGTCCAGGAATTCCCGGGGAGCCAAAGCGACGGCCACTGTGACGTTGTCCAAAACTTGTTTGGGCACAAGCAGGGGGCCTTGGGCGGCTTGAACAGCGGCGGCTTCGGCAACGCTTGGAGTGCCCACAGCTTGAGCTACCACCGGCGAGGGATTGGGGACGGCAACGGCTCGCAACTGGTCAGCCGGAAACGTGCGCAACGGCCACCCCTGGTTTTGACAGAGGGCTACCAGACCGGCTTCATCCTGTTTGATATCAATGCTGGCCAGACCGGCAATGGCGTCCAAGGCGAGGGCGTGTTCGGCAAACACCTGGGCAATGGCCTGCTGGATGACCCAGGCGGGGGTCCCGCGCGCACAACCAACGCCAACCCACAATACCCGCGGATGCCAAATGGCATGGGGAACCGTCGGGTTGACTTGCCGGTGCGTGATCCAAATCTGGGGGTGGTGCGCATCCGGTGCGTCCGTCCAGCGCAGGGGCGCTTGCGGCGGAAGGGCTTGTCGCCACAGGGTTTGACTGGCTTCCTGTACCACTTGCACAGGTTCCCCCCGAATCAGGGCGCCAGCAAGAGCCGTCCAATCACCGGCACCTTTGCGCCATCCCCAGGGGTGACCCCAGGTGTCCACGCCAGGCAAGCCCTGCGCACTGGATGCATCGGTAATAATGGCTTGGGCGTTTAACCAGGAGGCAATCGCTTGGCATAGCCGGTCCCCCTGGCGTTGGTGCCCGCCGCAAACGGTGATTACGTACTGACCGGATTCGGGAATGCATAATACCAGGGGGTCGCGCTGCTTGTCGGTCAGCAGGGGCGCAATCAGGCGTACCACAGCTCCTAGGGTCAACCCCAGTACCAGTGTTCGATGGTCCGCCCAGAGATACTGCAGGTGGTCACGCAAAGATGTCCCGTAGGCATGGCAATCAGGATGGGTTGCCAATTGAGGCGAACACCAGATGGTTCCCCCGAAATGACGCGCCAGTGTTAAAAAACGGGTTTGATTGACAGGTGTGGTCGCAACCCAGGCAATTGGTTGAAACGCATCCCAGCCACCAGTCATGTCAGGCGTTGATTTCTTCCTGTTGCTGCACCAGTTCCACGCCCCTGGAGGTTCCTAGGCGAGTTGCGCCGGCACGCAAGAGCGCATGGGCCTGTTCTAGGGTTTTAATACCCCCCGATGCCTTGATCCCTACCTGCTGTTGGGTCATTTTCCGTAAAAATTCCACTTGTTCCACCGTTGCGCCCCCAAACCAACCGCTGCCGGTTTTCAGGTAATGGACGCCCGCATCGAGACAAATTTCCACTGCCAGTTTTTGTTCTTCAGGCGTCAGTTGACTCATTTCCAAGATGGCCTTGACCGTTTGACCGGTGTCGTTGACAATCTGGGCGATTTCGTCGTAAACGGCTTGGGTTTCACCGCCCTTGAGCCAGCCCCAGTGAATAACCACATCCAGTTCCTTGGCGCCGTTTTCGACTGCTTCCATGGCTTCGTAAAGTTTCACGCTGCTGGTAGTCGCTCCCAGGGGAAACCCAATCACAGCGCAGACCTGGCACCGGCGTTGATGGAGCAATTCCACGCACTGGCGCACGGCGCTGGGATAGACGCACACCACTGGAAACCCATAGCGGTCGGCAATTTCACAACCTTCGGCAATCTCCTGCGGGGTCATCCCTGGACGCAACAGGGCGTGCTCGATCACCGTAGCAATGTCCGGCAAATCGGTCAACGGCGGTTCTCCGGTAAACACGATACGATCATAGGGACAAAGTTCAGGAAGTGGCGATGGTGGATCAGTTGATGCGGGCCACAGCAGCCGGCGGTGCAATTCGGGCGGTCGGGGTCATCACCACTCGTTTGGTGGCGGAAGCGCGGCAACGACATGGGTTGTCCTACGTGGCGACGGCGGCTTTGGGGCGAACGATGAGCGCAGGATTGCTGCTGGCGTCGAGTATGAAACGGATGTCGGCGCGGGTGAACATTCGCTTCCGGGGCAATGGTCCACTGGGAACCGTGTTTGTGGATGCCGGTCGCGACGGCACAGTGCGCGGGTATGTGGACCAGCCCCATGTGGAATTGCCGCCCAATGCCAAGGGGAAATTGGATGTGGGACAGGCGGTGGGGTCGCAAGGGTATCTCTATGTGCTGCGGGACAATGGCTACGGCTACCCCTATGCCAGTACGGTGGAGTTGGTTTCGGGGGAAGTGGGCGACGACATTACCTACTACCTAACCACGTCGGAGCAAACACCATCAGCCCTGGCGCTCGGCGTGTACCTAGAAGGCGGGCAAGTGCGGGCGGCAGGGGGATTGTTACTGCAAATCCTGCCCAAGGCAGCGCAAAATGAGGGGTTGATCGAGGTGCTGGAATCGCGGGTGGCGGCGTTGTCGGGATTTACGCCCCTGTTATTGGCCGGACGCCAGTTGAGTGATATGTTCCAGGAATTGCTAGGGGATATGGACTTGGTGATTTTCCCCGAGGTGCAACTGGTGCGATTCCACTGCGGCTGCAATTTTGACCGGGTGCTGGGGGCGCTGAAGATGTTGGGCATCCAAGAACTCAAGAGCATGATTCACCAGGACGACGGCGCGGAAGTGACGTGTCATTTCTGTAGCTCAGTCTTTCATGCCCAGCGCAGTCACCTGGAACAACTGGTGCAGGAATTGGAACAGGAGGCTGCTACGAAGCCGGTGTGATATTGCGCAGGGGGCGCTAACCGTAATTCCCCCAGGTTATCCTGAAGAAACAACGACCTTTGCGGGGTTTTTGATGGCGAGTGAAAACTGGCTGCATACCCTTTATGAGCAAGATATTGGGCGGTGGGCAGAAGAAACCGTTGTCCATTTTCAAAAGGGTGACTTCGCCAAGCTGGACATCGAGCATCTGATTGAGGAAATTGAGGCTTTGGGGATTTCACAAAAGAAAGAATTCGTCAGTTGCCTAGTGGTTCTACTGGAGCACTTGTTAAAACGAATGCACGTTCCATTACCGGCTGCCTACAACGGTTGGGAACGCACGATTCGCACACAACGGGCTGAGTTGAAAGTATTGCTCGATGTTGCTCCCAGTCTCATCAACCGGTGGGAGTGGAGTTGTGCCAAGGCCTGGCCGATTGCTCTGGCGAATGTCAAGGACGAGTATCCCCAAGTCCCCTTTCCTTATACGTGGCCTTACGACGCTACGCCGGCAACGATTCTCAACCAGCGTTTTTGGTAAATGTTTTTTCTCGGATTAGGAACCTACAGCAGAAAACATTTAGGTTGTCGGCCCTAGGAAGCGAGTAACGTGGAAGCATCCAGGATGCCGATTGCTGACTGTGTCAAGCATTCTGTGCTTAGCTATATGCTCTTAAACAGGACTGCTACATATTGTTTTTTTTCCTCTACCACACCCCAGCGCCCAAGTTATTTTCCCATTGATGAAGTGGCTGACGCCAGTTCCCAGAGCCGTCGCTTAACCTCCTGCGCAGTCCAGGGAGCGAGCAGCACTCCATTGCGGTAGTGACCCGTCGCCCAGATAACCCAGGGACAGTGGGGGTCGTTTTGCACAATTGGCGCCGTCTGGTCAACCGGTCGCGGGCGTAAACCGTACCACTGCCGTTGCCAGGTTTTGCCCTGTAAAACGGGACACATTGCCACTGCCCTTTGCCAAAGCTGCTCCCAGGTGGCCGGGTCCGGGGTCGTTCTTGCTTCCACAGTTGCGCCAACCCAAACACTGCCCGACGCCTGGGGAACAATCGCCGTCTCTTGCCCGTAGATGACTGGGTAGTCGGCCAACTCCGGACACCAAACCTCCACAGCCTGTCCCAACACCGGTTCCAGCCGGAACGGCGCCGATAACCCTGGAATTTGCGTGGACCCCAACCCCGCGCTCACCACTAGCGCGTCACAGGTCACTTCCCCCTGCCGTAACACCAACCGCAATGGCTGACCAGGCAAGACCTGCAAAACGGGTGTGTTGTAGTGAACCTGGCCCCCCTGTTCGGTAGCCCGGTGCAACCAGTAAGCTGTCAACGGCGCTGGCTGGAGTTGCCACTCTTGAGGGGACAAGACCGCACCCACCCAACCGTGGGAATTGACGACTGGAAAACGCGCCTGTAAGTCAGCGACGGTTAACAATTCCAATGACCAGCCTTGCCGCTGCCGTCGTACAGCCATCTTTTCGACCTTGACCCACGTCGCCGTATCTTCATACAAACGCAAGATCCCCCGCCGGTTGCCAGGTAGCGTCGCATCCGTAAGTATTTCGTGATAGCGTTGCAAGCTGGCCAAGCGCTTGGTCGTCCCCCGGTCGCTCAGCACCGCCATCAACAACCCCAAAGCAGCCGCCGTTACCCCTTGCGCCGGCGCCGGTTGGGCTTCGTAAACAGCAACTTCCCACCCCTGGACGCTGGTCAATTCCCAGGCGATGGCTGCACCGACCACCCCAGCGCCGATGATGGCAATCCGCATCACACCACCAACTGCACCTGCGAACCGGCTTCCGTCTTACTGACTTCGATGCGGGCAGGAAACGCTTCCTTCAGGCTCGGAATGTGGGTTACCACCAGGATACAAGCATATTCGTCGGCAATGGCGCTAATCGCTGCCAGCAACCGGTCACACCCCTGAGCGTCCTGCGTCCCAAATCCTTCGTCAATAATGAGCATTTGCATCGTCGCCCCTGCCCGCTGGGTCAATAGCCGCGCCAGCGCCAACCGGATTGCAAAGTTCACTCGGAACGCCTCGCCGCCCGAGTAGGTTTCATAGGGACGTGTGCCATAGGCGTCGGCAATAAAAATATCCAGCGTCTCGATCAGGGAGTCACGCTGACTGCCACTTCTCCTTGGTTTTTGGGTGACAAAACGAACGTGTAACTGGTGATTGGTCAAACGTCCCAAAATGTAATTGGCCGTGGCCTCTAATTGGGGTAAAACCTGCTCAATCATCAAGGCCTGAATACCGTTTTTACCAAAAGCCTGGGTGAGCGCTTGATACACCTGATAGTGATGCTCATGTTCTGCTAGCGCCTGTTGGGCCTGTTGATACTTGTCTCGCAACTGGGCCAGTTGGTTTAACTGTTCTTGTAACTTGCCACTTTCGATGTATTGTTCTTGCAGGAATTGCCGCTGCTCGTGCAATTGCTCCTCCAAAGCGCGAATGGTATCACTCAGGTCAGGAAAATCCGCCAAGGTTTCCGCCATTTGCTGCAATTGCTCCGTTAACTGTTGCAGTTGCTGCGCCTGGGCAGTTTCACGAGCTATCCATTCCTCTAGTTCTGCCATTAAACGGGGATACTCCGCCTGCGCATTTTGTAATTCCTGGTAGTACAAAGGCGCTTTTTCATACTGTTTCAACTGCTGGCGCAAGGCTTGATGTACCGCAGGGTCATAGGCCAAGTCAATCAATTGTTGCCGGCAACAGTCGAGTTGGTATCGCAAGGGGGAATGATGGGTCACGTGAGCGATTTCTTGGTCGAGCGCCTGCTGCTGGCGAGCTAGTTCAGCCAACTGGCGGGATAAATCCTCATAAGTTTTTTCCGCGTTTTGTATCTCGGCTTGTTTGATTTCTACCCACCGCCATTTGTCCACTTCCGCGCGGGCGCAGACATGTTCTTTTTCGTCGTAGCCAATGGCTGCTAATTCCGCGCAGATTTGCTCAATTTCTGGATTGGGCGCTGGCGCCATCAGGGCTTGTTCCAGGGCTTGCAAACGAGTTTCTAGTTCAGTAATTTGCGATTGGAGTTCCTGGCGGTGGTGGATTTGTTGCTGTAATTGACCCTGTTTCTGGTGCAGCGTCTCTCGGGCTTTCAATTGGCTGCTCACTTCCCGGTATTCCTGGCGTAAAACTTCAATTTCCCGTTCAGTAACGACAATTTGCTCCTGGGTTAACCAAATGGCTTCTTCCAGTTCTCGCCGTTCAAGTTCCTGTTTTTTATGCACCAATTGCCAGTGTTCTGCATCCAGAGGGCGAGCGCAGAGGGGACACACCGCTTCGGGTTCTTGCAAGAGCGCGATTTTCTGCTGTAACTGGGCCATCTGAGTCTGATAGTTGTGCAGGCGGGCTTTGAGTTGGTCTTGAAAACTTTTGCGCTCTTTGCCCTTGTCCTCAACATGTTTGAGATAGACTTCTTTTTTATCAAGTTCGGCCAACTGTCGCTGGACTTGTTCGAGTTCTCGGTCGAGATAGGCCAGAGATTGCCATTGTTGACGCAGGCGCTGGAGTTGTTGGTGTTGTTCCTGGCGTTGGGCTTCTTGACGGGCGCGGGCTTGTTCTTGTTGCTGGCAGAGTTGTTGGTAGTGCTCATAAAGCGGACGATACCGTTCGGCCTGCTGGTCGAGTTGCTGCAAGCGACGACGCGCTGTTTCGAGTTCACTTACCGCCGCAGCCAACCGCTCTTTTTCTTGAAAAATTGCTGCGCATTTTTGCTGGTTTTCCTGGAGATTTTTTATTTCGGTTTCCAACTGCCGTTTCTGGAGTTCGAGAGCGTGCAAGACCTGTTGATACTCTTTTTCTAAGCGGTTGTATTCATCCTGGAGTTGCTGCTGTTGGTGGGCTTTTTGGGTCAGTTGTTCTTCCTGCTTTTGGAGTTCGTAGTAGCTGTGATAAAGCTGGGTGATGGCGTCGGCTTGGCTGAGGATTTGCTCCAGTTCTTGCCGCCGTTGCTGCAATTGCTGACGCCGGTTTTGGGACTGGCTTTTCCCGATTTCTAACTGCGCCCTTTGTTGCTGGAGCCACTCGTATTGGTGGAGCCACTGCTGGCGTTGCTGCTGGCGCTGCTGGTAATGCCGGTATTGTTGCTGCAATTGTTCGCAGGTGGTTTGGCAGGCCTGAATCTGGGCTTGGAGTTGCTGAAATTGACGCTGAATATCGGGTTCTTGGGCTAATGTTTGGGCTTGCTGATGCAGCGTTTGCTGTAGATTTTTAACTTGTAGCTCGTGCAAGCTGGCGCGTTTTTTAGCCTCTTCCGCCAACTCGTCATAGTGGTCTAGTTGCAAAAGATTGGCCAGGACTTCCTTGCGTTTACTGGGCGTTTTCAACATGAATTCATCCGCCCGTCCCTGGCGCAAATAGGCCGAATGAATGAAGGTGTGGTAGTCGAGTCGCAGTTCCCGGTTGATGTACTCCTGGGTTTCTCTCAGACTGCGTTGGGTCAGGGGTTGCCAGCGACCGTCGGCCCAGATTTGAAATTCCAAGGTGGTATGCCCCTGCCGCCGCACCCGAATCACGCGATAGGTTTGCCCGCCGCTCTGGAAACTAAAATCCACCCGCGCCTCGGTGCAACCACTGCGAATCACATCATCGGCGCCCGGCGCTCGGCATTCACCCCACAACGCCCAGGTCATGGCTTCTAAAAGTGACGATTTACCCGCGCCGTTGGGGCCACAAATACAGGCGGTATGCAGACCCCGAAAATCTAAAGTAGCCTGACGATAACTAAGGAAATTTTTTAGGGTTAATTGCTGGGGAATCACACGCAGCGCCGCTCGGGTTCTGGCTCCATCATAGCGCAGTGGCTAATAGGGTTCCAAGGGGTGGGAGGACAGGTGGGAAAGATTTTATCTCAGTAAAAAATGGCGCTAAAAATGTGGCAATAAACCCAACGTTCGCAATTCCTGTTCTAGCTGTTGACCAACCGGGGAACCCTGCTGCTGGTACAAATCAATGGCTTGTCGCCAGTGTTGTTGCGCCCTTGGTAAATCTCCCAATTTGCACCAGACCACACCTAAATTCTGATGCGCCGCTGCCAAGTTCGGGTCGAGTTCCAAGGCTTTTTGGTAGGCTTGGATGGCTGCTGGTAGTTGATTGAGGCCCCTTAACGCGAGTCCCAGATTGTAGTAACCCAAAGCCCAGTCGGGAGCAATCTGGATCGCTTGTTCAAACAGGGTGCGCGCCTGGTGAAACGCTCGCTGTTCTTGATAGAGACTACCCAAATTCGTATAGGCGCCGAGTTTAACCAGAGGTGGACAAGGCAGTGCCATCGCGGTTTGGTAGTGCTGCTGGGCCAAGTGCGCCTCGCCACGACGCTGGTAAACCAACCCCAGATGAAAGTGAATCTCATACTGCACCAGGGGTTCGGTCGGTTGAGTCGCTAGGGCTTGTTGCAGCAAGGACAAGGCTTGGTCATCGGCGTTTTCGGCCAGGTACACCGCCGCCAGTTTGGCACACAGGTACGCATCCTGGGGATTCTGGGCCAAAGCTTGTGTTAGAAGACGGCGGGCGCGCGCTTGTTTGTTGTGGGTCTGGAGCGCTGCTTGCGTGTAGCCCCAGTGTTGCAAGGCGATAGCATCCAGCGTGGCGACCTGCCAATGGGGTTCCCGTCGGCGAATCTCGGCAACGCTGTCGTCAATCAGTTCGTGGTAGGCCCCCCGGAACCGGATGTCTGGGCGATTGCGAAACAACCGCGACACCAATGAATAGGGCGCTTGCTGGGTGCCCATTTCCTGACGCCAGAGATTCACCACGAGCACTTGGGGATCGGCAATCGCAGCCTGCAACCCTGGCACAGCGCTGGGGATGAGTACTTCATCGGCGTCCAACACCAGAATCCATTCCTGCTGGGCAAACTCCAGGGAATAGTTTCGAGCCGCCGCAAAATCATCCTGCCAGCTAAAAAACTCCACTTTGGCCCCATGCGCCTGGGCAATCGCTACGGTATCGTCGGTGGAACCGGTATCTACCACAATGATTTCCGCCACCACGTCTCGCACACTCGCCAGACAGGTCGGCAGGCAGGGCGCCTCATCGCGGACGATCATGCACAGGCTGACCGGTAGCGCCATGATTCAACCCGTCGTGATGGTCGCTGGCGACTGCAATTGTTGGTAGATGGTTTGTACGTCTGCTAGGGTAAACAGAGCAGTCAATGTAACCCCCTTGGCAGCGAGGTAATCCGCACCGCCCTGCTGCCGGTCCACCACAGTAATGCCCTGTTGGACCTGATAACCTGCCGCCCGCAACACGTCCACTGCTAACCCCAGCGATTGCCCAGTCGTGACTACATCTTCCACCACAGTAACCCAGCTACCTGGCGGCGGCAATGGCCCCTCAATCTGACTACGGGCGCCGTGTCCCTTGGGTTCTTTGCGAATGATTAAACCGCTCACGGGGTGGTTCGTCTGGGCTGACAGGACACTGATGGCGGTCACAATGGGGTCCGCTCCCAAGGTCAAACCGGCAACCGCCACCGTTGCTGGCGCCAACAATTCTCCACATAACCGCCCTACCAGATACGCGCCGCGCGGATGCAACGTTACCGTCTTGCAATTGATGTAATAGGAACTGCGGGCGCCTGAACTCAAGACAAAATCACCCTCTCGATAAGCCAACTCAGCGATTAACTGCAACAGTTCCTGACGCAGGGGTGCCGGCATCTTGGTCGCTAGTGTGCAGGTTGACTTTCCAATTCTAGGGCAGAAGCATCAGGGGAGCGTCATGGCTTTCTCTATCGCTGATAGCTAGACCACTTTAAGTTTGTCAGAGGAAGAACCAGCAACGGAGCTGCGCCCTGCGACCTAACGGATGACAAGCCCGGATAAACTACAAGGCGTTACTCCAAACGCCTCTTAAACCCATTCCCGTAGTTGCTGAATGGTTGGGAAACCAGGGGTGGGCAGGTTCTCCATGTAGCGCCTAACCACAAAAAAAGCCCCCTACTCCAGGGAGCCAGTTGTATTGGGAAAATGTAATACCGGTGTGAGTTTTAACCCGGACAAACCGGCACATTGTTGGCGTTCAGTTGAATCCGGCCAGGGTCACCGTTGATTTGGATAGGCACTTCTTCCTTACCCACGAACCGGAACATGGCACCCCGCTGTTTGGCGCAGCTACCAATGCTAGTGGCCCACTTGCGCAATTGTTCGTTAAACGCCTTTTGATGCGCCGGTACATCATCCAGGTTCTGCACCCCATCCCCCGTATAGTCGCGGAAAGGAGCAGGCCGGAATTTGTCAGTCACCGGGGAAGCTGAAGTACCTGTCGTCCTCCTAATCCCGATCCGGAAAGGCTCAATACTCCGTTCCAGCGCAAAAGGATGCTCGTAGTAAGCAGGCTTCGGGAACTGAATCAAGGTGTCAGGCTTGCGCAACCGGAAGGGACCTGTAAACGGCGGCCAAGGTTCCGCTTTGGCGGCAGGGGTTGTCATCACCGGGGGTTCATACAACCGCGGCGCAGGTTGAGCACTCGCTGGAGCCATCGCCGCTGCCAACACCGTACCTGCGACCGAAAGAGATAACAATGTTTGGGGACGCATAACCGCAACTCCTCAACTTAAACAGCTTAATCCACCATTCTCACCACAGCAATTTGCAGTGACGTTGCCCTCATTTTAACAGCATCTTCTCCCACTGCGGTCAAGATACTCCCAATCTTAACCTCAACATAACCTGGACTTAACGGGTGCCGCTGATCCGACCAGCCCACTGCCGCAGTTGTTCGTTGTAGTTTTTCTGGTGGGCGGGAATGTCATCCAAATTCTGCACGCCATCACCGGTGTAGTCCCGAAACGGGGGAATTTTGAACTGGTCAGTGATGGGTGTGCGCGCTTGAGCAAACATTGGTAACACCAACACTCCCCACAAACTCGCAGTCAGCAACCACAAACGCATAAATCTTGGCCCTCGTGAAAACTGCCGTTATGCCTTATCGTACCATTCAACCCTGCATCCAACGGCGAGCGGTCTCCCGTAGCCAGCGGCTGCTTTGCACCAGTAGCGAGGATTCCTGCAACGGCGGTAAGACTTCGGTGGTGGGAGTAGTGGGCAATGGGATGTGATCAAGCGCCTGCAGAACCGCCTGTGCACTGGTGTAACGTTCCCAAGGTTGTTCGCGCACCATCTTATCGAGCACCTGGGCCAAGGTGTCTGGGAGGTCGGAGCAGTGAGCGCGCCAGTCGAAGTGCGGGGTGGGCCACTGGTTGGGAGGCAGGCCGGTCAGGGCTTGAATGGCAATGATCCCGACAGCATAAAGGTCGCTGCTGAATTGCGGACGACCGGCATACTGTTCGCTGGGGGCATAACCGCGCGTGCCAACGGCAACTGTTTCTTGCTGGTGGTAACTGCCGCGGCACTGTTACAAATTGTCATGATTTCGGCGTAGCGCCGTTAGCTCTTACAATAGGGTGCAGGACTGATGATGATGCGGGAGTCGTACCGATGTTTTATGGGCCAGCTAGTGCCGGCATGTCCAGTTTGAATGATGCCAACCGACGTCTGTTTCGCTACGAGGTGGTGGGTCTGCGTCAGAATGACCAGACAGACCGTCAGAATTTCCCCATCCGTCGCAGCGGCAGCGTGTTTATCACTGTCCCCTATAACCGGATGAATGAAGAGATGCGCCGAATTACTCGTTTAGGTGGCAAAATTGTCAAAATTGAAGCGCTCAACGGTACTCAACCCGAGTGACGGTTGCGGAGGCCCTCGCCCAACTCCAATCACCTGATCCCAGCCAGCGGTACTATGCGGCCTGGTGGCTAGGGCGGTTTCGGGTCAAAGAAGCTGTACCCGCCTTAATTGCGGCGTTGCAGGATGAATCTGACCGCACAGCCCTGGGGGGGTATCCGCTGCGGCGCAATGCTGCCCGGGCGTTAGGAGAAATCGGCGATCCCCAGGCAGTGCCAAGTTTAATCGCTTGTTTACAGGTCAATGATTTTCAACTGCGGGCGGCGGCAGCGACAGCCTTGGGGTTGCTGGGGGATACCCAGGCAATTCCAGCACTGGTCGCTCTACTGCAAGAGCAAAACGCGCCGTCAGCTTTGGGAACGGCAGATTTACCTCAACCTTACAGTGCGATTCTCCTGGCATTGGGACGGTTAAACGCACAATCAGTCATTCCAGCTATTCAACCATTTCTGGCCCATCCTTTGCCGCGTGTTCGCAGTGCTGCTTTATGTACGATGTATGTACTGACTCGGGATGCCAGTTATATTGAGCAATTGCTGGAGTTGATTCGTCAAGCGGAAACGCGGTTGCAGCGGGTGTTGTTGACGGATTTGGGCGAAACGGGCTATCTACCGGTGGCGACAGCGATTGCCCAGGCGACTGCCGAACCCAGCTTCAAACTCATGGGGTTGCACCGGTTGCTCAGCCAATGGTTGACGACCCAAAGCCACCCCCTCGATTGGGAAGCGGCGGGGCCGGTTTTGCAGTTGATGGACCAGTTGCTGTAAGGTTTTAAGCTGCCTTGTAGTAATCCGGTTCGTTACCGGGTTTCCATTTGATATTGCAGCCGATACTAGCTTTTTGGTCAGGAGACACGGGTTGACCGCTCAATACGGCATCAATGGCAGCCCGCAGGTCTTTCCCCGTCACAGGTAGGTCGTTCCCAGGGCGGCTGTCGTCAAATTGCCCGCGGTAAACCAGTTTCCGCTCCCGGTCGAATAGGAAGAAATCCGGCGTGCAAGCAGCGCGATAGGCTTTGGCCACTTCCTGAGTTTCGTCGTAGCAAAAGGGAAACGTAAATCCCAATTCCTGCGCCATTTCCTTGAGGGATTCGGGGCGGTCGTCGGGGTATTTCTCTGCGTCGTTAGAACTGATGGCCACGATGCCAATGTCCTTGTCTTTATAGTCCCGGCCTAATTTCGCCAATTCGTTTTGAATGTGTTTGACGTAGGGACAGTGGCGGCAAATAAACATCACCAGCAGGGCGGTTTTGTCAGCAAACGTGCTCAAGCTAATCGTCTTACCGGTCACCACATCGGGCAGGGCAAAATCCGGCGCTGGTGTTCCCAAATCCAACATTGTGGAAGGTGTGCGGGCCATCGTCCAACCTCCTAAACCCGTTTCTTCGCTTTCATTATGCCGGTTTGAGGGACGAGACGCCAGAACGTTGCAGGGGAAAACCTCGCTGCTCCCGCTGCTGGATGTAAAGCTGGGCGACCTGGCGAGCGAGATGGCGAATGCGGGCAATATAACGGGTGCGCTCCGTCACAGCGATGACCCCCCGCGCTTCTAGCAAATTAAAGGTATGGGAGCATTTCAACACGTAATCCAAGGTGGGCGTCACTAGATTTTGGGCGAGCAATTGCTGGGCTTCTTTTTCGTACAAAGTAAACAGTTGAAAGAGGATTTGCGGGTCGGCGGTTTGGAAATTGTAGGTACATTGCTCAACCTCATTGTCCCGATAAATGTCCCCGTAGGTCACCTGGTCGTTCCAGCGGATGTCCCAAATGGTGTCCACATTCTGCAGGTACATTGCCAGGCGCTCTAGCCCGTAGGTGATTTCGATGGAAACGGGCTGGCAGTCAATGCTTCCGCACTGTTGAAAGTAGGTGAACTGGGTAATTTCCATGCCGTCCAGCCAAACTTCCCACCCCACTCCCCAGGCGCCCAAGGTGGGGGATTCCCAGTTGTCTTCCACAAACCGAATGTCGTGTTCTTCGGGGGAAATACCTAATGCCCGCAGCGAGGCCAGATAGGTGTCCTGGATGTTCGGAGGCGAGGGCTTGATGAGCACCTGGTACTGGAAGTAGTGCTGCAACCGGTTGGGGTTTTCGCCATAGCGGCCATCACCCGGTCGCCGGCAAGGTTCCGCGTAGGCCACCGCCCAAGGTTCCGGCCCTAGCGCTCGCAAAAAGGTGTGGGGACTCATGGTTGCTGCGCCCTTTTCTAGGTCGTAGGGCTGAACGATTAAACATCCCTGCTGGCCCCAAAATTGATGCAGCGCTGCAATCAAGTCCTGAAAATTCACTGGCTGTACCCTCCCCATCTTGTGTCTATACTGAAGGGTTGTGGGTTCCCCTGGCAAGATGACCCGCCCGAAATTAGTCGTTCTCGACGACGACCCCACCGGTTCCCAAACCGTTCACAGTTGCTTGTTGCTGCTGCGCTGGGACCCCGAAACCTTGCAAACCGCCTGGACGGATGCATCGCCCCTGTTTTTCATCCTAGGCAACACCCGCGCCCGCCCGCCGGAGATGGCTGCTCAAGTCACCCGTGAGATTTGCCGGAATTTGCGTCAGGTTGCGGGGGAAAACCTTTTGGACCAGGCCCTGGTGATTAGCCGGTCGGATTCCACCCTGCGGGGGCACTACCCCTTGGAAGTGGATGTCTTGAACGAAGAACTGGGGCCATTTGACGGGCATTTGCTAATTCCGGCGTTTATCGAAGGAGGACGCATCACCCGCGACAGCGTACATTACCTGCTAGTGAATGGACAACCGGTGCCCGTGGACCAAACGGAATTTGCCAAGGATTCAGTGTTTGGCTACCCGTCGGCCTATCTCCCCGCCTACGTGGAGTACAAAACGGGGGGACGTATCCGGCAAGACCAGGTGGTGCGTGTGACGCTTGCACACATTCGCTCTGGCGCTCTCGATGAATTGCTCCTGGGATTGCGGCACAACGCCTGTGCGGTCGTGGACGCCGAAACCCTGGCGGATTTGCAGCAAGTCGCCCAAGCGCTCTATCGCGCCCATGCCCAGGGCAAACGGTTGTTGTTGCGCTCAGCCGCCGGGATTGTCAGCGCCCTGGCCCAGTTGCCTCCCCAACCAGTAGCGCCCGCAGCCATGTCCACCTACGTGCAAGGGAAATTACCTGGTGTGGTGGTCGTAGGGTCCCATGTCCGTCTCTCGACGCAACAAGTGGAACATCTGTTGCAACAGCCGGGAGTCCAGGGGATGGAACTGCCGATTCAACAGTTGGGTGCGGGACAAACGCCCCAGCAACTAGTGGCACAGGTGATGCCGGCGGTGACCCAGGCGTTAAACCAGGGCTTGATTCCGGTGGTTTACACCCCCCGCCAAGAATTGTCATTTCCTGACCAGGCGACGCGCTTGCAGTTTGGGGCGCAGGTGGCTCAAACGACCGCTCTGCTGGTGCAGCAATTGCCTCCGGAAATTGGCTTTCTCGTGAGCAAGGGAGGCATTACGTCCAACGAAATCCTGAGTCACGGGTTGGCGCTCACAGCGGTACGGTTGCTGGGTCAAATTGTGCCGGGCATCAATGTCATTCGCACCCCGGCGGACCACCCGCGCTTTCCCCATCTCCCAGTAGTCATTGTCCCCGGGAATGTGGGCGGCCCAGATGTGTTAGCTACGATTGTTCAGCGCTTACACCCCCGGCAGCTCTAGGCCCCCTGTCAGTTCGTCCATCTTGCGCTTCATGGTAGCGGTGGATTCGTCGTAGGCATTGCGTAGCGCCGTATAGACCAGTTGGGAGAGTTCCTCTGGGTTTTTTTCTAAAGCGGCCGGCGCAATTTCCACTCGGCGGGGTTCCTGATTGCCACTGAGTACCACCTTCACCAGTCCATCGGCAGCTTCCCCGACAATTTCCATCGCATCCAATTCCTGTTGCATCCGAATGGCGCCTTCCTGCACCTGTTGGGCTTTCTTCAGGGCATCAGCAAACTCCTTCATCTTGCCCAGCCCAAAGCCGAATCCTTTCCCCTGCGTCATGCGCATCATCTCCCAGAGTCATTCCCTGTCTCAGCCTACCACAGCCGGTTCCCTTCTGGGCAGAACCGCCAATGCTACGATAAATAGTACATGCCACCATTGCCCAATCCGTGCGCCCATGCTGAAACTCCTGTTTGGCGACCCCAACCAACGTCGTATCAACCAGTACAAGCCCCTAGTGACTGAAATCAACCTGCTGGAGCCGGAGATGGAAAAACTCTCCGACGAAGAGTTGCGGGGCAAAACGGCGGAATTTCGGCAGCGACTGGAACGGGGCGAAACTCTAGAGGATTTATTGCCCGAAGCCTTTGCCGTTGTGCGGGAAGCAGGGAAACGGGTGCTGGGGATGCGCCATTACGATGTCCAGCTCCTAGGGGGCATGGTGCTCCACGAGGGCCAGATCGCCGAAATGAAAACCGGGGAAGGGAAAACCCTAGTGGCGACCCTACCGGCCTATCTCAACGCCCTGACCGGCAAAGGGGTACACATCGTCACGGTTAACGATTACCTGGCGCGGCGGGACGCGGAATGGATGGGGCAATTGCACCGGTTTTTGGGGTTGAGCGTGGGCCTCATTCAACAGGGGATGGATGCTAGCGAGCGCCGGAAAAATTACGCCTGCGACATTACCTACGCCACCAACAGCGAAATTGGGTTTGACTACCTGCGGGACAACATGGCTACCAGCCTGGAAGACGTGGTGCAGCGCCCCTTCCACTACTGCATCATTGACGAGGTGGACTCAATTTTGATTGATGAGGCCCGCACACCCTTGATCATTTCCGGCCAGGTGAGCGACCCGGAAGAACGGGAGAAAAAATACATCACCGCTGCTTGGGTGGCTTCTCAACTCAAACGGGATGAACACTACGAAGTGGATGAAAAAAACCGCAATATCCTGCTCACCGATGAAGGGTTTTTAGAGGCCGAAAAACTGCTGGGAGTCAATGACCTTTATGACCCAGAAAATCCCTGGGCGCACTATGTGTTTAACGCCATCAAAGCCAAGGAATTGTTCATCAAGGATGTGAACTACATTGTCCGCAACGATGAAGTGGTGATTGTGGACGAATTTACCGGGCGGGTGATGCCAGGACGCCGCTGGAGCGATGGATTACACCAGGCAATTGAAGCCAAAGAGGGTGTCCCTATTGAACCGGAAACCCAAACCCTAGCCAGCATTACGTATCAGAATTTGTTTTTGCTCTATCCCAAGCTGGCGGGGATGACGGGAACGGCTAAAACCGAAGAAGCAGAATTCAGCAAGATTTACAAGCTAGAAGTCACGGTGATTCCCACCAACCGCCCCAATATCCGCAAGGATTTGCCCGACGTGGTGTACAAAACCGAAACGGCCAAGTGGCTAGCGGTAGCGGAAGAATGCGCCCAGCAATACGCCATCGGGCGACCGGTGCTGGTGGGAACCACCAGTGTGGAAAAGTCGGAACTCCTATCGGCCTTGCTGCACGAGCGCGGCATTCCCCACAACCTGCTCAACGCCAAACCCGAGAACGTGGAACGGGAGGCGGAAATCATTGCCCAGGCGGGTCGCAAGGGCGCGGTGACGATTGCCACAAACATGGCGGGTCGCGGGACGGACATCATCCTGGGGGGGAATGCCGAGTACATGGCCCGGTTGAAAATGCGGGAGTATTTCATGCCCCGGCTAGTGCGGCCCGAAGAGGATGACGGGTTAAACGTGCTAGCGTCTTTGATGGGACAACGGCGCAGCGGCGGAGTGGGTTTCGGCACTGGCAAAAAGGTCAAAACCTGGAAGGCGTCCCCCAACATCTACCCGGCAGAACTCTCTCCCGAAACCGAACGGGCATTGAAAGCGGCAGTAGACTTTGCGGTGCAAGTCTATGGCGAGCAGAGTCTGCCCGAACTAGAGGCGGAGGAAAAAATTGCCATTGCGTCCGAAAAGGGGCCGACGGATGACCCGGTGATTGCCCGGTTGCGCGAGGTTTATACGATGATTCGCCGGGAGTACGAAGTCTATACCAAAGCAGAGCACGACGAGGTAGTGAAGCTGGGGGGACTGTACGTCATTGGCACTGAGCGGCACGAATCCCGGCGCATTGACAACCAGTTGCGGGGACGGGCGGGACGGCAAGGCGACCCTGGCACCACACGCTTTTTCTTGAGTTTGGAAGACAACCTGTTGCGTATTTTTGGTGGGGAACGGGTCGCGGCGCTGATGACTGCCTTCCGCGTCGAAGACGACATGCCCATTGAATCGCCCTTGCTCACCCGGTCACTGGAAAACGCCCAAAAGAAAGTGGAAACCTACTACTACGACATTCGGAAACAAGTGTTTGAATACGACGAGGTAATGAACAACCAGCGGCGGGCCATTTATGCTGAACGGCGCCGGATTTTGGAAGGCCGTGACCTCAAGGAACTGGTGATTCAATACGCTGAAAAAACCATTGACGACATCATTGCTGCCTACATCAACCCCGATTTGCCCCCCGATGAATGGAACCTGACGGGCTTGGTAGACAAGGTCAAACAATTTATCTATTTGCTGAGCGACCTGGAGCCGAAGGATTTACAAGATTTAACCCTGCCGGAAATCCAAGCCTTTTTACACGAGCAGGTGCGCATTGCCTATGACATGAAAGAGGCGCAAATCGAACAAATTCGCCCAGGATTGATGCGGGAAGCCGAGCGCTTTTTCATCTTGCAACAGTTGGACAACCTGTGGCGGGAGCACTTGCAACAGATGGATGCCCTGCGCGAGTCGGTGGGCCTGCGCGGCTACGGTCAACAAGACCCCTTGATTGAGTACAAAATCGAGGGCTACGAACTCTTCCAGGACATGATGACCAACATCCGCCGCAACGTGGTCTATGCCCTGTTCCAATTCCAACCCCAAGTCCAACCTGTAGCCGGCTAAGAGGGCGCAATGACCATTGCCCTAGATGCGGGGGAAATCTTTCGACAAGCCTGCGAGAATCGCTACACCTGGAATGCCCAGTTTCCTGGTTATCAAGCGGATGTGGTCTGGCAATCCGGTGAGGAAACCGTGCAGGCGCACGCGCGGGTGCATCGGGATTTATCAGTGATGGTGGAAAAGTTAGACGCTGACCACCCAGTGTATGGAGAACTGATGAGCCTGATGCGGGAAGTGGTGGCTCACCGGCAGCGGCGGGATTTCCAGGCGGATTATGGTTCGCACCCGTTTACAGCAGGGGAACCACTCCCCAACGGCACTGTGCCGATTCAGGTGCAGGATTCCCACTACCTGGTGCGGGGGCCGGTGATCACCCAGGTGCAACGGGTGGTGGATAACCAATTGTGTACGGTGGACGCTTTATCTGTAGAGCAAACCGCCGAAGGCTACTTCCCCCTGCATTACCGCGTGCAGATGCGCGATGTCACGACGGGACAAGTGCGAAAGACGGTAGATGTTTGGGAACGCCATGTCCGGGTGGGGGGCTATTATCTCTTACAAGAACGGCGGCAACGGGTGATGCAGGATGGCAAGATGAGGGAAGCGACGATGACATTCCATAACTTGAAGTTGCTAGCAGAATGATGGATTTTTGGAGGCCAGTCTATGACCAGTTACCCCGCTAGATTGATTGTGAGTTTATTATTATGGCTAGGAATAAATTCTTTACTTGTAGCTCAGGCATGGCAACACCGAAAATTGCCCTTAAATCGCCTCGGTCGCCAGTGCCTACAGGAAGTGCGCGCTTTCGATGCTAGAGTCAAGACCATTCTTCGGCGAAAAACGTCCTATGAACCCCCCACACTATGGTCTGACAAAAAGGGAAATCTCCTTCTTTCATTCTACTTAGACGAACACATATTAGGAAACAGTTTTGACACGGAAATAAAAGCTGTGCAGAACCTGAGCAAATCTTGTCCTGAGTTGCAAATTATCCTATTATCGGCTAACATGGGTGCGGGACAAAGATGGTACATGAAGCAAACCAAATTTAGCAGGGTTCATTCCCGAGACAGCGGTTCTTCGAATGATAGAAAATTTTACTTTAATGAAATTGACACTTTTGATTACTCCCCTTGAAGGGACATAGACTTCTATGCCCTTTCCTGCTCACCCACCTAGTGAAGGCGACTGGGAACTTGCTAACTACGACTACCCCTTGCCCACCGAACTCATCGCCCAGTCTGCCATGGTGCCCAGGGACCATGCGCGGTTGTTGGTGGTTTATCGAGATACCCATCGCCATTGCCATGTGTACGACTTGCCCGATTTGTTGCGTCCGGGCGACTTGCTGGTGCTCAACAACACTAAAGTGATCCCGGCGCGATTGAAGGGCGTGCGACCTGGCGGGGGTCTGACAGAGTTTTTATTGCTAGAGCCTGGAGAAGGTGATATGTGGCGGGTGCTGGTACGCCCGGGACGGCGGGTGCGCGTGGGGATGCAAGTGACGTTTCCAGCCCAAGGCCAACCCCAACTGGTCGGTGTGGTGCAAGCGCGAGACCCCGAAACCGGCGGCCGCTGGGTGACCTTTCAAACGCCCGATGGCACAGCGTTAAATGCGACGCAGTTATGGCCCCTGCTGGAACAGATTGGGGAATTGCCACTACCACCCTATATCGAGCGTTTCCAGGGCGACCCCAACCAATACCAGACGGTCTATGCCCAAGTCGCTGGTTCCGTTGCGGCGCCAACAGCGGGGTTGCATTTCACTGAAGAATTACTGGCGCGGTTGCAGGCGCGGGGGATTGCCCAGGCGATGATCACCTTGCACGTGGGGGTGGGCACTTTTCGCCCGGTGAGTACGTCGGATATCCGGCAGCACCAACTACACAGCGAGTGGATAGAGGTGTCGGCGGCGACGGTGGCCAAAATTCAGCAAACGCAACAGCAGGGCGGGCGGGTAATTGCTGTAGGCACGACGGTGACGCGGGCGTTGGAGGCAGCAGCCCAGGGGGGCACATTGCAACCTACCACCGGCAAAGTGAATCTCTACATCTACCCCGGTTACCAATGGCGGGTGATTGACGGGTTGATGACCAATTTCCATTTGCCCCAGTCCAGTCTGTTGCTGCTGGTGAGCGCGTTGATTGGGCGGCAACGGGTGATGCACCTGTATCAGGAGGCGATCCGGGAACGCTACCGGTTTTATTCGCTGGGGGATGCCATGTTGCTCCTACCAGATATGGCACACTAGGGAAAGCGCTCCTCGGTCACGTGCGATGGCAACGGTCGTTTCCCCCACAACCCATGTCCGTAAGTTCCTCGGCTTCTGGAGTCACCAAGTACCGTTGCTCGACCGCTACCTGCTGCGGCTGTTCATCGGGCCGTTTGTATTTGGGATAGGGGCCTTTGGCTCGATTGGCCTGTCGGTGGGAGCGCTGTTTGAAACCGTGCGGCGGGTCGTGGAATCCGGGTTACCCCTGCCGATTGCCTTCCAGGTCTTGGCTTTGAAAGCCCCCTACTTCATCGGGCTGGCCTTTCCAATGGCGACGCTGTTGACCACCCTGCTCACCTACAGTCGCTTGAGCGCCAACAGTGAATTGATTGCTTTACGGGCCTGTGGCGTCCCAGCGCGGCGGTGGGTGGTTCCGGCCTTGATTTTTAGCGTGGTCACCACTGGGCTTACCTTTGTATTTAACGAGGCGGTTGTTCCGGTGACCAATTACCAGGCGACTGTTGTTGTGCGGCAAGCCCTGGACCAGGACCGGCCCCGTGTGGAACGGCGCAACATTATCTATCAAGAATTTGACCAGGCCACCGGTAAAGAATTAGAGCGGTTATTTTACGCCAGCCGGTTTGATGGGCGCTACATGCGGGGATTGACGGTGCTGGATTTTTCCCAGGAGGGATTGCAACAAATCCTCACCGCCGAAACTGGGTTTTGGAATGCTGAACGGAAGGCGTGGGAGTTTCATAACGGCACGATTTATCTAGTGGCCCACGATGGCAGTTATCGCAATATCATCCAGTTCAAAAAGCAGGAAATCACCCTGCCCAAAGCACCCTTTGACCTGGCCACCCAGCGGCGCACACCTGAGGAAATGGGTTTTTGGGAAGCGCGGCGGTATCTGAAAATCCTGGAAGGCAGCGGCAATCTGGCGCGGATTCGGGAATGGCAGGTTCGGATTCAACAAAAAATGGCGATTCCCTTCATTTGTTTGGTCATGGGGGTCGTGGGCGCTGCGCTTGGGAGTCTGCCGCACCGGAGTTCAAATGGTTGGGCGTTTGGTTTGAGTGTGGTGATTATTTTTATCTATTACCTGCTGATGTTTATCGGCGATGTAATGAGCCAAGCAGGTATGATTGCACCGGTGATTGGTGCCTGGTTCCCGAATGTGCTGGGGCTATTGACCGGTCTCTACCTGTTGCGCAAAGCTGACCGCTAAACGTTACTAGCTAATGGGTCAGGAATGGTAGGCGACGGCGCTTCAAAACTGCCCGTTAACACAAACTCCAACCGTAACTTCAAAAAAGTAGCGAAATCCCGATTTGTGGTGACAATCGCTGCCGCTGGTTGGGGACATTTGGCTTTTACCTCGGCAAATTCAGGGGCTTCCAAAAAGGCCGGGCGCCGCACTAAAAAAAAGTCAATTTCCTTCCCTTCCCGCTGGTAATGTTTCGTCCGCTCGCGAAAGACCTCCTCTAACGGCTCGATTTCGGTGAGAAATTTTTCGCTGGCCAGCACATAGTAGTACTGCATCGGCATTGACCTAACCCTCCCAAGTGGAGTCATTGTACCACCCTAGGTCTGCTGTTCCGCGCGGGCTTGGCGGTACACCTTCCAGGCGGCATCGGCGTTGATGGCGAAAATCCCCACCCCGACCAGCACGTCTGGCCAGGGGGACGGATGGACAGCGGTGATCAGTCCAGCCAGGATGATGGCCAGATTCGCGAGCGCGTCATTGCGGGCCGAAAAAAACGCCGCCAGCGCCAAGCTCCCCCCTTGATGACGAAAGCGCAACAGCAGTAACGCACACAGCCAGTTGACCGCCAACGCCCCTAAACCCGTCAGCGACAAGGCAACCGCCTGGGGAGGAAACCGGGTTTGTACCTTATGCCACAGGGAACCCAGCGTTGCCCAAGCCGGTAGCAGCAGCAAGCCCGCCAGCCCCATCCCCACCCAGGCTTGGACACGTCGCCGCCACCCCAACGCTCCGTACACCAGCAAGTTCAGCAGCGTGTCTTCCAAAAAATCGATAGAATCCGCCCACAGCGACACCGAGCCAATCGCCACGGCCACTCCCGCCTCCAGGGTAAAGTAAGCCAAGTTCAACAGGGCCACTATCAAGACCGTCTGACGGAGGGCCTGATGCTGGCGTTCAACGCCATTCGGGGTGGGCATTGTCCTGGGCTCCCAACTCGTTTAAGCGGCGAATGAGTTGGTACAGCCGTCCGTAATCCCGTTGATTGAAACGAAACACCAGGCGCGGCAGATGGTCCGTCTCATCGCCGATTTCTTCCGGAAACGCCCCCCGTTGCTCCATCACGCCACTGGCGATAATATCGGCGAATTCCTCATTCAACTGGGCCACGACCGCTTCCGATAGCGGGTGATGCAACCGTAGCACCAAATCCTCCCGCACATAGCGACTGGAATGATAAACCCGGTAAAATTGGCGAATCGTCTGACAGGCCACTGCCACGGAATCGGTGATCGTGTATAGCTCCACGTCGTCTGGGCTGATGAAGTGGGTGCGCCAGAAATACTCTCGCACGAAGTTATCCCAAGCGCGCCAGTACGTGCCCCCCGGATGTTCTAGCAACACCATGGGGATCGGTGGACAACGCCCATTTTGGCACAGCGTCAGGGTTTCAAACACCTCATCCTGCGTCCCAAATCCCCCTGGAAAGGCGCACACCCCGTCCGTCTCCCGCAAGAAAAAGAGTTTGCGGGTGAAAAAGTACTTGAAGTTAATCAACCGCGGGCTATCGCTGACAAAAACATTGCTGTTTTGTTCAAAGGGCAGTTGGATATTCAACCCAAACGAATGGTCCGTGCCGGCTCCCTCATTGCCCGCCTGCATGATCCCACCGCCAGCGCCCGTCATGACCATGAACCCCTGTTCACACATGCACCGCGCAAACTGTACCGCCAACTGGTAATCAGGCGTATCTTTCGGGATGCGGGCCGAGCCAAAAATGGCGATTTTCCGCACGTGGCGATAGGGCTGAAACACCCGAAACCCCTGCTCCATGTCCTGGATGGCGCCGGCAATGATTTTCCAGTCCAGGCGGTCAAGCGACGTCTGGGATAGGCGCAACAACGCCTCCAACGCCCGCCGCATCCATTTACCATGTTTGGCCGCATCCAACTGGTTCAGCCAGGCCTGTAACTCGGGGGGCAATTCCGGCAGCGCGTCCGCCCTCATGACCCCACCCGCACGTCCATCACCGACCCCCGCAGGTTGTATTGCGGCCCTTCCAGTTCCACCGGTACCCCCACCTTGAGCTTGGTGTTGCCCAGCACGGCACCGCCGTCCACCATTTGCGCTGTTCCTGTCAAGGTAATCACCATGTCCCGGAGAAACTGGCTCTGGGAACGGGTGTCCGGCAAAAATTTCACCGACCCATCTGGTTGAGGCACTTCCACTTGGGGCGGGAAAATGGACAAGCGTTTAACCGTCAACGTCCCAGATGGCTGGTTGCGCACGATAAAACTGGCCTTGTCGCCGGGGCGGATGAGTTCCTCTGGACGGGTCACGCTTAGCCCCCGGACCATCATGTCAATCTCCACCGCTTGGCTTGGCCCCACCTGCGCTACCGAGCCGGTTCCCCCCGGCACCAAGAAAATCCCCACCAGTACCAACAACACCACGACGATGGCCCCTAGGTCAATGACGCTTACCTTGCCGCCAATGCGCCCGTGTTGGTCTAACCAAGCCATGGGATTCCTCACCTGTCTGACTTCATTATCTAATGCGGTGGTTCCTTGTCATACCGGATTTCCCATCTTAGCGCTGCTGAACAGATCATCGCCGCTGATGTGTTAGGATGAGGCTGGATTCGGCGGTTTTGGTGTTTGAGGAGTTGTCGCTCGTGCCCGCTCTCCCGAATTCTGGTGTCCATGACGCGCGTCCAGTGGCTGTGGGAGTGATTGGAGTGGGCAATATGGGACAGCACCATGTACGGGTGCTCAGCTTTCTCAAGGATGTGCAGTTGGTAGGCGTCGCCGATATTAATGTGGAGCGAGGTTTGCAACTGGCGACTAAATATCAGGTGCGTTTTTTTGCCGACTACCGGGACCTGCTTCCCCATGTCGAGGCCGTATGTGTCGCCGTACCCACCCGCTTGCATTACGAAGTGGGCATGACCTGCATTCGGCACGGGGTGCATATTCTGATGGAAAAACCGATTGCTGCGAGTATTGCCGAAGCGGAACGGTTAGTCAGCGCTGCCACTGAAGCCAACTGCATCCTGCAAGTGGGTCACATTGAGCGCTTTAATCCGGCGTTTTTGGAACTGCAAAAGGTGTTGCAACAGGAAGAAATCCTGGCGTTGGAGGCCCATCGCCTCAGCCCCTATTCCCAGCGGGCCAATGATGTGTCAGTGGTACTGGACTTGATGATTCACGACATCGATCTACTGTTGGAACTCACAGCAGCACCAGTGGTGCAGTTGACGGCCAGTGGTACCCACGCGTCGGGTTCCGGTTATCTAGACTACGTGACGGCAACGCTAACGTTTGACAATGGGGTGATTGCCTCCTTGACGGCCAGCAAAGTCACCCATCGCAAGGTCCGCCGCCTGACCATTCACGGCAAAAATTCCCTCACCGAAGCTGATTTTTTGAACAACGAAATCTTCATCCACCGCCATCTGCCGGGCCAGCCCACCGGGCAAGTGCTCTACCGCCAGGATGAATGGGTTGAACGGGTGTACACCAACAACATTGAACCGCTCCAGGCCGAATTGGAACACTTTGTCAATTGTGTGCGCGAAGGCAACCAGCCCTCGGTCGGCGGCGAACAGGCCCTGAGAGCGCTGCGATTAGCCACGCGGATTGAACAGATTGCTTTGCACAATCAAATCTGGTCGGTTCCCCGCAACGGCCTAGAAAAGTCGCTCGTCTCTCCCTAAACTAGTTGCGCTAATAACGTGTAAATCCCAAAACTCAGCAAAATGGTGCCGCTCAGCCAGGGAAACCAGCGCGAAACCGGACGCAACCGTAACCAATACCGCACCGTGGTCGTAAACGTCCCTGCCACCCACACCGGCAATGTGTACCCCAACGTATAGGCCAACAACAGCCCTAGCCCTAACAGCACATTGCCGGTACCTGCTACCCACGCCAACAGAGTCGCCAGTACCGGTGTACTACAGGGGGAAGCGCTCAAGCCAAAGGTTAATCCCAAGCCATAAGCCCGCCAGCGACCGGCTCCCCACCCTGGAGGCGCGGTCCACACCGGCAACGGTAGAATTTCCAACAGCACCAGTCCCATGACTACGGCTACTCCCGCCACCAGCAGCGGCAACCCTTTTCCCCACTGGCCGTACACCCGTCCTAGCAGCGCTGCCCCCAGGCCCAGTCCTGTCAGTGTCGTTGCCAACCCCAGCGTAAACCAACTGGCCTGCCGCCAATCCCCCTGGCTATCCCCCCCCAAACACGCGACGGTGACCGGCAACAACGACAGCACACAGGGATTCAAACTGGTCACTAACCCTGCGCCCCACACCAGCCCCACACTCCAAGGCGTCAAATGCTGCAATTCCTGCGTCACCCACCGATCGGCCCACTGTTCCCACAGGTAGAGGGTACTGGTAAGGTCCATCCCGGCAATCTTCCTCTCAGAATCTACACAAATTGTAACAGGCATGGATAGCGGTTGCCGGATGTTATGATGCCAGCTATGGGAATGACAATGCCACCACCAGCCTTACTCGTTTTGGCCGATGGAACCGTGGCGCGGGGGTACCAGTACGGAGCCAAAGGTACAGCCGTCGGCGAGGTGGTGTTTAACACCGGCATGACCGGCTACCAGGAAGTGATTACCGACCCCAGCTACTGCGGCCAAATTGTGCTGTTTACTTACCCGGAGCTGGGCAATACCGGCGTTAATCCTGAAGATGAGGAGTCCAACCGGGTGCAGGTGCAGGGCATCATTGTGCGGCATGGGTGTACCCGTCCTAGCAGTTGGCGAGCAACCGAGTCTTTACCAGCCTACTTGGAACGCTGGCAGGTGGTGGGGATTACCGGTGTGGATACCCGCCTGTTGACCCGGCGGCTGCGCGAACAGGGAGCGATGAATGGCGCGATTTCGACGGAGATTCTCGACCCCCAGGAGTTGTTGGAGGTTGTAATGCAGGCGCCGCCGATGACTGGGTTGAATCTAGTGCCGCGAGTGACCACCTCCCACGTGTACGAATGGCAAACCCCGACGCCTGCCCCCTGGGAATTTGCGCCCTTGCCGACGCGCTCTGACCCGCTGGTAGTAGTGGCGATTGATTTTGGCATTAAGTACAACATCCTGCGCCGCCTGGCCAGTTATGGGTGTCGGGTGATTGTGGTGCCGGCGACCACCCCAGCGGCAGAAATTTTGCGCTATGACCCGGATGGTATCTTTCTTTCCAATGGTCCTGGCGACCCAGCCGCAGTCACCGAGGGGATTCAGACGGTGCGGGAGTTGCTCACCAGCGGGCGGCCTCTATTTGGGATTTGTCTGGGACATCAGATTTTGGGCTTGGCTTCCGGCGGGCAAACCTACAAGCTGAAATTCGGGCATCATGGGCTGAACCATCCAGCGGGTGCCGGTCAACACGTTGCCATTAGCAGTCAAAATCACGGGTTTGCCCTCGCCCCAGAAACGCTTCCCCCCCAGTGGCAAATCACCGATTGGAACTTGAATGACCGGACGGTAGCCGGTTTGCAGCACCAGGAGTTGCCAGTATTTTCGGTGCAGTACCACCCTGAAGCCAGTCCCGGCCCCCACGACGCCGATTACTACTTCGCCGAATTTGTCCGCCGCATGGAACAGTACCGGCAGCAGAAACGGGCGCGTTACAATAGTTAAAGTTTTTGGTCCCACCCACCATGGCACCGAAGGCGGCGACCCTGATGGTCGTGGATGGCTATAACGTCATTGGGGCTAGGCGCGAGTTGCAGCAGGGGAACCTTGACCAATACCGGCAGGAGTTAATTGAATCCCTGTGCAACTATAGCGCCACGCAGGGCTACCAAACTCACATCATCTTTGATGCGCACCGGCGACCAGAACCAGAACACTGGGAGCAGATTACAGACCACGTGTACGTGTGTTATACGGGGTACGGGGCGACGGCGGATGCCTATATCGAGCGGTTTTGCGCCCAGCACCGGGGTCGGGACCAGCGCTTAATTGTGGTCACGTCGGACCGGTTGGCCTGGATGACGGCAGGAGGGTACGGCGCGGAATGGATGTCTTCCCAGTCTTTGTGGCAGGCAATGGCGCGACCGCAGCCCCTATCCCGTCCATCGCAACGACCCGTGCGAGGATTGCCTAAGACGGTGCAGCGACAACTGCGGGAATGGTTACAAAATCAATGAGCTATGATGACGAGTGTGTATCCGAGGGGGTGGAGCCATGATCGCCGTTCCTGATTGGCTGAAACCGGTACTGCCTTTCTTCCATCCGGTGTTGATGTGGTTGCTATTGGCCTTGAGTCTTTACGCGCTCTACACCGGGATTCAGGTGATTCGCACCCGCACAGCCAAGGGAGAAGAAAAAAGCCGCCTGCTCAAGGGGAAGTTTCGGGAGGTGCATTTTCAGGTCGGCGCGTTGCTCCTAGTGTTAATGGTCTGGGGCACCCTGGGCGGCATGGCGGTCACCTATATCAACAACCAAAAGCTGTTTCTGGGTCCCCACCTGTTAGTGGGCTTGAGCATGACCGGGTTAATTGCGTTTTCTGCTTCCCTGGCTCCCTTGATGCAACAGGGGAAAGACTGGGCGCGAGCGCTGCATATTACCATCAATGGCCTGGTGCTGGGGCTATTCGGCTGGCAGGCGGTGACAGGTATGCAGATTGTCCAGAAAATTCTTACTCAGGGGTAATTATTCGCCGTAGTAAAACGCAATTTCCTTGGGTTTGAGAGGTGCAAAACCGGCAGCAACGAGCTTGGCGTTGAGGGTTTCGAGGGGCAAATGCTTAGCGCCGATGCGAACAATTCGTGAACGCATGGTGTTGGTAACGCCGCTACGTTGTCGGTTCGCTTCCAAGGCCATGACCTCGTGGTAGAGCGCCAACTGGGCAGGCGGGATTGGCGTTCCATCTAAATCCACCCCTTGGGCAATCGCCCGGTCCACCGCATCAGCGCCCTGGGTCTCTGGAGTCATACACACCTCACAATTAGCTTTACCCCCATAGAATACATGGACAATCGCCACCCTAGCTAGGGTTGTCAGCTCTTGGGGGCGCATCTTGGCGTTTCTCTCGTCTCTCTGACAAACTGCAGCAGCTTAGCAATAACACTGGGGATGTCCAACAGCTAACCCATTTAGGGGAGGGGACTGCCAAGGACCTAGCTGGAAAGACACCCGCTGGCGGTTACTGCATGGCCCGGTTGATGGTCTGGTGCAAGCGTTCTACGACCGGCGGGATGGGAATGGTAGGGTCGTTGAACACCGTCTGGGCCGTCAAGGGTGAACGTCCATAAAAGGCCTCGGTGCGGTCGCGATTAAAGGAAATTTTTTGCCCGGCTAAACTCACACCGGCGAATAAGCCAGCGCTGCGGGAATAGGCGTAAACATCGACGTTGCCCGGTGCATCCGTCGGTACAACGGCATTGCTCCCTACTGGCCCGGCGGCAACCCCCACATCTCCCCCCAGACTAAACGATTGCCGCAGGAGCGTCCGTACCGCCCGTTGGTTCATAAACACTAGCACAATGTCGGAGGAGCGGGCGCCTACTTGCAGACCCACACTCCCGCCAGCGATATTCACAAAAATGGGGTTACTCCAGCGGCCGTTGTCATTTTTGACGGTAATGATGCCTGACCCACCTGTACCCCCAAAAATGAAGCCGGCACTGGTGACACCGGGCAAAATGGCAATTCCTTGGGCTTGCCGCAAAACACTGCGAGGGATGCGCTGGTTAGGATTGGCCATGAATGAAGCGAACGTATCAGCGGCATTTTGGATTTGCTCCTCGGCGTCGTTTGCATAGGCCGGCAACGCCACAGTGATGACCACCGCCGGAATGAGTCCGATCAACATGCCGTAACGCATTCCATTCACTCCCATGAATTTTTTGCTTTTAATGTATCACCTGCAAGGACGCTGAACCGTAGGCCCGAAGTTCCCGTTCAGACCGGCGTATTTGTGCTATGAAAAGAGGATAGATTTAAGGCGCAGACACTCATGGTCCTTTGGCAGTCGGCCAGCCAGGTCAAGGTGTCCCCTTGGACAGACGTAGGTGTGAGGCGGGGCCAGCAAGCCATCGTTCTTATGACCGCCATCACGTTGGTGTTGTTCGGCGCTATCGGCGGGCGGTTGGCCTATCTCCAGTTGATCAAAGGGGAAGAATTCCGGCAGATGGCCGATAATAACCGGATTCGCCTTATTCCCAAACCACCTGACCGGGGACGCATTTTTGACCGGCAGGGACGTTTGTTGGCGGGGAGTCGTTTGTCCTATTCCGTATTTTTGTGGCCGATTGCCCAGCGTCCTCAGGAATGGCCCCGGACGTTGGCGACCCTGGCCCGACTCCTGGATATTCCTGAAAAGGAGATGCAGAAGCGTTTGCAGCAGGCGGGGTATTATTCGCCCTACCTGTTGCGGCTGGCGCGGGGAATCGGTCCGGCCCAGATTACGGCCCTGATGGAACATAGCGACCGTCTGCCAGGCGTGATCCTCAATGCGGAGCCGATTCGCTACTACCCCCACGGCGAACTCCTGGCCCATGTGCTGGGATACACGGGCGAGATCAGTGAGCAAGAGCTAAAAGCTCGTCAACACGAGAATTACCGCCTGGGGGATGTGATTGGCCAGATGGGTGTGGAGGCCGCTCTGGAGCACCGGCTGCGCGGCGAGTGGGGGGGGCAACAAGTGGAGGTGGATGCCCGTGGTCAGGTGTTGCGCATCCTAGGGAAGAAACCGTCGGTGGCTGGGCAGGATGTGACCTTGACGCTGGATTTGGATTTGCAACGGGCGGCGGCGCAGGCGTTAGGAACGCGGCGGGGAGCAGTGGTTGCCATTGACCCTCGCGATGGGGCGGTGCGGGCGCTGGTGAGTTACCCAGGCTTTGACCCCAATATCTTTTCGGGACGGGTGACGCCCCAGCAATGGCAGGAGTTGCAACGCCGTAGTTTCCCGTTTGTGAACCGAGCGTTACAAGTATATCCGCCGGCGAGTACGTTCAAGGTAGTCACCACCACAGCGGCGCTAGAGTCGGGGCGCTTCAGTCCCCATACGGTGCTGCCCACCTACCCGTTTTTGACTGTAGGAGGGATTCAGTTTTGGGATTGGAACCGAGCCGGGTTTGGGGCGCTGGATTTCGTGGGGGCGATGGCCTGGAGCAGCGACACGTTCTTCTACCAAATCGCGCTGGGAACGAAAGCGGAACCCATCATCGAGTGGTCGCGCCGCTACGGCTTTGGGCAAAAAACGGGGATTGAACTGGCTGCCGAAGAAGCGGAGGGGCTGGTGCCGGACGAGCAATGGAAGTTAAAAACCCTCAAGGAACCCTGGTACATCGGCGATACGGTGAATATGTCCATCGGCCAGGGATTCATGCAGGCCTCGCCGCTGCAGTTGGCAGTCATGTTTGCGGCAGTGGCCAACGGCGGCTACCGGGTGCGACCCCACCTGTACCGAGCGCCGGGGGAGCAGCCGCTACGCACCCCTATCGGCATCAGTGCCACAACGCTGGACATTCTCCGGCGGGGGTTGCGGCAAGTCGTAACCAGCGGCACAGGCACGGTGCTGAATGTGCGTCATCTGCCCCCGATTGCCGGTAAAAGCGGTACAGCGGAAGACCCGCCCCGTCTAAGTCATACCTGGTTTGGCGCCTATGCACCGGCGGATAAACCGGAAATTGTGGTGGTGGCGTTTGGAGAAAATTCCGGCGGGGGTGGCGGGAGTGTGGCTGGGCCAATGGTGCTGCGCGTCTTGGAAGCCTATTTCGCCCAAAAACGGAGTCGCCGATGAATGAGCTGCCGGTCATTTTGCTGGCTAGTCGGGAGCCAATTCTGCGGTTGGGGTTGTCGTCGTGGTTAGAGCAACAGGGATTGGCCCAGGTGGTGACTACAGACCGGCCAGAAGACCTGCAAAATCTGCTGAGCGAACGCTTGCAAGCTGCTCAACCCCTGGTGAATCTGCTGGTTCTGGATTTGGAATTAACCGACATTCCCTTGTGTCAATCCCTGAAGCGCCGCTATCCCCACTTGCCGATTCTGGCGTTGGGACCGCCGGCCAGTCGCGACCAACTCCTGCGTTACCAGCAACTCGGTCTGGCGGCTTACGTTGAACGCACGACCCCAGCGCTGACCCTGTGGCAATGGATGCAAGCCCTTTTGAGCGGCTATTCGCCCTGGCTCCAACCAGAACAACTGACGCCCGCCTGGCGCTCGCACCTGTATCAGCAGGGGTTGCAGCAAATCGAAGCCGCCCTGTGGCAGTGTCATCAATGGCAACAGCGCCCGCGACCCTGGTGGGAACGCCAGATTATCCAAGGCCGCCAGCGGGAACTGCGAGCCGCGCGGTGGTTACTCACCTGGCTGTGGCGACCTGGACCCGTGTTGGCACCGCCCCTGCAAGTGATACGCCCGCCCTTGGCCCTCCCGCCAAGTGAACGCATGAACCGGGTACGGCAGGCCTTTAACCAAACGGTGAGCAACAACAGCGGGTTACTTTTGGAAACCGACTTACTCCGCTTCGAGAAACAACGAGAACTCTGGAATACGATTCTCAATCACTGGGAAACGCTTCTGGCTGAATTAATCGAAGCCCGGGTGACCCCAGCCGAGGTCGTGCCCCGTTGCCCAGACTTGGTGCGGCGGTTGTGGCAAGAATCGCTCACGGATTTTGTCGGTCGCTATTACACCATTGACGGCCAGGATGTAGTCCAGACCCTGCTGGCCCAACAACCCACCGTTGAGGCGCTGATTCTGGCTAAGATTCCCCTGGTGCCTGACCTGGTCAGTTATCACCTGTTTCAAACGCCTTTGCGCATTGATGGCGTACTTTATGCAGCCAATAGCCAGATTGCGGCAGACTACGCAGCGGCTTTGCTGGAAAATCTGGTGATCCAGGTCGCCAATGCCGTGGTGCAACCCCTGCTCAATTGCTTTCCTCACCACGAATCGGTCAAGCAACGGTTTTACCGGCGCACCCTCATTTCCACCCGCGAAACCGAGCGCCTGCGCAATCAACTGTCCCAACGCTATCGCTGGCAACGCTACTGGGACGAACCTCGCGCCATTTTTGAAAGCCGCTATCAACTCCTGCGCATCCAAAATCAAGCGATTGTCGCCTACCCTGTGTACGCCAGTCGCACGGCTGAACTAGCTCAACTGCGGGGCATTCCCTGGCTGGTGACGCTGTGGTTGGAATTCCAAGATGCCATTACCCCGGTGCTGCGTGCCATCGCCAACTACCTTGGTCGCACTACCGCTTACCTACTGACACGCATCATTGGGCGAGGGTTGGGCTTGATTGGGCGGGGCATTTTGCAGGGTATTGGCAGTACATTGCAAAACAACCGCACCCAGCAAGAGTCTTCCCAACTGTAAGAGCTACAACCTAGCCTTAACGGAACCAGTATGGGGCTGGAAGCGGCCAACCGGCGATGACTTTTTGCCAAGACAGGGCTACCCAGAAAAAACAACCCCCTAGCCTGAAAGCCGAGGGTTGTCCTGCACTAAAGGAGTTTGAAGGTTGCTAGCCCATGAACCACTCTTCGACGGCCTCTTCGCGGGTGTTAGTGCGGCGAGACAACGTCCGACGGTCGAAGGTCATGTGGATTTCGCGGGTTTGCTCCCCGTCCGCAGCTACCGCAAAGATGGGGAAATCAATGTTGCCATCGGGGAAACTCATCTGGAAGCGGAAGGTGCCATCGGGGTTGAGTTGAATCTTGCGACCCCCCACTGTCACCGTCGCATCCGGTTCCGTCGCCCCATAGACAATCAATTCCGCATCGGCCACGAGCCAGAACTTGCGCGGGCGCATCGGCGGGATGGAAGCAGCAAATCCAATCCCCGACATCCCAATCCCCGATAAGGTGGGAATCGCCCAGCGGCCAATCCCCGACGGGAACACATAGGAACTCACGGCAAATTCGGCGCTGCTGACCACCGAGCCAGGCACGTGCTGCATCGAACCGTACAGGGAACCAGCCACGCGCATGGATTCAGCAGCGGCTGCCCGTTGCATGACCTCGTCGTACACAGGGGTCGCTGCGGCTTGCCGCTCGCTAGGAGGCACCAATTGGAAGAACGTCCGGCCCCGCAGGTCCTCTTCAAACCCAACCGTAATGAAATGGTCCTCAATCCAGTCTGAGGGATACACCGGCGGAATTCGTACTGCTGCTGACCGAGCTAGACTTAACCAACGCCCATCAGCCGTGCGATAACCGATTTCCACCACGTAATCCCGGTCGCTCACCGGTATCGGTAAATACCACTCCCGCGCCAATTCATCACAGGCGTACTCCTGCACACTGTGGGGCGCCTGCACATCCAAGTTGATATTGGTGACGTCGTACAACCGCAGGGCCAACTGTTGCCCACCTTGTCTGCGCCGCTCCTCTCGCACCTCGTTGGGAATGTCCCAGTAGGCATAGGCCCATTGGGGGTCGCGGGGCATCAAGACAATCCGGCTTTCGCCGTAGCCTCCTGGTAAATCGGGCAGGCCCTGGTCCACATCCTGTAACGCCGTTGCCGTCAAGGCGGGACTCGGCTCTGACATGGTTACGTTATCGGTCTCCACAGTCGTTTGCGCCTCCTGCATCATGGGGGATTGGTGGGAATAAGCCGTTTGCAACTCCGCCGCCCGAATCGCCGTTACCAAGTAGGACTTGCGCATCCGGCTGTAACGGGCAATACCCAACTCGCTCGCCAACCGCCGCAAGTCCCGCAGGGTCATCTCCTCAAGCGGCACATCTCTCTGGGTCATATCCGGAACCCGCAGAACGGGATCACAACGTTACTCAGCAATTTAAGCAAAAATCCCCAAGGGATCAAGCGTTATCTCCACCTGCTCGTCGTGTTTTGGCCCCCGCCTTACCCAAATGTCAAGATTTCTTGAGATTTGTCATGTGCTGCACCAGCGCCTGAGCAAAGCCCGAGCAGGATAAGGGGGTCTCCACCGGCGGTTCCATGAGGCGGGCCAGGTCGTAGGTGACGTGTCGTTGGGAAATGGCCTGTCCAATCGCCTGGTGAATGAGATCAGCCGCTTCTTGCCAGCCCAGAAACTCCAGCATCATCGCCCCTGACAGGATTAGCGAACTGGGGTTAACCCGGTCTTGCCCTGCGTACTTGGGAGCCGTGCCGTGGGTCGCTTCAAAAATGGCGCATTCATCCCCGATGTTCGCCCCTGGTCCCATCCCTAATCCCCCCACCATCGCTGCCGCGGCATCAGACAAGTAGTCCCCATTGAGGTTCATAGTCGCTAGGATGGAGTATTCCTGGGGGCGGGTTTGAATTTGCTGGAAGATGTTGTCGGCGATCCGGTCGTTGACCAGTACCTTGTGACGCCATTGCCCTTGCCCATGACTTTCGCCAATGGTTGCCAGCACGTGTTGCACTTCTGCACACACAGCAGCCTGTTTCGTGGCCGGCAAATGGTCAAACCCTGGTTCAATCAGGCGGGCATTTTCCGTCACCGATAAATCCGGGTGTCTTTCCACATTCTCCAAAATCCAGGACTCCCGTTCGGTGACACATTCCTGGCGAAATTCGGTTTGCACCAGTTCATAGCCCCAATCCCGAAACGCCCCTTCGGTGTATTTCATAATGTTGCCCTTGTGGACGAGGGTAACCAGGCGTTTGGGGGGCGGCAGGCGCAGGGCGTGTTGAATCGCTCGCCGGATCAGGCGCTGGGAACCGGTTTTGCTGATGGGTTTGATGCCCAGGCCGCTTCCCAAGGGAATCCGTTTGCCCTGGTGCTCCGGCGTATTCGGGATAAATTGTTCGTTGAGTAACTGAATCAGCGCCTTGGCCATTTCACTCTCTGCCGGCCATTCGATGCCCAGGTAGATGTCCTCGGTATTTTCCCGGTAAATGACCACATCGAGCCGTTCCGGATGACGGTGGGGGGAGGGCGTACCGGGGTAATAGCGACAGGGACGAATGCAGGCGTACAGGTCAAAGATTTGCCGCAAGGCCACGTTCAATGAGCGAATGCCACCAGCCACTGGCGTCGTCAACGGCCCTTTAATGGCCACGCCATATTCCCGGATGGCTGTCAGCGTGTCCTGGGGTAGGTATTGCCATTCGCCATACACCTCGCAGGCTTCGTCCCCCGCGTAAACCTTGAACCAGTGAATCTGGCGGGCATTCCCATAGCTCAACCGCACCGCCGCATCCAATACCAACTGGGTCGCTGGCCAGATGTCCACCCCAATCCCATCGCCGCGGATGTAGGGGATGATGGGTTGGTCAGGCACCTGGGGCAGGCCGTTGATAAACGTGATCCGTTCGCCTTGGGGGGGAGGAGTAATTTTGTCGTACATGGGTGCCAATCTACCACATCCCCGGAGGGATAGCCCAGCGCTTTTGCAAGGATTGAAAAAAAGACGGAGCTGCGCCCGGTGACCCCGAGAACCCTAGGAGCAATTACTCAGCGTTTTCCAGCAACGAACCACAGATTGGGCAGGCTGAGCCATTGTAACAGTCAAAGCAGATCAGATGGCTGCGACCGTAGGTATTTTGGCAGCGTTTGGCCCATTGAAAGTCGCTGTAGGAGAGTTCTTTGCCGCAACGGTCGCACCGCACTGTGTTCCACATTGCCCACTCCTCGCTGGCTTCCCTAGGCTTACCTACTATAGATGGGGGTGACCCGTCAAGAGCAAAGGGGCTTGCGCCAGCCGGACAAAATCGGCGCCTGGCTTAAGTCACTTGTTGGTTAGTCAAACGATAGGGCTGCGCCCTGGAACCCCAAGGATAATAAACGTCTTGTCAAAAGCCGCCGGTTTTTGCTAATTCCTGGGATATTCGCCGTTGGGTCGCCGCTTGGAGGTGTAGAAATGCGCATTGCCCAAATTGCCCCTTTACACGAGAGCGTTCCACCCAAGCTCTACGGGGGAACAGAACGGGTTGTCTATTGGCTGACGGAGGAGCTGGTGCGCCGGGGCCATGAGGTCACCCTATTTGCCAGCGGCGATTCCCACACCCAAGCGCGGTTAATTCCCTTTTGCCCCCAGGCGCTGCGTCTGGACCCCAACGCCGTTGATACGGTAGCCCCCCACCTGCTGATGGTGGAAAAGGTGTTTCAGATGGCCCAGGAGTTTGACGTGATTCACGGCCACGTGGACTATTTCCCCTATTCCCTGGCGCGGCGGCATCCCCAGGTGGCGTTTCTGGCAACGTTACACGGGCGCTTGGACATTCCCGAATTAGGCCCCCTGTACGAGGAATTCCGCGATATTCCAGTGGTTTCGATTTCCAACGCCCAACGGGGACCCATCCCCCAGGCTCGCTGGGTCGGGACGGTCTATCACGGGTTGCCTCTGGATTTGCACCCCTTTTACCCCCAACCGGGGGATTACCTGGCGTTTTTGGGGCGGGTCTCGCCGGAAAAAGGCTTGGATACGGCGATTGAAATTGCCACGCGCCTGGGCATGCCCCTGAAGGCATCCATCAAAATTGACCGGGTGGACCGCCCCTATTACGAGTCCCAGATTGAACCCATGGTGCGCGCCAATCCGCTGGTAGAACTCATCGGCGAGATTACGGAGAAAGAAAAAAGCGACTTTCTGGGTAAAGCTTACGCGGTGTTGTTTCCGATTCGCTGGCCGGAACCCTTTGGGCTGGTGATGATTGAAGCGATGGCCTGTGGAACGCCGGTGATCGCCATGCGCTGCGGCTCGGTGCCGGAGGTGATGGTGGATGGGGAAACGGGGTTTATCGTGGATTCGGTGGACGCGGCGGTTGCAGCAGTACAGAAAGTCGGGGAACTCAGTCGCCAGCGGGTCCGACAAATTTTTGAAGAGCGGTTTAGCGTCGAACGCATGACCAACGACTACGAGGCGCTCTATCAGCAATTGCTGGCGGAACGGACGACCGCGCCATCCCCGATGCCTACCCCTTAGCACTAGCGGTTGCGGACTGCTAATCTAGGAACGTTGTACGGGAAGCGGGTACCGCATGGCGGACGACATCATCCAGTACCAGGACCAGTACTACATCCGGGCGCAGGCGTCGCTGGTGGAAAGCCGGCCCCACGTGCTCAAACACGACAATTGCTTTGCGATTTTTGACCGGCTGGGGAACATGCGCCCGCTGGGGTTGGGGGACCACGGCCTATTCCGGGATGACACGCGGTTCCTGTCGCGCCTGGTGCTGGATTTGGAAGGGAAACAGTTCCTGCTGCTGAGTTCGGAGGTGCGCGAGGACAAGGACATCCTGGCGGTGGATTTGACCAATCCCGAATTCACCACGTCCCAGGGCCAGTTCATCGGCCAAGACACCATTCATGTCTTCCGCACGACCTTCCTGTGGCACAACGTGGCCTACCAGCGCATCCGCGTGCATAACTACGGTTCCCACACTTTTCGCATCCCCATCACGCTGCGGTTTGAAGCGGATTTTGCCGATATTTTTGAGGTGCGGGGCATCCGGCGCAATCGCCAGGGCAATGGGTTGCCTTCTCTGGTGCAATCGGAACGGGTGGTGCTGCGCTACTGGGGGTTGGATAATGTCGAACGCCAAACCCATCTGCTCTTTGCGCCTGCACCGACGATGGTGGCGACCGACTTGGCCCAGTGGTGGGTGACCCTGGCGCCGCAAGCCGAACAAGACCTGTGGCTGACGGTAGTGTGCGCCTATGCGGGCGAAGCGATGACGGTGCTGAGCTATGACCAGGCGTTGCAGGCGGAACGTAGCCATCGCCACAAGTTGCGCAGCCAGTCGGCCCACATTGATACTGGCAATGCCCAGTTCAACGATTGGCTGAATGCGTCGCGGGACGATTTATTGATGATGCTCACGGAAACGCCCTACGGGTTATACCCCTACGCTGGGGTGCCCTGGTTCAGCACGGTGTTTGGGCGGGACGGGCTTATCACGGCGCTGGCGACCCTGTGGTGGTATCCCGACATTGCGCGAGGGGTGTTGTTGTATCTTGCAGCGCAGCAGGCGACCGAGGAAGACCCCAGCCGGGACGCTGAACCGGGTAAAATTCTGCACGAGCAACGCCAGGGGGAGATGGCCAAAACGCGGGAAGTCCCCTTCGGCCAGTACTACGGAAGTATTGATGCCACGCCCCTGTTTGTCGTGTTGGCGGGTCGGTATTTCCGGCGCACCGGCGACCGGCAGTTATTGACCCAGTTGTGGCCCCACGTGGAAGCGGCGTTGCGCTGGATGGATACCTACGGCGACCGGGATGGGGATGGGTTTGTGGAATACGCCCGCAAGGTGCATACGGGGTTGCGCAACCAGGGCTGGAAGGACTCGGACGACGCCATTTTTTATCCCGATGGCACCATTGCCGAACCGCCTCTGGCGCTGTGTGAGGTGCAGGGCTATGTCTATGAGGCCAAACTCCAGGCGGCCCACATGGCGGAAGCGCTAGAGCAATGGGAACGGGCGGCGGCCCTGCGACAACAGGCGTTGGATTTGCAACAGCGGTTCTGGCGGGCGTTTTGGTGCGACGACATTGGGGGTTATGCCCTGGCGCTGGACAGCGAGAAACGCCCCTGCCGGGTGCGCAGTTCCAACATGGGTCACTGTTTGTTTTCGGGCATTGCCCATCCCGACCATGCCGCTCGCATTGCCGCCCAAATTCTGGAGCCCCATTTCTTTAGCGGTTGGGGGATTCGCACGGTTCCCCAGGGCGAAGGTCGCTACAACCCCATGTCCTACCACAACGGCTCTATCTGGCCCCACGACAATGCCTTGATTGCCGCTGGCCTGGCTCGCTATGGCTACAAGGAAGAAGCGGTGCGGGTATTGACGGCCCTGTTTGACGCCAGCCAATTTCTGGACTTGAAGCGCTTGCCGGAACTGTTTTGTGGGTTTGCCCGCCGGCAACGGGAAGGCCCGACCCTGTATCCAGTGGCCTGTTTGCCCCAGGCGTGGGCGTCCGCCAGTGTGTTTTTGCTGTTGCAGGCCTGTTTGGGGCTGGAAATCGAAGGGGCAACCCAGCGGGTGTATCTGCAACAACCGACCTTGCCCCTGTGGTTACCCCACGTCACCCTGCAGAACATTGCGGTGGGGGCTGGTGCGCTGGATATCGGTCTATACCTGCACCAGGGGGGCGTCAGTATCAATGTGCTGGGACGCCGGGGCCGGGTGGATTTGATCGTGCAATAAGCTCACAACCGGCTCAGCACCCGCTGGCGGTAGAGGGTGGCATCCATGCCGTCGCCGCTCAGGTTGGGAGGAAGCAAGCGCTGGAGTGCGGCAATGCGGGTTTCGGGGGCGGGATGGGTGCTCAAGAAGGCCAGCGCTGGGGGATAGCCGCGCAATTTCCCTAAAAACTCCGGCAAGCCCCGCCCGTCGTAACCGGCTCGCAACAAGTACTGCAGGGCGCTGGCGTCGGCTTCAAACTCGTGCTGGCGACTCCGGGGACGGCGCAGGGCCAGTTCGATCAACAGGGCGTTCAACTGGCTGCCATCCGTACCGAGCAAGGCGCTGACCCCCTGGGCGATGGCAACTTCTCGTAATTGCTGCACCAGGTGCCGGTGGACGATGTGGCCAATCTCATGCCCCAGGACCCCTGCCAACTGCGCTTCGTTATCGGCAGCTCGCAACAGTCCCGTGGTCACGTACACAAATCCCCCTAACGTGGCAAAGGCGTTGACCTGGGAACTGCGCACGACGGTGAATTCGTAGGGCAAATTGGGGCGGTCACTGACGCTGGCCAAGCGTTGACCAATCGTGGCGACATAGCGTTGTAATTCCGGGTCGGGATACACCTGAAATTCCTGCGTCAACAATTGCTGGTGGATTTGCCGACCCAGTTGCACTTCCTGGCGGTCCGAAAGATTGCTCCACTGGAGAATCTCGATGCCCCGTTGCAGCAAGACCGGCCAGGGAACCCCCCGACTGCGCTGGGCCTGCACCGGCCAAACCACGCCGAAAAACAGACAACTGCTGAGTAACAGTGCCCAAAACCGCCGCCACCGTCTGCCCATGAAATGCCCCCCTGCTTGCCAAGCCACCCGATGGACTACAATGAACACCATAAACCACGCCAGTTGGCCCTGACTAGATTGATGCCTAACCGTACAGTCGTGCGCCGGCAACCAACAGTTCCCAGTAGCCGTGAGTTGGGCTGGGGCTTTGCCATTCAAACCTTGATTGCCGCTGGGATGGTCGTGGCGCTCGCGCGTCTCTGGCCCTACTACTGCGAGCAACAACAGCGCCAGCGCGTTCTGGAGACCGAACTGACCCGTACAGAAACCCAAGTACAAGCGCTACAGCAACAATTTCAACGCACCTTTGACCCCCGCCGGCAACCTCGCTTGCAGCAAGCCGCCACCCAGCAACTGCAACCACACCAGCGCTTAGTGATTTGGGTTTCACCCCCCCGTTGAAGAAGCCATGTTACCTGTGCTGCCCCCCGATTTACAACCGGAGGCATACCTAGTGGTGGGTCTAGCTCATTGCTTCTGGAAAGAAGAGACGGGCCTGCGGGAACTCGAACTCATTGAACCCATCCCCAGCGCTGCCCTGGAAACCTTGCTGCAGGGGGTACCCACGTCTTACAGTCACCTAGTCGCGACCACCCTAGCCCAAGTGGAAACCACGGCAACCCAGCGGTTCCCCAGCGCTCAACTTTGCCCTGACTTCTGGGAACGGGCCATTGCCGCCGCGCGTACCTATCGCCATCGTCCGCAGGCGACCCAGCACCTGCCGCTCGGGGCTGAACGGAACGACCTGAATTTCAGCTTAGAGCGCAAACGGGTTCTCAACAGCCGGCGCACCGTGCGCGATAGCGACAACATCCGCCAGCATCCTCACACCCATCAACAGCTTTAGTGCAGTTGTCGTTACTGCCGGTTCGCAGGGGTGACTTGCGTTAGACGAATCTGTTTGCGACCTAGGGAAATCTCGAATTCGTCCCCAGGTTTGAGGTTCATTTGTTTCGTGTAGGCCGCACCAATGAGCAAATTACCGTTGGATTGCACGCGCACCCGGTAACTGGCTTCCCGACCGCCACGGGAGCGTTTGGGTTTGCGGCCCTTGCCATCGAGTTCGATCCCATAGGCTTCAATGAGGGCGTTGCGGAATTTTTGGATATTCACCCGTTCTAAGCCATTTTTGGTCACTGTGTAATATCCACAGGCTTTGGCTTTTTCCTTGTAGCTCAAGTGACCTAATTCTTGGAACTTTGCTAACAGGGCTTCGCCTGTCAATGGTTGCGGTTTATCCATAGTAGCTGGCCTATCGCGATGTGGGCAAAGGTCTGCTTTTATCATACGACTTTCATCAACAATTCTCCGCATTTACCTGAACCAAATGCTCACCATCCTAGCCAAACCCCAGGGAAGCAGGTAAGATAGAAATCCAGTCTCCCATCGTCGTTAAGGAGGTTAACTGTTTCATGACGCAAGTGGTTCTGGGCGAAAACGAGAGCATTGAGTCTGCGTTGCGCCGCTTCAAACGACAAGTCTCCAAGGCGGGAATCCTTGCCACCATCAAACACAAACAGTACTTTGAAACGCCCCAAGAGAAGCGCAAACGCAAGGCCAAGAATGCCCGCCGTAAGCGTCGCCTCCGTTAAACGGTCATAATCTCCTTTTCTTTGGCCTGGGTCATCTCGTCAATCTTGGCAATATACTTGTCGGTCAGCTTCTGGATGGACTCCTGTAAGCTGAAGGCCTCGTCTTTGGAAATTTCCGCTGCTTTTTCCTGCTTACGCACCTGCTCGATTGCATCTCGCCGGATATTGCGCAGGGCGACTTTGCCTTCTTCGGCCAGCTTGTGCACGCTCTTGACCAGCTCTTTACGGCGTTCGGCGGTCAAGGGGGGAATGTTGAGCCGAATTTGATGACCGTCGTTGTTGGGCGTTAAACCCACATCCGAGGTGCTGATGGCTTTCTCAATCGCCCCCAAGATGGAACGGTCGTAGGGTTGCACCAGAATCGTCGTGGCATCAGGAGTGGTAATGCTGGCCAGGGACCGCAAAGGCGTTGGTACGTTGTAGTAATCCACCATCACACGGTCGAGTAGCGCGGCATTAGCCCGGCCCGTGCGAATCGTATTGAAAGACCGCTGGGTGGCCTCAAGCGTTTGCTGCATTTTGGCTTCGATGTCACTTAATTTCACAGTACCCTCCCACAATGGTGCCAATCGGTTCTCCCGCGACCGCCCGGCGAATATTGCCCGGTACGGATAGGTCAAATACGACAATAGGGATGTTGTTTTCCTGACACAGGGTAATGGCAGTGCCATCCATCACCTGCAATCCCTGGGTCAGGACATGGCTGTAACTGAGACTCTCGTAGCGACGGGCATGGGGGTTGACCTTGGGGTCGTCATCGTACACCCCATCCACCTTGGTGGCCTTGAACACCACTTCCGCATCAATTTCGGCGGCTCGCAGGGCAGCAGTGGTGTCGGTGGTGAAGAAGGGATTGCCCGAACCGGCAGCAAAAATCACCACCCGTCCTTTTTCCAGATGGCGAATAGCCCGCCGGCGGATGTAGGGTTCGGCCACCTCCTGCATAGAAATCGCCGTTTGCACCCGCGTTTGCACGCCGATCTGCTCCAGGGCATCCTGCAAGGTCAAGGCGTTCATAACGGTCGCCAGCATGCCAATGTAATCAGCGGTGGCCCGGTCCATTCCCGCCGCTGCGCCCTTGACGCCACGGAAGATATTGCCGCCCCCCACCACGATTGCCGTCTGCACGCCACTGTTTACCACATCGGCAATTTCGCGGGCAATGGCTTGCACTACCTCCGGGTCAATGCCATAGCTCAGTTGTCCCATCAAGGCTTCGCCGCTGAGCTTGAGTAAAATCCGTCGGTAGCGCATAGGGGGATGAATCCGTGGTAATCAGGATTAGGATAGCGGCCCCAGGGCACTGGCGACAAGGGCTAGTCCGTCTTTAATTTTAATACGGCCATAAAGGCTTCCTGAGGAACGTCCACGCTGCCGAGGGCTTTCATGCGTTTTTTGCCTTCTTTTTGTTTCTCTAGCAGTTTGCGCTTGCGGGTGACGTCACCGCCGTAACACTTGGCCAGAACGTTTTTGCGCAGGGGAGCAATCGATTCACTGGCGATGACGCGGCTGCCAATGGCGGCTTGGATGGGCACGCGGAATTGGTGCCGGGGAATCAGTTCTTTCAACTTCTGCACCAGGGCCTTACCCACCTGGTAGGCTTTGTCCCGGTGCACGATGGTCGCGAGGGCGTCTGCCGGTTCGTCGTTGATGAGAATATCCAGCTTGACGAGATCGCTGGGACGATACCCCACCCACTGATACTCCATACTGGCGTAACCGCGCGAGCGGGATTTCATCTGGTCGAAAAAGTCGGTAACCACCTCTGCCAGCGGAATTTCATAGACTAAGACCGCCCGTTCGGGGGTGAGGTAGCGCATATCCTTGAATTCCCCCCGCCGGGACTGGGCCAGTTCCATCAAGGCGCCCACGTAGGCTTCCGGCGTAATGATTTCCACCTGCACGTAGGGTTCCTCAATCTGGCGACGCTCGTGGGGCGGGGGTAAATCGCCGGGGTTGTCCACTTCGATCACCGTCCCGTTGTTGAGCGTCACCCGGTACACCACGGATGGGGCGGTCACCACCAAATCCAGGTTGTATTCCCGCTCCAGGCGCTCCTGGACAATCTCCATGTGCAACAGCCCCAAAAATCCGCAGCGAAAGCCCATCCCCATTGCTGAGGACGTTTCCGGTTCGTAATGCAGCGCCGCATCATTGAGCTTGAGCTTCGCCAGGGCATCGCGCAAATCGGCGTAGTCATCAGCGTTGATGGGGAACAGCCCGCAAAACACCATGGGTTTGGCTTCTTTGTAGCCGGGCAGGGGTTCGCTGGCTGGCTGGTTGGCGAGGGTAATGGTGTCTCCCACCCGCGCATCCTCTACTGCCTTGATGGCCGCGGTAAGATACCCCACTTCGCCCGCTTGCAGGTCCGCCACCGGTACCTGGTTGGGAGACATCACGCCCAGTTCATCTACTTCGTACTCCTTGCCAGAGGCCATGAGGCGGATGCGGTCGCCCCTTTTGCAACAGCCATCCATGACCCGCAGGTAGACCACTACCCCGCGATAGGGGTCGTAGTAGCTGTCAAAGATCAGAGCGCGCAGGGGCTGGTCGCGCCGGTCTTTAGGGGGAGGAATTCGGTGCACCACCGCCTCCAGAATCTCCTCAATCCCAATCCCCTCTTTGGCAGAAGCCAAGATCGCTTGAGAACAGTCCAGCCCAATGATTTCTTCGATTTCCCGTTTCACCCGCTCCGGGTTGGCCGCCGGTAGGTCAATTTTGTTGATTACAGGGATAATTTCCAGGTCATGTTCCAAGGCCATGTATACGTTGGCGAGGGTTTGGGCCTCTACTCCCTGGGAAGCGTCCACCACTAGGAGCGCCCCTTCACAGGCCGCTAGCGAGCGCGACACCTCGTAGGAAAAGTCCACGTGCCCCGGCGTGTCAATTAAATTCAGCACATAGGTTTCCCCGTTTCTGGCGCGGTAGTTCATGCGGGCGGCTTGCAGTTTGATGGTAATGCCCCGCTCCCGCTCTAATTCCATGTTGTCTAGGAATTGGTCCCGCATGTCCCGTTCCGCCACGGTGCCAGTCACCTGCAACAGCCGGTCCGCCAGGGTGGATTTGCCGTGGTCAATGTGAGCAATGATGCAAAAATTGCGCAAGTGGCTAACGGGCGTTGCGGTCATAGCGAATGCGACATGACAATCCTGCTCTATTGTGCCATGTCCGTCCCTGCCCCGTTTTTCTGCCCTGATTCGTCAGATGAGAGAGAAACCTAAGACGGGCTACCCCCTGCGACCCCAGCAGTAACCAGCATGGGTAACGCCGAGCCAGGCCACCCTCGCTTGTCAGAGGGATGGTCGGTAAGCCAACAACAGAAGCTGCAACCCAAGAGACAACCAGCAGGCCCGGCCATAAAACTTTAGGGGAACCGGCTCACCCGATCCCCCTAGAAACTAACCCTCAGAACCTTTATTGGCTGGTTCCGATTGATCGAGCCATTTAAAGGAGGAACCTTTATAGCGCTGGTTCCTTTGCTAACCCCATTTATCAGTTTTGCTCACCCTGTTCTCAGACCCCCTGGTTCTTAATTATTTCTTTATGCTACGGAACTGCAACGGGAAACTACGTTTTGTGTCTTTTGTCGGGCACAAAGGGCTGGCGAGGGTCAAAGCGCTCAATTTTACGGATTTGTTCATACAGTTGCAGTTCTTGGGGACTGAGTTCGGTGGGGATTTGGATGACCACTTCCACGATCTGGTCACCGCGGGTGCCATCTTCGCGGGGATAGCCCCGGCCGGTCAAGCGCAGGCGCTGGTGGTTTTGTACACGGGGAGGGATGCTCAGCTTCACGGGGCCGTCGAGGGTGGGAACCGGCACCTGGGCGCCCAAAATGGCTTCGCTGGGAGTTACGGGCACGGTGCAGTAGATGTCGTCCCCCTCTAACCGCAGGTGTTCGTCGGGCAGGACGTAAATTTTCAAGTACAAATCGCCGCCGTTTTCCCCTTGGTGGCGCAGGCGGATACGCTGGCCGGTGACCATGCCGGGGGGCAAATTAACTTCCAGGGTGCGTCCCCCAATGCTCAAGCGCTGCCGTCCGCCCCGATAGGCTTGCTGGAGCGACAATTGCAGACGGGCTTCAATGTCGGCGGGGCCATCCTCATCCCAATCCTGGGGGGGCGGCGACTCAGAGCGGCGGGTAAAGCGGGTCAATAGCTGGTCTAAAAAGTCCTGAAAATCGGCGAAGCGCCCGTAGTCAAAGACACTGCTCCCCTGGGGTGGCGGTTCCCCTTGGAAGCCTTTCTGTTGCCAGTACTGGCCAAAGCGATTGTACTCAGCCCGTTTTTCACTGTCCGAGAGCACCTGGTAGGCTTCGCCGATGATCTTGAACATTTCTTCGGCTTCCTTGTTGCCAGGGTTCAAGTCGGGATGGTAGCGGCGGGCCAATTGCCGGTAAGCGCGCTTGATTTCCGCTAGGCTGGCGTTGCGGTCCACTCCTAGGATTTGGTAGTAATTGCGGAAGTTGCGCATGGTGCTACCAGTTCTCATCGTCCCACTCGCGGCGACGGCGGTAACTCGCGTTGTCCTCTAAACGGCTCCAGGGGGGAGAGAACCAGGGCATTTCATCTTCCTGTTGTTGTTGCCGGACAATCGCCATCAATTCATTGAGCTGGTCTTGTAACCGGCTAGTCAGACGGTCCACTTTGACCAAATCCCTGGCGGCCAGGCTTTGGCGTAGGGCTTGGATCAATTGCTCAATTTTTTGCCGCCGTTCCCGCAAAAACAGAAACCCGTAATCCAGCGTCACCTGCCGCAGTTGCCGTTCTGCTTTTTGAATCAACGCTTCCGCCTTCTGGCACCGCTCAATCTTCTGTTTTTGCACCTGGTCCGTCGGAGCAGCCCGTTCGGCGTCCGCCAACATCTTTTGGATTTCACTGGGGGTCAAGCTGGCGGCGTCTTGGATGGTGATGGTGTGCTGCCGTCCCGTCTGCCGGTCCTGGGCCGAGACCTGCAGGATGCCGTTGGCGTCAATGTCGAATGACACTTGCACCTGGGGCAACCCCTTGGGCGCAGGGGGAATCCCCGTCAAGCGAAACCGTCCTAGGGATTTGTTGCCGCTGGCCAACGGGCGTTCTCCCTGCAGGACATGAATTTCCACGGCGCTCTGGTTGTCTTCGGCAGTTGAAAAAATGTCGGACCGGCGCACGGGAATCGGGGTATTGCGGGGAATCAGGATTTTCATCATACCCGTGGCGGTTTCCAACCCCAACGACAGAGGCGTGACATCCAGCAGCAGCACATCCCGCAGGTCACCGGCCAGTACTGCCCCCTGAATCGCAGCCCCCATCGCCACCACTTCTTCGGGATTGAGGCCCTGGTAGGGTTCTTGGCCCAGCATCTGCCGCACCAACTGGCGCACCATGGGCATTCGGGTGGATCCCCCCACTAATAACACCGCATCAATATCGGCAGGGTCCAACCCGCTGTCATCCAGCGCTTGTTCCACTGGTCCCCGCAAACGGTCCAGTAAATCTGTACATAATGACTCAAATGTACTGCGGGTCAGTTCCACTTCCAGATGCAACGGCCCCTCTTCCGTCGCCGTAATAAACGGCAAGTTAATCAAGGTGCTGGGGACGCTGGAGAGTTCAATCTTGGCTTTTTCGGCTGCTTCCAGGAGTCGTTGAAACGCCTGGCGTTCCCGGCGCAGGTCAATGCCATGTTCCTTCTGGAATTGCTCCGCCAGCCAGTTCACTAGCCGCTGGTCAAAATCCACCCCTCCCAACTGGGTGTCGCCGGCGGTTGCCCGTACTTCAAACACGCCCTGGCTGATTTCCAGGATGGATACGTCGAAGGTACCGCCCCCCAGGTCAAACACCAGCACCGTTTGGTCTTCTTTTTTATCCAAACCATAGGCCAGGGCGGCTGCCGTGGGTTCATTGAGAATCCGTTTGACTTCCAATCCGGCTAAGCGTCCCGCATCCCGCGTCGCCTGGCGTTGGGCATCGTTGAAATAGGCCGGGACTGTAATCACCACGTCAGTGACAGGGTAGCCCAGCACCTGTTCCGCATCATCAGCCAGCTTGCGCAGGATCATCGCCGAGAGTTCTTCCGGGGTGAAGGTTTGGTCTAAACGGGGACAGTACACTTCCACACGGTTCCGTGGGCCACGCCGGATGGTGTAGGGAACTCGCCGGGCCACGGGTGGCAATTCGTCATAGGTCATGCCCATCAGCCGTTTGACCCCATAGAACGTATTCTTCGGGTCAATGACCGCCTGCCGCCGCGCCAATTGTCCAACGAGTCGTTCCCCATCCCGGGTAAAACCGACCACGCTGGGGGTCGTACGACTGCCTTCGCTATTGGGGATCACGATGGGTTTACCCCCTTCCATCACTGCCACTACTGAGTTGGTTGTCCCCAGATCAATTCCCACCACCCTGGTCATGGATTGTGCAATTTACCTGCTATTGCGAGTTCTCTGTATCCTATCTTAATGTGCGGCTATGCGCAGACCGGTTTTTTCCCCTAGCGCCGTACTGCCCCGGAAAAACGATACGATGAGACCAGATCAGCAGTGCAACTGGCAGGGGATGACATGAACCCAACGGAGCTGTGGCAAAAGGCCCGGGAACAGTTACAACCGGTGGTGCGAAAACTGGGCAACGGGCGCAAGCTTGGCAAACGCAAGCAACCGACCTCTGGCAACCGGAATCCGTGCAAGATTGGCTAGAGAGCGCGCAGCGATTTGGTCAGCAGGCAACGCGGGCGGCGACGACCTGGAAAACCAAGGCAATGGACTGGGCGAAGCAACAGTGGCCTGGCAAAGGCGACTGCGACCGTTGAGTTCCCATGCAACCTTTTTCCGGCAAATCCTCTCTACAATAGGGGTATTGATACTCCCGCTGTTCCTATGGCCCTCTTGGAAGAAGGTTTAACTGCCGAAGCGAATCTCAACGAGTTGCTAAAGGCTTACCGTTCTGGCGAGCGTAACTTTAGCGGCATCAATCTACAGGGATTGAACCTGAGCCGGATCAACCTGACGGGCGCCAATTTGGAACGGGCCAACCTGAGTTACACCAATCTCAGCGGCGCCAATTTGTACGAAGTGAATTTGACCGAAGCCAATCTCACCGGCGCCCACCTGGGAACTGTCATCCTGCCAGACCAGGAAGCCGGGCGGTTGGTTTACGGTTCCGTCCTCGTCCGCACCAATCTCAGCCGCGCTATTTTGGAACGGGCAATTTTGGTGGAAGCGAATTTGAGCCGCACCACATTTTTTCAGGCTAACCTGCGAGGCGCCGACCTCCGCCTGGCCAACCTCTACCGCACCAACTTCAACGGGGCGGATTTAACCGATGCCCAATTACGCCAGGCCCGGTTTTACGGCGTGAACTTGGAAAACGCCATTGTTGACATCCTGGAATTGAGCAAGGCCCAGCTCGACCCTGAAACCCGCCAGATGGTGGCTGAACGGATCAGCAGCGGTCAGTGGCATGGTCAACTCTAGCTCAGGGAACGAGGCTGGTTGCGGAAATTCAAAAACGGCCCCCACAGCAGTAAGCCAGGGAAAAAGAAAAACACCAGGAAATACATGAATGCCCGTTCCCAAGAACTGGCCACATACCAGCGGTTTTTCAGGTAAAAATAGACAGCCAAGGGCAATACCAGCAAATACGCGCCCGCTAAAGCCAAGTACAAGACCAAAACCAGCATGTCCCTTTTCCGAACCACACGCTTCTATCCTAGTGTGTTGGGGAGCATCTTGCTACTGGGAAACGTTTGGATGGGGCAACCCCAACCCCTGGCGACCCAATCTGCCCGCATTGAGCAACTGCAACGGGAACGCCAGCGGATTCAACCCCAACACTACGACTGGACCCGTTATCCCCTAACCGAAACCCATGCCACTCACTGGCGACGCTTGTTGTGGGCCACTGCCTTGCAACAACCCCAAGAACCCTTCGTCTGGCAAGCCCTGCAACAAATCCTCAGCCAGGCCCGCACCCAGCAACCGACACCCACCGCAACCGCCCTCATTACCCAGGCGCTCCAGGTCAGCCATCTCTACTTCCAGCAACATCCCACCAGCCGCCTGCACCTGCAAGCCAGTCTGGAACAAGTAGTCCAGCATAGCCCCCATCCCCACTGGGTCGCCCTGGCCGTCAATGCCTTGGCACGTCCGTTGCCCCTAGAGCAGCGTCATGTACTCCTTACCCAAGTCCGCCAACGGTTTCCCCAACCCTCGGATTTACTGGCAGTCGTGCTCCAGGATTTAGCCCAATCGTCACAGCCATTGCCCTCCTTGAGCGACCTATTGGCCTGGCAGGTTTATCCTGGCGAAATGCAGTTGTATGTCTTTTGTCGTCCAAACCGCTGGCGGCCCTGTACGTTGCTCGTCAAGGACGACCGGGGAGAGTTTTACCGAGAACAAGGACAGGTGTGGTCACGGCAACTGTTGCTCCAATCGGTGTATGCCTTAGATTGGCCCTTTACCTACGGACAAACGCCCCAAGGGTTGCAGCGGTTAGAGGGAATCACCGAGATACGCACTGGCGAACTCTTCCGAGCGTATGGGCAATTTCCCCTGGTGAAATTGTTTTTGCCCTTTGAACCGGGGACGCGGGCGTTTTTTCCCCCTCAACCAGGGCCGTTTCAAGGCACATTGGCTGCTTACCAGGAACGACTGCCCCCCACCTGGCGAGACTACAGGCCCCTGCACCAGAGTTATTACGCGGGGCGCCTTGGCCGGAGCCTGCTGCGGATTCACGGCACAGGGGATGCACCGGTTTTGTTTGCCCGCCCCCCCGAAGGACAACACGAATGGAACCCGGCGCTGGGGTGCTTGACAGCATTGGAACGCTACGGTCCCCAGGGGGAGCTGCTCCAAGCAGATATGCCGGAGATTCTGCGGGTGTTGACGGCGGCCAGCAGCGGGCGGATGACAGGTTATCTAGTGGTAGTGGATATACCCGATGACCAACCCTGGCCTATGGAGCATGGCTTCTGAGCGCTAGGCCGGCTTATAATTGACAAAAGATGACCTACAAATGATAATGACAAGGCTCAGTGGGGGGTGGATATTTGTGGTTTGAGCGAGTTCCCTATCGCTCGTAATGCATTCTGTACAGGTTGGTGAGAGTTATAGCCAAGTCATTTAGCAAATTTGTCATACCGCTGGCGTTTTCCTGTCTCTTTTCGTGAGCGGTGGCTTGGCGGTATTCACTGTCTTTATCGCGTTAGAGACGTTAGAGATTTTGAGAGAAAAGGAGGGAGGCTTGTGCTTTGGCGTGGCGCCTGGGCAGCATTGGCGGATGCGTGCTTAACCGCGTTTCTGTCCCACATTTACGCGACGTGGGGGAAATTATTTGGGCCTTGGTTGTTGAATTGGTTGGAAGGTTGGATGGCCCTCGGCATGCTGGGTCTGACGCTCTGGCTCCGCCGGGAACCTTGGCCAGCAGTGGCCCCTGATACGTGACTGGCCCTGGCTCTGAGCGGTGTGGTAGGCATTGGGATTGGCGATACCGCATTTTTTGCGGCGCTCAATGCCTTGGGAGTCGAACGAACATTGTTGATGGATAAGTTGTCGCCAGTGCTGGTCACCTTACTGGCTTGGCTGACGCTAGGGGAGCAATTGCAGGCAGGACAACTGGTGGGCCTAGGGCTAACAGTGGCAGGCGTGGTGTTGGTGGTCACTGAGGGTCGCGCGGTCGGATGGGGGTCACTGTGCCGGTGGTCTGGATTGGGTTGGGGAGTTTTGTATGCCGTCGCCCAATCGGTTGGCATGGTCATTAGCCGCGCGGCCCTGGTTGACTCAGCAATTTCACCCCTGTGGGGCGCGACGATTCGCTTGACTGCTGGGCTGCTGGTTCTCAGTTGGGGGCTGTCACGACACCAGCCAAGCCGGGGGTGGATGATATTGCGCCGGCAACCAGCCTGGTTACTACCACTGGCCGTCACGGCTTTTCTCAGCACCTACGCGGGTCTATGGCTGCAGCAGATGGCGTTGCAATGGGCGCCGGCAGGGGTTGTCCAGGCCCTCAGCAGCACCAGTCCTTTATTTGCCTTGGTGTTGGTTTGGTTGACCGGCGGGCCAATCAGTCGGCGGGCTTGCTTGGGCATGCTCTTAACGCTCCTAGGCTGCAGTGGGTTGCTACCCCTGACAGAGTCCTAGAGCTGAAGCTGAGAACCCGCATGGGCTTTCTCAGTACCTCGCGGTTTTCTATGGGCATGTCCTTTGGGTCGGAGGGCGCAGCCCCGATGTTGGTGGTTCCCTCCCGGACAACCTGATGGTGGCTGGCGACACATATTTTACAATTTTTACAATTGTTTACAATTGGGGTAGGTACCAGCAGGGGGGTTGGCGGTGGTTTGGCGTGGTGAGTGGGCGGCGCTGGCGGCAGCGTTTTTATGGGCAGCTATGTCGCGGGTGTACGCCAGCTGGGGGCATATCTTTGCGCCGCTGTTGCTGAACTGGCTCAAGGGCGTGATGGCGCTGGGAATGTTTGCCTTGACATTGGCGGCGCGCGGAGAATCCTGGCCGGCGGTGCCAGCGGCAACGTGGGTGGGCCTGATACTGAGTGGGATTTTGGGCATCGGTATCGGGGATACGGCGTTTTTTGCGGCGCTCAACACGTTGGGTGTGCAACGGACGTTGTTAATGGATACGTTGTCGCCGGTGCTGGTGACGCTGTTGGCTTGGTTGACCTTGAGTGAAAGCGTGCAGCCTGTGCGATTGCTGGGAGTGGGGTTAACGGTGACGGGTGTAGCCCTGGTGGTAACGGAACGGCCCGTGAGCGTGCGAGAAAAATTTCATCTGTGGCCGGGGTTGGCGTGGGGACTCCTGTTTTCGTTTTCCCAAGCGACGGGGGTGGTGTTATCACGCTGGGCCTTGATTGCTTCCCCGATCACGCCCCTGTGGAGCACGACAATTCGGTTAACAGCGGGGGTGCTGGTGTTGAGTTGGGGATTGCGACAGCCCGTGTGCGCCAGAGGTTGGTGGGCCATTCGTAAACAACCGGCCTGGCTCCTGAGCATTGGGGGCACTGCTTTTTTGAGTACCTACGCCGGGATTTGGTTGCAACAGACGGCGTTGAAGTGGGCGCCGGCAGGGATTGCCCAAACCCTCAGTAGCACGAGTCCCCTGTTTGCCTTGCTGCTGGCCTGGGGGTTTAGTGAACGGGTGAGCCGCCGGGCGTGGCTAGGGGTGGCATTGGCCATCGGGGGATGTGCTTGGTTGTTTCAAGGGACTTAGGAGAGTTGTACTTGTTGGGAAAGGCGGGCAAGAATCTGGGGCTTGAGCCGTTCGTATTCCCGGCGCAGGAGTTCTTTACTCAAATCGGGAGCAGGCGCCAGCCGCGAAAGTTGTCCCTGGTCAGCCCATTCCTGCAGTAGCGGGCGTTGAGCCGTTGCAATGGATACCTCTAGGCGATGGCGAAATTTCCCTGGTTCCTCCAGGCTGAACAGCAATAGGTAATAGTGCCCGATTTCCGCTAGGCAGCGGCAAATCTCCTGACCCTCTGGGCGGCGCAAGTCCAAATAACAAGGTAGCCAGCGCGGTTCTTGATTCACTTGGTACAGGGCGGTAATCCACAACACCATTGGATGGGGCGCCGGCGTAAAGATGAACTGGTTGTAACAGCGATTCAACACCCGTTGATTGATTTCCGCTTGGGGCAGCATCGCCCAGAGACTGGGGATGTAAGACGAACCCACGGGAATGCGCTTGGGGAAAACAATTTTTTGAACCGGTTTGTCTTTAGGCCAGCTGAGGAGTTCCCAGGCGTCAGCCGTCCGTTCTACGCTTGGCCCGGTTGCCACCTGGGGATGGAGGGTGTGGTCAGCCGGCGTGGTACTCGGGATGACTACAGGCGGACGCAAACTTTGTTCCACCCGGTCGAGGGCCTGGATGACTTCCCCCATGTTGGCCGGTCGGTCTTGCGGGTCTTTAGCCAGGCAATGTTGAATCAAACGCTCCAGTTCGGGGTTCTTGGGTAGTTGGGGGTTGATGGACTGGAGTGAGGGAGGCGCTTGCAGATGGTGAGCGCGATACCAGGCGCCGATGGATTCGATGGGGGCTTGGATGGGCACCTGACCCGTGAGCATTTCAAACATCATCACCCCAAAGCTGTAAATATCAGAGCGCTGGTCAAGACTGCGGCCTTCGAGTTGCTCTGGGGAACAATAAGCCAGCGTGCCAGTAAAGTGAGACGTTTGATTGCTTTCTGGATTTTCATTGACGAATTTGGCAATGCCGAAGTCCAGAATTTTCACCAGCATCCCTAGCCCGGGGTCGCGCACCACAAAGATATTGCTGGGTTTAATGTCCCGGTGAATCACGCTCCAGATTTGGCCATCTACCTCGATTCCCAGGTGAGCGGCCTGCAACCCCCGCGCGATTTGCTGGGCGAGAGGAACGAACTGTTCCAGCGACAGGGGATGCACATCGATCATTTCCCGTAGGCTTTCCCCTTGCAGATACTCCATCACATAAAAGGGCAACTCACTCTGGTCATCCACCCCATAGTCCATCACCCGCACAATGTGAATACTTTTGTTTCCCAATAGGGCGCAGGCGCGGGCTTCACTGGCGAAGCGTTCTTTACTTTTTTCGTCTAACAACGTCTGGGACAGAAATTTCACCGCCACTGGCACACCCCCTAAGACCGTATCGGCAGCTTGATAGACTTTACCCATACTGCCGCGGCCCACAATCGCTTGCAGCTTATAACGTTTCGCCAGTAAACGACCGATCCAGGGGTCTTGCCCTCTAACGCTCATCCCCTGACCCCCTCCGCCAGTGCCCCATGCCTCAGTCCTAGCGCCATTGATTCTATCCTACACAAACCCCCGACCATCACGATGAGCACGGTGAGTTGGCGTCTCTACCGCCCCATGATTGTAAAGAAATGTGCGTAAGTGGTCGTAGGTACTTCCCCACACGGTTACCAGCTTGGGTTGGTATGGGAATGCCACCTCAGTAGGAGTCAGCCAATCCGCCAAATTGGCTTTGCTTAGACAATCATAGGTGTTTTCCCCCACTAGCACGTCCAACCCCAGCGTCTTTGTGGCTGCATCCAATTGGAACGCCCTACTTACCGTATCACCGAGGGCAACGTACTCAGGGCGCTGGCCGCTGCCGCTATGACCCACCATGGCGTAGCCCGTATTGATCCCCGTCCCCAGGCGCAAGGGAAACGGCAGCATGTACTGCAAGTGCAGGTTACTGGTTGTGCGTTGAATACCCCAAATTGCTCGTAAAATGCGCAGCCAATCCGCTGGCCGAGGTTCATTTTGGGGATGAAACCACACCGCCATCACCGCATCCTCGACATACTTGTCCACCTGGGAGCCATAGCGCTGGAGAATCTCCCCCACCAGCCGAAACCAAGTCCCCACCACTTGTGCCACAAGCGGCTCAGGAATTTGTTCAACCAAAGCCTTGAAATTACTTATGTTTAGCACGACGACCGTCATTAAACAGCGGGTTTTCATCACCGACGTGGTGCGGTCGGAAACACCAGGGGCGAATGGGTCAGGAGTGTCAGGACGGTCGGTTTGGTAGGTAAATTGCAGGTGAATCTGTCCAAACGTGACCCTATCCCCGTCTTGCAATTGCACCGGTGCCATCACACGCTGCCCGTTGACGAAGGTACCGTTGCGACTACCCAGGTCAATAACATAGAACTCTTGTTCACCGGCTCGCTGGATTAAAGCATGCATGCGGGAAACCCAGGGGCTGCCGAGAATAATGGCGGATTGGTCACTGCGTCCTACGGACCATGGACCGCTACCAATTAGCACATATCGCTCTTCAGGTTGTCCCGCTGGTCCCAGCCGCAGCAGGTAAGCCGGTGACCCCGCTTTATAAACCACAGCACTTGCAGCAACGCTGGTTTGCTAGCTTATTTTAGTCCTTTATTCGCCTTAACCAGTACATAGGCGGCTGCGTACTCGGGCAAGCGCCGGTTGTAGGTCCAAAATTCTTGCCGGTTGGTAAAAATCCCCGCCAGGTAATCCAACTGGGCCAAATTGGCTGAGAAGGCGCCGCCCGTGTCGGCAATAACCCCCAATAACCACTGTCCCGGTCCCTGCTCCAGCAACACCACCCGGCCCAAACCGACATTCCACACATCGCCGGCCAACGTTACCCCCGGCTGGATTGCAATTTTACTCTCCACCGTCTGGCCGTAACCGCGAATGGCATCCACCTCTCGAAAGTACCAGTACCGTTGTTGCTCCCAAGGGGAAACGCCCGGTACAAAAGCAATGCCATTGTTCCGGTCCACATTGAAGTAGCCGGTTGTGCGGTCAGGAAATTGCACCAAAATTGTGCCCTGCAATAGCGCTTCTTCCAAACCAGCCCGCGTCAGGTACACCAGCGGTTGCACTTTGTGGGCGTCGGGGCGACCAGGGGCAAAAGCGCCAGCTAAAACATCCTGTTTGGTGTATTTCTTGTAAAACTCATCGGCTACCCACTCGTCCTTGATTTGGTACAGCGCATGCACATAATCCCCCTGCGGTCGGCGGCGACCTTGATGACGAAATACGGCATACTTGGTTAAACGCAGTTGTGGCAAACGGTTGCCTTCGGGACGATAGGCCTGCCAGCCCAGAACTCGAAAATGTTGACGTAAAAAATCGGGATTTTGTAAACGCAAAGGGCGCGCCTGGGTTAGGTCCTCAAGTAGCACATCAATTAAAAAATCTAAAGTTTGCGTCACATCGCTGACCTGAATTCCCAAAGCCCCCAACACCCCAGAGCGTTGTACCACCTTATCCTGGTCTCCGTATTCCCGGAAATAACGGCGGGTATTGATCAGCACGATTAACAAAGCATGGGGGTCGAAATTGACCGTTCCAATTGGCAGGGATTGGTCTTGGAATACCTGGTGAGGCTGTACCTGGTATCGGCCCCGCCCGAATTCATCCACGACTGTATACAAGCCAGTCGCCCCCCCTAGCCGGTTGCCCCACCCAAAAGTCATTGTCATGGTCAAACCGAGGGCAATGAACCTTGCATACTGACGGCGAATCATCTTGCCTATACAGTGTCCTACAATCGAAATGTCCCCTATTTTACGTTAAAGTGCGAATCATAGACATTTGCCGTTGCTCCTGCTAAACTGCCAGCACTGGGGTATGTTGGAAACAATGACGTCTCCTCCTGCATCTGTAA